>JAISEL010000059.1 GCA_031264185.1 Deltaproteobacteria bacterium
TAAAAGAATAATACATTAAAAATATGTTAAAAGATTGATTTAAACTTTCTCCGCCTCCCAGGGTGGCAGGGTGCTTTGTGTTTAATATTTTACCAGACCTCCTGCACTTAAAGCCAGAAACCTCCTGCACTTAAAGCCAGAAAAACGTCACCTAAGACACAAGGTGTATAATAAAGGAGTGATCGCAAATCTGAGAAGAACCATATTTTTCCCTTTCCTTGGGTCAGGGACAGTCTCTGCGACTTTTCTAAGAAGGCCTATGAACTTATCTAATAGAATCATATTATCTAATTATACATGAAAAAATTTATGTGTCAATAAAAAATTTAAGTTAAATCAAGTTTTTTATAAGAATGATAAATGTCTATGGTAAAATTAATATACATATTTTATAGTAAATTAATCTTTAAACTTAAACATTCTTAGTTGTTTATTAATGATGTTTATAAAGACAATCAGATAACAGGCAGGGCAAATGTTATTTTATACTATATGGATGTCTCTGGAGATTCGTAAATTTAAGCTGACAGACTTATTTAACAGGATTAGGGTTCCGGATTCTGATCAACCGGAAAAAGAACCCGGAGAAACGCTGGCTGTTCACTATGGTGCAGATTCGGCCTCGGCCTATTGCGGTCAATACCAGATTCAGGCAGTGAAGTTTTTTTTCAGTATGTCCTCGGCCTAAACGATCCTAAAAAAGCTGCTGGCCAAAATTAGAATTGCTGTAAAAGTTTTTTATCGCTTGACTTCCCGATTTATTTTTAGGATAATTCCTCAGTCTAAGAATATATAGCCCTGTGGCTTTGGATTTAGTTTATGAATAATCGTTCAAAATATAATTATATTCGAATGATTGATTTCCAGCCTGTATTGGCACGATTATTGCTCTCTCTCTCTCTCTCTCTCTCTCTCTCTCTCTCTCTCTCTCTCTCTCTCTAAACAGCTCTTTTTTCCAAATACCCTTATATTGTTATTTAAGGGCTTCCGCAGGATTCATTGCAAAAATTATATATTTTACATTCCTTTTGCTTTTAAATTTAGGCAAATCTGGTATAGAATTCATTTTTTTACTATCTTTATCTTTATTTACTCCAAAATTAATATCTCCAACAATCAGAAAACACATTGGACTTATAGACTTCATCTCACTGGTAGTTCGTCCTATGTGTAAGAGTACAAAGTTAACCTTTTCCAATCTAAGGTCATCAGAATCCCACATCAGTGGGCAACCCCTACAATTTCTAAAAATGGTGTTTTCGCGAGACCACCAAGTCTTAGTCGCTGATGTTTTGACCGGAGGATAAAGTCAATTGTTTTCTAAGGTCATAAGGTCAGCCAGATCTATCTATGGGCCGGACAAGGAAAAGTTTCAATATGTAAAAAATACAGGTATAGCAATCAAAGGCAGCACCATGCAGCACAGTGGGCAGTTGTTGGCTGGAACCCTTAAAGGTAATAATTAACATTTTTGTGGTTAAAATGGATAATTTATCTGAAAATAATATCAAAGTTCAATCTGACGATACCGCTAAATACAACTCTTTATTTAGAGATCCACAGCATTTTATCGATAGAGAGAATTTTCATCTTCAATTTTTAACTGATTTAATTGATAAAAATATCTCTGTCAATGAAAACACCGCCATAATGGAAGTGGGATTTGGTGATGGGGAGCGCTTAAAACGGATAAGCGCCCATTACTCTAACGCGAAAATTATTGGCGTTGAAGTTCGGAAGAACTGTGTTGATGATTTAGCCAGTCAGGGCTACGACTGTCGATTGGTAACTGAAGAGTTATTCAAAGTTGATGAAGTTTTAGATGTTATATATGGGTATAATATATTGCATCATATTTCTATACCTTATGATTATCTACAACATTTATATTCAATGTTAAAGCCAGGGGGAATACTAGTTTTTCCATATGAAGCATATATAACATGTCTTTGGACTTATATAATTACTACAATTTATGGCAATTGGAAGTATGAAATGAATGTCTTTAAGTTTTCTAAAGGAAAACTTAAGAAAAATTGTAAAAAATTTGCCGCCAATTTTTATGTCGGCTACAATGGCTTACTCTGCCTGCCCGGATTCCCTCGGCTAAACAAATTCTATAGATTTTTCCGCTTCCATAAGCTTCCTTTTATTAATGAGCTGATGCTTTTTGTGAAAAAAGACTGATCGATTGGGGAGGGGATTTAAGGTAGTGACAGGTTGGATAGCGGTTTGAGGACTAACTAAAAAAATCTGTAAGCCGGTGATTTTACTATAAATTTTATGTTGATTTAAGATATTATTTTTTCATTATGGCCTGACAACTGTTGGCAGGTAGAACCCGGCCAGTTTTCGGAAATGTTTTAAATCTTCCTCTTTGGGCTGATCCGGATACTCTTCAAAGAAACCCTCCCTCAAAACCCTTTCTTTCTTGAAAGCCTGAAGAAAAAGCGGCCACTGCCCCTGAGCTGATTTGGCAATGGCCACAATTGTCTCATGAGTCACAAAAGGACTGACCACAGTGGTTCGGTATTCATGGGGCCGGCCCAGTTTTTTTAGAAGTCCAATGGTTTCTGAAACCTTCTCCGTGGCTTCTTTTGGTCCTAGTTCCAGAGGATAATCAGCCGGATCGGCTTTTATGTCCAGGGCCACATAATCAACCAGGCGCCGTTCCAGTAAATCGGCTACAACTTCAGGTCTGCTGCCGTTGGTGTCCAGCTTGACCTGATAGCCCAGACCTTTGACTGACTTGATATATCCGGCCAGTCCGTCGGCCAGACACGGTTCTCCGCCGCTTATGACTACCCCGTCTAACAGTCTTCTTCTCGTCTTCAGAAAGTCAAAAACCCCGGCTTCGTCCATTATTTCGCCAAAAGGCCGAACCAAGTCGGGGTTGTGACAGTAGGGGCAGCGGAAGTTACAGCCCTGAGTGAACAGGACTGCGCTAATCAGCCCTGGATAATCCAGAGTTGACATCTTGATGAGTCCCCCTAGACGCAAATGTACACTCCTCAAATTCCGGGGTTAAGTCCTCTTCCGGGCGCTTTTTTTCTTCTTTGGACTTTAAACCGGTCTGGCTAAGGCGCTCTGACCGAAGACTGTAAGGCTTACGGAGGATGAACTCTTCCCTCTTGCCGTCATTCCATCGGTTAACCGGACGCAAATAGCCGACCACTCTGGAGTAAACATCGGTTTCAGCCTGGCACTTAGGACAGACCGGATTTTCTCCCTTAAAATAGCCGTGCTCCTGGCAGATGCTGAAGGTCGGGGTGACCGTAAAGTAAGGCAGACGGTAATTGGAGGTAATCTTCTGGACCAGGGAGCTGACTATCTTGGGATCGGTTATTTCTTCCCCCACAAAAGCGTGGAGCACCGTCCCTCCAGTATAGCAGGCTTGGAGATCGTCCTGAAGCTCCAGAACCTCAAAGAGATCATCGGTGTAGTTAACCGGAAGCAAGGTTGAATTGGTGTAGAAAGGAACAAACTTCCGGCCGTTGGCTTTTCCGTTGGCAAAGACCATTTCGGGGTGCTTTTTCAGATCCAGTCGGGCCAGACGGTAGGAGGCCCCCTCAGCCGGGGTGGCTTCCAGATTGTAGACATCACCGGTTTCCGCCTGGATTTCGGAGATGCGCCTTCTTAAATGGCTTAAAACGGACAGAGAAAAAGTCTGGCCCTTCCGGCTGGTTATGTCTTCCCCGAAGAGGTTTAAGCAGGCCTCATTGGCTCCGACTAAACCGATGGTGGAGAAATGGTTGGCCCAGAAGTGATCGGTAGCCTGCTTGACGTTGCGGAGGTAGAATTTGGTGTACGGATAAAGGCCGTTTTCCGTGAGCTGCTCCAGAGTCTTCCGTTTGATGGTCAAAGATTCCTGGGCAATGTCAATTAAATTGTCCAGCCGGCGGCAGAAGTCATCCTCGTCTTTGGCCAGGTAGCCTATTCTGGGCAGGTTGATGGTCACGACTCCGATGGAGCCGGTTAAGGGATTGGCCCCAAAAAGACCGCCGCCTCTTTTGCGGAGTTCTCTTTTGTCCAAACGCAGCCGGCAGCACATGGATCTGGCATCATCCGGCGACATATCCGAATTGACAAAATTAGAGAAATAAGGAATGCCGTAGCGTCCGGTCATTTTCCAGACCGCTTCCAGTTTGGGGTTATTCCAGTCAAAACCCGGAACTATATTATAAGTAGGAATGGGGAAGGTAAAAACCCGGCCCATGTGGTCGCCGGCCATCATAACCTCGGCAAAAGCCTGGTTAATCATGTCCATTTCCGGCTGAAACTCCCCGTAAGTCTCATTCATGGTCTGACCGCCGATGACCACCGGCTCGTCGCGGTAGATGGAAGGCGGATTAAGGTCCAGAGTGATATTGGTGAATGGAGTCTGAAAGCCGACCCGGGTGGGAATATTGATGTTAAAGACAAATTCCTGAAGCGACTGGTAAACTTCCTTGTAGCTTAACCCTTCATATCGGATAAAGGGAGCCAGGAGAGTATCAAAGCTGGAAACGGCCTGAGCCCCGGCCGCTTCGCCCTGGAGAGTGTAGAAGAAGTTAACCAGCTGGCCCAGAGCAGTCCGGAAGCGTTTGGGCGGTCCGCTTTCCACATTGCCGGAGACGCCTTTAAAACCCTCTTTTAACAGATCAGCCAGATCCCAGCCCACGCAGTAAACCGACAGCTGGTTAAGGTCGTGGAGGTGGATATCCCCGGAGCAGTGAGCCTCTTTGATCTTTTCCGGGTAGAAGACATTGAGCCAGTATTCGGTGGTGACCGCCGAGGCCACATAGTTATTGAGGCCCTGGAGAGAGAAGGACATGTTACTGTTTTCCTTGACTTTCCAGTCCTGGCGGTTTAAGTAGCTTTCCATCAGATCGGTCTGGCTTTTGGAGATAATAGCCCGGGCCTGGGCTCTTTTGGCCCGGTAGAGAATGTAAGCCTTAGCCGTGATGCGGTAAGGAGAAGACAAGAGGACATTTTCCACAATGTCCTGAACCCCTTCAACCTCCAGAATTCTATCCCTGAAGGTAAGAGCCGCCAGGCTGAGAACTGCCTTAGTCAGCCCGGCCGCCCGATCCTCATCGAATTCTCCGGTGGCCCGGCCAGCCTTGAGGATGGCCCGAGTGATTTTCGTGGGATCGAATACGGCCATCCGACCGTCCCGTTTTTTGATGGTGGAAAACAAGCGCTGCCTCCTTAGCAGTGTATTTTGTTTTTAAAAAGCATAAAAAACTTAAGACAAAGAAACAAGCAAATCCAAAAGAGAAAAGGAAAAACTCGTTACCTTCAAAAAATATCTAAATAAGGCCGAAAACAGAGATTTAAACTGAAAACAGAGAACAATACTTTTAGCGCCAATCAGTTTAAACAAAATAAATCTAAACCATGGAGAGTGAAAATTATTATTTTTGTCTGTATCTATGAAAAAGCCATTTAAATTTTTGAATAAAAGCAAAATAAGATTTTTGAATGCTAAAAAAAATCAATTAGTCTTTTCAGTCTGAAAGACAACTCAATATGTAGAAGACAGGTTACTTCAACAGATTACCTTGTCTGAAAGGATAAGTCAAGGCTTTTTTTCGAAAAAATACTAGATAGACATAAATTAAATTTTCGATACCCTAAATATACCGTTCCAGTAATGTGGAAGATTTATGTTCGGAAAAAGGGAATAATCCTTTAACTTAGTGAATTTACTTATATATAGTGTAAAAAAGGGCTAAAAACTTCCTTTCCTTTGGGGTAAAATAGCCTTTAGAAATAATTTTCCCCGAACCGGTTTCTGGTCAGAAAAAGATTTTAAATTTTCCGGAGTTTTTTATGAAAACACCTCTTTCCTTATCAGTGGGTCTGGTTTTGGCTCTGGCGTTCTTAGCCGGGTTTTTAGGTTCAATTCTGGCTCAATTAACTGGTCAGGCCGGACCGGTGAGCCAGGCTCAGGCCGCCGCCCCGTCAGCCAGCCAGAAAGCCCTGGTGGCCGGAGAACTGAGACTGACCGATGATTCCGGCCGTACCCGCTTGCTTTTGACCCTGGTCAGAGACAAGCCCCGGCTTTTTATGCTGGACGATAACGGTGAGTACAGGCTGGAAATGGGACTGGGTGAGACGGGCGAACCCCATATCTGGTTACGGGACGGAGAAGGAGCGGCTAAAGTTCAGGTGGCTTTAACCGGCAAAGGCCTGCCTTCTTTTACTTTAGCCGATCAAAAAGGCCGGGTCCGAGCCGTATTAGCTCTGAGCCAGGAAGGTGATCCGACTTTAATCTTAAGAGATCCGGCCGGAAAAGACCGGGTAGCTCTTTGGCGGGACCAAAAAAGCGAGGGACTGGCTTTAGCCGATCAATCAGGCAAACCTCTGGCCGCTTTAAGAGTCCAGGAGAAAGGAAAGCCTAATCTAAGTTATTTTTCAGAGGGGAAGGCATATAAAGTCTTTGAGTGACACAATCCTTTTATGGATAGCGCAATTTGTCACAAAATAGACAGGTCCTCCATTTGTCCGAGAATAGATTGTCCAATAATAGACGGAAAACCTGTCCGTTCAAGTGTTGAGATCAATATTGGACAAAAAAGTGTCCAATTGTCCGGCCGGAGCAGTCTCTAATATTGAAAATTATTAGTTTGACAGTGAAATAATTTTTAAGTTAATTTACTGTAATAATATAGTATATCAACATATAATATATATTTCATAAATATTATATAGTAAATAATATTAATACGACTATAAATATATATGTATAGAATAATTATCGTTTATTTCATCAATTATATCTGCATATAATTAGTTATTTTCCGTATTTTTCTAAAATTTTTCTGCATACATCTAGGCAGTCCTTTCCGAAAATTTATTTTCTTCCATGGTTGCGGAAAAATCCTGTATTAAAAATTGGAGGCTTTTTCCCTTTCTTCTTGGGGGATGACCTATACTCTGGCTGTTTTTCCGCTTTGGGTTAACGGCTGAAAAATGAAGGGAGAAGCATGGACGGGTCTAGAGATTTTGAGCGGGACACGGTCTTAGCCAATCAAAGCCATGATAAAGGGGTGGCCTGGAGTTTATTCACTTTTTTGGCAACCAAAAGAAGTTAAAAAACAGTCATGGAACAGTTATATTTTGTTTGACACAAAATATTTTTTGCTGTAAGGTCAGTTTATATTATTTCTAATATCGAAAGCTAATGGTTCTTTTTTGTCTGATGGCCGAAGTTCGGAGGCTTATGGTGGACGGTCGGCTTTTAAAGCCCTTAATTACTTCCTGTAATCACCTTAATCCGTTTCACAGACCAGAGTCTGTTGTTTGGTGCTGCCGGTGAAATTTGAAAAAATTAAGGTCTCAATATTCAATTTAATCATTTTAAATCAAATTATATTCAAAATTATTTATGCTATAAGGATATATAATAATACATACATTTCTAAATTTAATGATTGATGTTCTTTCGGCCGCCTCTTCTAGGTGATCTCTCTGAGAGCGGCGGGCGCAGGTCAAAGGTGGAATCGTTGGTCGAAATCGTAATGTTTTAATTCATCTGACCATTAATAGCTGAAGTGGCGGTGATGTCGTAATTCTTTGGAAAATCAGGAACGGACAGAAAAGTGAAGTTAAATAAGCGTAACTGCGCTCCAAATTTATTAATCTTTAAGTCAAATGTTTTGCCAACAATTGGCATGATTTTTGCTCTCTCTCTCTCTCTCTCTCTCTCTCTCTCTCTCTCTCTCTCTCTCTCTCTCTGCCGCTAAACACTCTCTAAAAATATATCAAACAGGCATAAAAGCAATATTTATTTTTAAATACTGCTTTTATGCTAGTAAAATATTTATTTTACGGTTTCTTTCGGACAAGATATTTGTTCTGAAGGAGCCGTTTCTTTGTTTTAAAAATATTAGCAATTGACTGGTTCATAAACTGCCTGCAATTAATATATAATTTTATGTACTTACTTATGCAGTATTAATAAAAATTAATTCTAATTTGCTGTTTAAAGTCTGATAAGCAGTTTAGGAAATACAGACCGACTGACCGGTTTATTCACGGTCCTAAGTTTTACAGGCCCTCCGGTCCGCCTTGATTCCGGCTGTAGGATTGGCTGTGGGGA
Organism: Deltaproteobacteria bacterium; assembly: GCA_031264185.1. Lineage (GTDB taxonomy): Bacteria > Desulfobacterota > Desulfarculia > Adiutricales > Adiutricaceae > JAIROO01. The sequence continues at coordinate 8,087 of JAISEL010000059.1, forward strand.
AAGGTTTGCGCCAATTTTTATTAACCGCAGTCCCTGGTCATCAGGACGGCAGCAGCCGGGTGCCAGACTGCTGCGGCCTGGCCTGAACTCCTTCCCCTCTTCCTGGCTGTTCCGGGCTGTTCTGAAAGAAATCAGGCGGGGACAGCGGGTTTTCAGTTTTAAGAGGACGGCCACGGCCGTGTTCGGCCGGAGACTGAGGCGGCTGCGGTTATTTGGGTGACCGGGCGGCCGGCGTTTTCAGAAGCTGTCAGTTTCCAGTGAGAAAAGCGGTCTTTTCGGCTCTTCCGCCCGACGGGCTTACGGCGGAAGAGATTCAGGCGGAGATCTGTAAAAAAGATCCGTTAATTTTCATTGCTTTTTAAAACAGGGAGAATGTATCGTGAACAATTTTATCGGTAAATTTGTCTTATCGTGGATAAGTCTGCTGGCATTTCTGGCGCCCCCCGGGCTCTGGGCGCAAAGCGGCCGGACGGGCGGACAGCCCGCAGGCGAGGACTTGGAGACGGTCCGGGTCGAGGGACCGAAAACGGACGGCTCGGCTGAGGCCGGCTACATTGCGGGCGAGGCCGTCAATTTCGGGCCGTGGGGTGATAAGCCGGTTCTGGACCTGCCGTATACGGTGTCCATCGCCAGCTCCGGCTTCATTGAAAACATTCAGGCCAAAAATCCTGGAGATATCCTGAAAAGGCTGCCGAACATGTTTGATGCCTGGTCTTCGGAAGGCAACTGGATCAACTCCATTATCACCAGAGGCTTCCGATCGCTGCAGAAAAACATCATGAACGGCATCCAGACGGACAATGTCGGTCTGGGAATCTTCGTGGAGGACCTGGAATCCCTGGAAGTGATGAGCGGGCTTTCGGGCTTCATGTACGGGATCGGCAATGTCGGCGGCATTGCGGTCTATAATCTCAAAAAGCCAACTTATACCTACCTGAACAAACTCAGATTCGGCGACAACGGCGGCGGCCAGTTCTTTGCCCACTTCGATTCGGGCGGCCCGATAGCCGGCGGAAAGCTGGCCTACCGTCTGAACGTCATGGCCCAGGACGGAAACACCTCCATCGACCGCCAGAAGATCAGCAAAAATTTTGTCAGCGGCGCCCTGGACTGGAATATCGCTGAAGGGGTGCTGCTCCAGCTCCACGGCTCTTTCGGTAAGATTGACAATGACGGGCGCCAGGGGGCCTTTATGGTCCGGGAGAACGAGGATTATATCCACAGCGCCCCCAATCCCAGGAAACTGTGGGTCTCCGACGATACTTTCAATGATGTTGAAGCCTCCAGCTTTGACATGAATTTCAAGGCCGCGCTCAGTCAGCATTTCAGCCTGAGACTGGGTTACGCCCACCGGGAAACTGAAAGGAAATCAATAATAACAGTCAGCTATTTTGACGCCGCCAGACCGGACAGCTATTCCTGGGAAGCCAGGGCTCTCAACTGGAAGGACGTCTCCGACGGGGCTTACGCCTATCTGGACTCCAAATTCAATACCTTCGGCATTGAGCATAATCTGACCGTCGGGGCCAACGGCTATGAGGTGACCGAATATATCGGCAAATGGGCCGGAGTCAAGAGGACGGTCTTTATTTTCGCCAATAATCTGCCCGGCAGCTTCCGGCATAATTACGCGGCGGACTTCGATCTGAACCAATACGGAATATTCGGAAATAATTACGAAGGCAGAGCCAAGGATTACACGACTTTCATCTATAATCTTGTCATAGGCGACGAGATTAAGTTCAATGACCGGTGGCAGCTGATGCTGGGCCTCAATTACGCCCACATAAAAGACGACTCGTTTGACAATTCCGGAGCCAAAACCCAGACCTACGACTCGAAAAAGGCCACTCCGACGGTCTCTTTAATCTTCAAGCCGGTCCCCTTTGTGACAACCTACGCCAGCTTCATAGAGTCCCTGGAGTCAGGCGGCATAGCCGGCCCGACTTACGCCAATGCCGGACAGCTGCTCAAGCCCATGGACAGCGAGCAGTATGAGATCGGGGTCAAGGCCCTGGTCGGGGGCGTACTGCTGACCGGGGCCTGGTTTCAGACGGATAAAAGCCTGAATTACGCCGGTGCGGACAATGTCCTGACCCAGGACGGCCGGGAGCGCCACCGGGGATTCGAGTTCTCCGTAACCGGGAAGGTGCTGGATTCCCTGACCCTGCTGGGCGGCTTCACGTATCTGGACGCCAGGATGCTCAGGACCCAGAACGGGGCCCTGGACGGCCGCCGGCCCAAGTATGTGCCCAAAACCATCGGCAAAATGTATATGGAATACGACACCCCTTTCATCGAAGGCCTGACCCTGACCGGCGGAGTCGATTATTACGGCTCCTCCTACGCCAATAACTCCAACCTGGTCAAAGTCCCTTCGCACGCCACCGTGGATCTGGGGCTGAGGTTCAGGACCAGAATTTACGGCAAGGACAGCGTTTTCCGCTTTGATGTCACCAATCTGACCAACAAGGCCTACTGGGGGGCCGAACCCGGAGCGGAGCTGTTTCTGGCCCAGCCCCGGACTTTCATTTTAACCGGGGCGGTTGAGTTCTGAAGATGTCTTTCCGGCGGCCCCTCAGTCCGGCTGCTTTGGCCTGCGGGCTTCTGGCGGCCGCAATTCTGGCCCGCTGCCTCCGGCCGCCGGAAGTCTTCTCCGTTCCGTCTCCGGGAACGGTAAAGGCTGAGGACATGACGGGGAGGACGGTCCTGCTGGACGGCCCTCCCCGGCGCATCATGATGCTGACCCCGGTTTCCTGGCACTACCTTCTGATTGAAGGCACGGATCAGCACATTCTGATGATCCCGCCGTACATGAGGCGGGAGATCAGTCTGTCGCCCCTCAGCCGGATATTTCCGGCTCTGGCGGACAGGCCGTTAGCTTTTCTGGACAACAAATCCGCCGCCGCCTTCAGCGTTGAGCAGTCCATGTTCCAAAGGCCGGATGCCGTTTTGGCCTGGGATTACCTGTCAGGAGACTTTGACCGGGCCGGAGTTCAGGGACTGATAAGGATATCGGCGGACAGCGGGGAAAAGGAACGGCTGTTTAAGCTTTTAGGCGAAATGACGGATAAAAGCGGAAGAGTTAAAAATCTGACTGACCGGACTGAAGAGAAGAAAAGAATAATTTTCGGCGAAGCCCTTAAAATAACTTCAGCCAGGGAAATACTGATAATAGACGATGACAGCTTCAGTCTGGGGACCGACAGGTATTACAAAAGGTTCAATTTCAATGCCGGTAAAATACATATAAGGAATCTGGCCGAAAAGACCGGCGGCAGAAACGGAATACTGAATGTCGAATCACTCCTGTCCGCTGATCCTGAAATAATACTTATCAATCATTTCCTGCTGGCCTCTTCCACAATCAGGGTCGAAGACATTTACAGCGATGAGAGGCTGCAGGGCCTTAAGGCTGTCCGGAACCGCCGCGTCTATCACCTGCCCCGGGGGGCGGCCAGGCTGGAAGGCCCTTTGGAGGAGCACCTGGCGCTGCTCTGGCTGCTTCAGACTCTCCGGCCTGAGGCGCCCTCAAGCCTGAATCTGCGGGCGGAAATCAGGGAGTCGTATCTGAACGGCTTCGGCTACTGCATGTCTGACGATGAAATCGACGAGTGGCTGAGGCTGAAGGAAAACCTGCAGTCGGCCGGCTACGCCGGATTCATAAGGCGGGCGCCGGCCTCTTCTGAAGGGGGAGCGGACTGACAATGGCTGAATTCAGACCAACCGGAGTTTTAGTGATATCGCAGATGCGTCCCTGCGCCAATGACTGCCGGTTCTGCCTTTTGTATGACAAAAGGACCTACAAGGTGAGCGTTGACAGGTTTGTCAGTACTGTCCGGAGGTTTTTGGATTACAGTTCCGGGTCCCCTATAACGGTGAAGCAGTGGTTCGGCAACTCCTACAACTTCAGAACGGAAGAGTTCGCCAAACTCTACGGCCTGTTTCTGAAAAACGGCCTGGGGGTCGCCGGGGCTCAGAACCTTCATTATCTGATGCTGGGAGGCCTGCCTTTCATGAGCGGCAGTCTGGCCCGGGAGTGGTTCCGGGCCAGAAAATCCCTCGGCTGCGGCCGCGTTTCCGGGACTTATGCCGGCCTGCCCGAGGCCCATGACCGCCTTTTCCGGAAAAAGGGCCATTTCAGGCATCAGCTCGGGCTGCAGAAAATCGCCGCCGGGGAAGGCTACGGGCTGATGGAGAAAGTCCTTGTCTTAAAATCCAATCTCCCTGATCTGGATCGCATCGCCTCAGAGCTGGATCTGGCCGGTCCCTGTCAGGAAAGATACTTCATTCCGGTCAGTTACAGCGGTCACGGGCGTTCCTTTGAGGCTGAACGGCCGGAACTGTCCGACCTGGAGAGCCTGCCTTCCCGGACCCTGGATCTGCTGAAGGCCGGCTTGGGGCGCTGGAAAACGGAAGGCCAGTGGGCCCGGGAGATTTTAGACTCCGGTGATGATGTCTTTGAGGATTGGCTGACTCTGCGGCTGACTGACCGGAACCAGGACGAGATAGAGAAGAAAAGCTGCTCCGAGATCATCTCTGAGCTGACCGGGAGAACGGCGGCCGCTTACGGCGGACTGCCGGGGCCTCATGATCTGGCGGAAAGATACGCCGATCCGGTGAGCCAAAAGCTTTACCGGACCGGAATGGAGGCCGAAGCCCTTTGGACTGACCGCTTTCTGGCCGAAAATCCTCTGGCTGACCCGGGCTGCCTGTCCCGGTTTAACTGGTAGCCGCAGCTTAATGGCCAGGTTCAGGCGCAGATCCGCCGTGTTCGCCCGAAAAGAACTCCTGCTGCCTTTGCTTTTTCTGGTTTTAGCAGCGCTGGCCCTGGCTTCTCTGCTGATAGGCCGCTATGAAATTCCGCCCCTTGAGGTGGTGAAGATTCTGCTTTCCGGATTCACGGAAAACGCCCGTCCCAGCACTGACAATCCATGGGTCGTGGTCCAGATTCTCAGGCTGCCCCGAATTCTTCTGGTGATCCTGTCCGGCATGGGGCTGGCGGTGGCCGGGGCTTCTCTCCAGGGAGTCTTCAGGAACCCTCTGGTCGGGCCGGAAATTCTGGGCGTCTCGGCCGCCGCTTCTTTCGGGGGAGTTCTGGCCATGTCTTTGGGCTCCTCTTCCGCGGCCTGCTTAATTCCCTCGGCTTTTTTGAGCGGCTGCGCCTCTTTGTTCATAATCTTCCTTCTTTCCGGACTGGCCCGTCAGAGGTCCGCAATCGGCCTGGTCCTGGCCGGAGTAATTGTCAGCGGCCTGTTCGGCTCTCTGACCGGTGTCATTACCTACACCGCTGACCCGGAATCTCAGCTTCCGAACATAGTCTACTGGCTCATGGGCAGCTTCGCCTCAGCTTCTTACCGGAATGCGGCTTTTTCGGCCTTGGTTTCGGCCGTGGTCCTGCCGGTTCTTCTGGCCATGAGCTGGCGGATCAATATTCTGGCGCTGGGGGATTCGGATGCCGCAGCTTTAGGCTTAAATGTCCGTTTAATCCGCTGGACGGTTTTAATCCTGGTTTCCTTGCTGGTGGCAACCCAAGTGGCGGTCAGCGGAGGGGTCGGCTGGGTCGGACTGGTCATCCCGCATCTGGCCCGGATGCTGGTCGGCCCGGACCACGTGAAGCTTCTGCCGGCGGCGGGCCTGTTAGGGGCCATATATCTTCTGATTATGGATGATTTGGCCAGAACTCTTATGGAAACCGAGATACCCATCGGGCTTTTGACAGCCCTGGTCGGAACTCCGTTTTTTGCGGTTTTCTATGTGAAGCTTCAAGGCCGGGGATGGAGCGGCGACTGATCCGGCGGCGGACAAAGCCGCCGCTGCGGCGGATATCGCGCCGGAAGCAAAAAATGTCAGTCCGGCTCACCGGAAAGGCCAATGGACCTGAAAAACATCTCCGGATCAGCGGCTTCCGGGAGAATATAGGCCGTACTGGATCCCAATGGCTGCAAAACTGCGCTGCTGAAAACATTTCCGGGTTCACTTATGCCGTAAAGAGGATCAGCGGTCAAAAACGGGGGATCGGGCTCTCGTTCCCCGGCTGTTTCAGGCGGCTTTCTCTTCCAGGGCCTTAAATGTTGTTCTACAGGCCCGGGCCAAGACAATCATTTTGTTTCCCAACCCTCCAATTCCGGCTGTTTGGCGGCTGCGGAGGCCTTGGCCAGTTTTAAAACGGCCGGTCCGGCACGCCGCTCTTTCCGCGAATTGTCCTGAGGTCAAGCCGGACGCCGGCGTTCAGTAATTACCGGCAATTATTACATATTTTGACCGTTCAAAAAATGCAGTGAAATTCGGCTTTTCCTGCCGGAATGACAGAGCCGGTTCAGTCAGCTTGCTTTATATTATAGTCAGCTAATAATATAATTATCATCTAAAAATGTTAATTAAACATTTATTATCGTATTTAAAGCGAAAGTTATGCTTTAATTTTCGGTTTTTGTTTTGTCAAATTTAATGCGGTCCTGCAGCTTCATGCCAAGGCCTTAAAAACTCTTTTCGCGCCTGGACGGGCTTCCGAGCGCAGTTCAAAAGATGTCTCTTTGACCTGAATTTTCGAGCATGCCAACATTTCCAGATTGTTTATGAGATCCTTCCGCTCTGCCTGAACTCCGCTTTCTTTTTGATCTTCTTCCATTGCATACATAAGATCCTTACGCAGAAGAAGAGCCAAAAAACTGCACCAGATGCGGCGCGTACCGCTCCATCACATTGGTGGTGCGCCGGTCGTGTTTGAAGTGTTGATTCTGATATTCTGAATACGGTCCCGGCCATCAAAAGCTGCTTATATTTACGGGCTGCTTCTGAGGCCGGCAATGTAAGGTTTGTTTTAAGAACGAATTTTCCGATTCGTGTTGTCAAGGGTAAATGTCCAATCTTCAGGAAAAACACAGAAGGAGTATAGGCTGTCGAGGATTTTTCTCGCAGAGCAAAAAATCTGCAAAAAAATATTTTAAATTTCGTGCAGACGTAATATATTACCTCGGCATTTAATTCTGAGATGCTGTAATTCTGTTTCTATTACAGGTTTTGAGCTAATCCTCTCAGGGTTTCGTGCCGTGGCAATATTACCCCTGCGGATAATTATAAGAATCTATTTATTCTTCTGCTTCACCTTGACTTTCGCGTATTTTAATTTTATCATGGTCAAAAATTTTTTCAGTTTTTGAATGATCATTTTGCAATTGTTTAATAATTCTTTGTACATTTGAATTCAGTTCGTCCTGAGAATGGGCTTGCGGCAGATTCTGCATTTTACTTTTTATTCCCCCGGCGGATAATTATGATAAAATAATTTATACTTTGTTTCTTCAGTCTTTAGCATACTAAAAAATTTATGAAATTTATATAGTCTATTTGCAGTATGGTTAAAAAATTATTATACCGTGATCATCTATAAATAATAAGGAGTATTTGATCCATAATAATTATCCGCCGGGTTAGTATAATATTGCTCAAATATTCATCATGATTTAACTCCGGCGAATATGGCGGAAGAAAAAAAGCTCGATTTTTTTGGATTGCTTTTCCAGCCATTCCTGAACAAGTTTTCCGTGATGACCTTTCAGGTTATCAACAACAAGAAAAACTTTTTTATTGAATTACTAATATTACCTCGGCGGATTATTATGATGATCTATTTCTTTATTGATTTTACCTTATGGTGATTTGTCTGTATCAAAATTATCCGCCGGGGTAATAATAGGAGACGGCACCGGCCATGGATTCTCTGAAAATTGGCTTTTGACCTTTCTCCTAAAGCAGCAGAGCCGTTCCGCCCAAACTAACGGGGATGGTCTTAATTTCGTCTTTATTCAGATCTTTAGGATCTTCATATTTGATGAAAGATTCTGCGCTTTTAACCGATTCTCCGACTTTGTCTGACAGTTTTGTCAAATAGTCCCTGCTGACAGACACATCATGGCTGTCCGATAAGTCGGTCCGTACAGCTGCTGAAGGCATATTCGCCGTCTTTGACGAGGCCGTTTCGGCGGACCGAGGCGCCGAATTCAGGACCGTACGGGCCCTGCTCTCTAAGGGGATATATATTTGCCGCTCTCAGCTGACCGGCATGCCGGCTTGCTTTAACGCCGCCATACGGTGTTTTATAAGTCTGCGGGAATTGGCCGCTGGCATAGTAAGCTGCCGGCTGCCTTCAGTCAGCGCCGTACAGGGACAGGCAGTGTTCGGTTAGAACGGCCCCGTAGGAATTAAGAACGGCTGAAATATCCTCTTCCGTCTCCAGCATATTCCCTTCAGGAGTGAATTTCATGGTCAGAGTTACTCTCGTACTCGGAAAGGGCCATGGAGACAGAACGGCCTGCTGAAGGAAGACAAAGGTGCAGCTTGTTCGTTGGACATAGGGAACCTCATAAAAGATAAAGTATCCTTGTTATAGCATTTAAATATTTAAAATCTATAATAAATATTTATTAGCGAAAAAAATGGGTAAACTGAATTATTAAGGACCTTGGGAACTGTCTACAGTAAAACTGAATTTTAAAAATAAAATAAATTCAATAACTGAATTTTAAAAAATTGATTTATATTGATCTTACGGCGAAAAGTATTTATAATTATGATTCAGTCCTCTTTTGTAATTAGAGCTACTTAAATTAAACTATGTGATTATTTTGATATTTATTATAGAGTCATAAGATAAATAATGAAGGTCGGCTAATAGACATATGGTGAGGGCTATTTTTAAACATTATTTAGGGGACACACCCGTTTAAGGAGGTGGAAGAGATGAGCAAACCGCCGTATACCATAACGGAAAAAACCGCCGACTGCCTGGCAAAAATTGTGGAGACCGTCACCCGCCTTGAATTTGGCACGGGCTTCAAGCGCGATATAAAACTGCATCGCGAAAACCGTGTGCGGACGATTCATTCGTCCCTCGCTATTGAGGGCAATTCCCTGACGCTGGGCGAGGTGACCGCTGTCATTGAGGGCAGGGCGGTCGCGGGCAGGCAGACGGAGATTAAAGAGGTCAAAAACGCCTACGAAGCCTACGACAGGATTATGACATTTGACCCCTACAAGGTCGCCGATTTCCTGAAAGCCCACAAGCTGATGACGCAGAGCTTGGTGAAAGAGGCGGGCAAGTTCCGTAGCGGCGACGTAGGTGTATTCGACGGCGATGTCGCGGTGCATATCGGGGCGCGTCCGCAGTTCGTGCCGGGTCTTATTGAGGACTTGTTCGTTTGGGCGAAAGCGTCCAGCATCCACCCCGTGCTGAAAAGCGCGATTTTGCACTATGAGATTGAAACCATACACCCGTTTGCCGACGGCAACGGACGAATGGGGCGGCTCTGGCAGACACTCCTGCTCGCCAAGTGGAACGTCATCTTTGCGTGGATACCGATGGAGTCTGTGCTGTATGAGAACCGCCCGCAGTATTACAAGGCGATAGAGGATGCAAGAAAAGCCGACGACTCAGGCGTGTTTATTGAATTCACGCTTGCCGCTTTATATGAAATTTTGAAAAACACGAATTCCGACTTGCTCGCTGCCGAGCAAGTCACCGAGCAAGTCACCGGGCAAGTCACCGGGCAAGTCACCGGGCAAGCCGGGCGCGAAGAGAAAATTTTGAAATTTTGCGCCGAACCGAAAACACGCGGAGAGATTCAAGTCTTTTTGGGTATCACCCACCGCGAGCATTTCAGGGCGAAGATACTAAAGCCCTTGCTTGAATCCGGAAAACTGAAAATGACAATCCCTGATAAACCCAACAGCCGGAACCAGAAATACGTCAGGGCTTGAAACGATAACTGCGGAGGCAAAGAGTATGCTGTCAGACACGGTAAAATCAAGGCTTGCGGAGCGGTTCGCCGCCGACACCTGCCCGAATTCCATAAACGCCGCATCGTCTTTTGGCACGACGATGACGGCGGGTTTGCCGATGCGGTCGATGAACTGGCTCTTTCCGGCGTGACCGCAGTCAAACTCACGGGCAAGAATAATTTTGCCGTCAAAAAACTGCTGACAGCCGACGGCCTGACGGGCGGCTACCTCGTCTATGACCCGCTTGCCTGCAAAAAAGAGGGTCTCCTTAAATTTGCGATCATTGGTTATAATCCATGAATATCAAAGGTTACAAAAGATTTTTTTTGGCGTAAATCCTTAAGTTCTTACTGTTCACGGGTTTTATAGAAGACCTAAAATAGATGAACGGAAAAATAAGTTTTTGGCTGCTGGCAGCCCAAATTTTCACTGCGTTCTGAGTCTGAAAATAATCCTGCCCCGACTACTCAGGACGGCCATTATGAGGAGCTTGAAGAAGTTCAAGTCATTGTAACCGTAAATTATTCTCTTTATAACTTTAATTTTGTTATTAGTGTCTTTAATTATGCCGAAATTAATATGAAAACGGTACCAATATCCTGAAATTAAAGCCAATGGTGCCATCCTGAGTTAAGGTCAGGCCTCAAAATAATATTGGCGACATTATTTATTTACACCATGCCAGCCGATTCTGGGGGGTGAGTTTTACCGCAGCCAAGTTAAATAAGGTCCTGGCAGGCTTCTGATCTGAAAATGCCACCTAAATGCTCTAAAATAGCCCGGCAGGTTCCTGGTCCAGTTGCCTCCTTAGACCGGCACTCTGATTTAACGGCCAAAAAGTGCAGAAAGAGGCCCGGAGACCGGACGAGAACTGGAGACTTTGGGTCGGACGTGCCACTGCCCCCGGGCCTAAGTAAAATAATAGACCTGAACGGTTACAGATTCCAAGCTTTTGGTGAGCTTTTCTCCGGGTCTTCTGACTAAAGCAGTTCATTTTTCGCTTGATTTCCTTTTAGCTGATCCTGCCTCGGCTTCGGAGAGGGTCTATGATCTCACCTGGCAGGCTGCGGCTTCATGAGATCACAGGTCACGAAATCCGATCTGACGTGCTTCCTTCCGTACACGGCCAGGGAAAGGCCGGTGATCTCTCTGGCCATGCCCCTGATCGGTCCGGCGCAGTCCTGATCAACTATCTGCTTTAAGGCTTCTTTTGAAGCTTCCTCCAGCTCCTTTTTCAGGTCGGAATCAGTGTGGCCCTCCTCTTTTTTCCGGTATTTGACCTCAATTATCATTTATCGCCCGTTTCAAGGCTATCCTGTCAGTAATGGTCTGGTACGCTTTGACCACCGTCCGCTGCTTGTCAAGCGAAGGAACAGGCAGTTCCATACGTCCGAGGTTGTCCCAAGACAATCCGCCGCGAACGCTTCCATCTGTCTTTAGCCAGCAAATACGGTCAAATTCGGCGCGGCGAAACCACATCATTAGGTATTCAGGAAGCAGTATGCTCCGGTCGATAATCTCAAACATAAAGTACGCCGGAGAAACAATCGCAGGTTCGTCCTCCATATACAGTGCGACGGGCAGACGCTCATCACGCCCGACATGCATAGGATTACAGGCGAACACGCCCTTTGCTATGAGTTTGTAGCGGCCCAAATCTGTGCCGATGACGTTAGCCACCGAGGGCATAAAGTATTTGTCTATGTTAATTCCCAACAAGCGGTCAGTCACCATATCGGCGTTACGCTTGTCCACAAGCCGAATATGCTTGCCGAGGGTTTCATATTAACCCGGCGGATAATTATGATAGATCAAATACTCCTTATTATTTATGTTTGATCACGATATAATAATTTTTTAACCATACTACAAATAGACTATAAAAACTGCATAAATTTTTGAGTATGCTAAAGACTGAAGAAACAAAGGATAAACTCTTTTATCATAATTATCCGCCAGGGTAATAGTTAATCTTCATTTTCCGCCTCCTGCTTTCCGTCTGCCAATTTTTTCAGGTTTTTGGCGTTTAACCGGGAAACTGCCTTCTTCCCGGTCTGTTTTTCATACTGTACACGCGCCGCCCGCGCCACACTGCCGCCGCGCCACGTCCTTATGTTCTGTCATGGTTTCGGGATCATCTTGCCGAGTTATATCAGTGGTTGTCACTTCCGCCAGCATATTCAACACAAGCTCCACATTGGTCATGTTATCCCGCAGGCTCTCTTTTTTCAAGCCTTTTAATTCCTTATACTGCCGTGTCGTTCTGCCCGACCATGATTTTGTGATTTCATCTGTAAGAATCGCAAAATCAGTTTTTTCGGTGATGCCATGCTTTTCCCACTCGTCAGTCAATTCCTTGCGGACTTCAATGGTTTTCAGCCGTTGGTTAATCCAGTTCCGAGAATAGCCTTTTTTGAGGTAGGTTTCAAGCGCGCGGTCAATGGCAATCTCCGGATCGGCGGTTTCATCAATACGCTCAGTGCCGACCCGCGCCAGCCAGAGCTTGAATGGTTCGGCTTTTTTGGAAGGAATGGACTGAATCAACCGCAGAAGCTGTTCGGTATCGGCGACGTCGGTCATGCGCATTTTCCCGTCAGCCGCTTTCATTTTCAAACCGTTACAATTTGTAACGGTTTCATTTCCTTCGTCAAGCAAGCGCTTTTTTAACACACGCCAGTACGTTTGCGGGTTTTCGCTGTTTGTCAGGACGGCGATCACATCCACAATCGAAAAAGACCATTTTTCTTTATCCGCATCCCAATGGGTGCGGATGGATTTTTCCTCAAAGAGCTTAATGGCATTATTTTTCTCCATATCTCCGGCCTTTCCGCTGAACTAATCAGCTAAATGATAATTTAGAGGTCTATTTTTGCAAGACGCACCAACATCGCCTCATTTGTTTCTTCCAATGCCTTGATTTCGCTGTTGTTGTCGAAAACAAGGTCAAGCAGGCGGTTTGCAAGGACATCAAATTTTTCAAAAACATCTTGCGGTGGCATGATGACTGGGATTTCGCTCAATATCGTGGTGTTAATCGAGGGCATCGTCGCTCCAACCGCCGCCGCTACAATCAACTGCTTTATAAGGTCTTGACCGAACCACCACAAGAAGAATGTTGCATGGCTCTGAACCAATGGTCTTACCCGCAAACAGCGCCCAGAGAAAAGCCATCCGTTCTCATTCTTCGATACCATAACCGCTCTATCAACAGAACCGACACGGCTAAATACAATGTCGCCTGTTAATAAAGAGTATTTGGACAAACGAGACGTATCATCCGCTGAGACGAGAGGGAGATTTTTATGGCGAATATATCTACCAAACATATGCTCGACTGTAATGATAGGTATGCCATCTTCCAAGACGTAATCTTCCTCATGCAACTGGCTTCCAAACGGCCCCGTTTGTACTGTCGCATTCTTCCCGATAGAAGATATGCTCCAGTCGAGCGGTAGAGGGTGATTCTTTATGAGAACATCGCGAAGCAATACAGCCGCTTCACCAAAGAGATTCTCGAAAGCGGCTTGGATGGTAGCCTCTAAATTATCAGATACCTGTCCCCAGGGCGCTCCGCAATGATGTCCGTGCGTCCGGCGGCCCCGGCCACCTCGCCAAAGACCTTAAGACCTCCGGCAGCCAAACATCCCTGAAAGATGGCGT
>JAISEL010000067.1 GCA_031264185.1 Deltaproteobacteria bacterium
GTCTCTCTGCAGCCTGAATACTTGGCTTTTCGTCAATGGACAGAACCAGGGCCTTTTCAGGCGGATCTAAGTGCAAACCGACAATATCCGCAGCCTTGGCGGCAAACATTGGATCGGTAACGACACACCAAGTCCTTTGTCTTTGGAGATGAATACCTTCTTGTCTCAGAACCTGCCGGACTTTATTTTTGTTGATTCCAAGTTCTTTGGCGGCAGCGTTCCCGTCCCAGGCGGCCTGGCCTTTCGGGGGAGTTTGTCCCAGGAGTTCCAGTATGGACTTTCGAGTCTCATCAACAGGATATTCAGGAGGCTTGCCAGGCCGACGGTCATCATAAAGTCCGTCAGTCCAGGGAGAAATAAACCGTTTTCTCCATTTGGCGACAGTATTCGGCCGTGTCCGGTACAAAGAGGCGGTTTCTGAGTCCTGAAGCTCTTCAATGCTTTTTAAAACATAGTCAGCCCGCTCGGACAGACGAACTTCTATGGTTTTACCGGCAACCCGCCCCGCTTAAGAGTTAACTTGTCCTGGCCTGAACAAACAGGGGCTTCGGCTTTTCGGGCCATAGTCTCCGCCTCCTAATACCCCTCATTATACATACTATCGCTAATTTAGCAAAGTAGGCACTAGTTTTCTTTGGAGGCTGACTTGGCTGGGACAGGAAAAAATAACGAAATTGACATGGAACTAGCAAAAAACAATTTATAAATCAAATGAAAGATTTATTATCCGAATTCTATGCTAATGCTGCGTTTTACCTAAATGATACAAATAATTCAAATAAAATAGATTTTTTAGAATATATATAATAATTTTGTTATTAAAAGAAATAAATTATTTGCCAATAGTATAATAAAACTAATTAAATAATTATTTATATTATATAATATCAAATTTTAACATTACAGAAATTTTTGACTGGAAAAACAACGTCTGCTTCCCAACGATTACTCTCCATTTTAGCTTTTAATGTTACCATTCCTGCGCGGAAGAAATATTCCACCTCTCTCCTGCTCCTGCTTGCCTTGAGTCCATCTGTACTGGAGAACCGTTTTATTCGAGCTTTTTATAGCTCCGCTGCCGATAAGATGACTTTTCCGGTGATAGTTTAAATAGTCAATATTATTGATATTATTCTTTATATAAATAAAACTTTTAATAAGTTTTATTTATCTTTCTTTAATTAATATATTATCTTAAATTTCATTGTATTTACTGTATTTAAGTTTATTAAAGGTATTTTTACGCTAAAATATATATTTTTAGGTGGCTTTTTATGATATAATTTTCCGAAATCACATACTTTTTCGTAAAAATGACAGAAATCCAGTATTTGTTGAGCGTCAGGGAACAACTCTTCTTTCAAGTGACGGATCCACGTCCCCCCGTCGCTGATCAAAACTGTTTCCCTGTGGTGGCTGCCATAACCATGCCTCCACGCGCATGAGAATAATAATTTTTTGAACTCCGCTGCTTCGCCAATATAAGCAGTATAATCTTTGACTGGAATTTCACGGCGTAATTCTTTTTCATGGCTATTTACATGACGGGAGTAAAGGGTCGCTTGGCAAGGTGGGTATATACTTGACAGGAGTAAAAAATTTTAGTATTTTTTTTCCATGATATCTTGCCCTCAAAATATTGAGCAATTTGAGGACCTCTTTAAGTCAGAAGACGACTGTATACGCTGCCTTATTCAGGTGAGGTGGCCTAATGGTTTCATCTGCGAAAAATGTCAAAGTACAAAACATTGGCTGTCAGGAAAGCTATTAGGGTGCTCAACTTGTGGCAATAAAGTACGAATATTAGCTGGAACGATATTTCAAGACACTAAATTACCGCTAATGAAATGGTTTAGAGCTATTTGGGAGGTAGTTAGAAGGAAAAGTGGAGTCAGCGCCCTTGCGCTTCAAGATGAGCTCGGTCTTACTTACAAAACAGTTTGGACTCTTCTTCACAAAATACGTCGGGCAATGGTCAGACCTGGGCGTGAGAAGCTGAAAGGAACTGTTGAAGTTGATGAAACTTTGTATGGCAGCTTTGAAGAAGGATATCCCGGAAGGGGATCTGATAAAAAAGCCTTAATTATCATAGGAGTAGAACTTAATGATAATGATAGTTTAGGCAGAATACGAATGAACCTTATAGAATCAGCTAGTGCAGATAATATTAACGTTTTTATAGAAGAAAACATTGATAAAGGAACTAATATAATAACAGATGGTTGGTCAGGTTATCATTCTATTAGTAAATATGGATATAAACATGATGTAAAATGTATTAGTAAAGATAAAGATGCTCTTCCTCATGTACATTTAGTTATTTCTTTATTTAAAAGATGGATTTTAGGAACGTACCAGGGTGGAATATCCCGAGATCAGCTTGAATACTATTTGGATGAACATGTTTTTAGGTTTAATAGGAGAATGTCAAAAAACCGTGGTCTTCTCTTTCAGCGTATTATTGAGAATTCTGTTAAAGTTGAGCCTGTAACTTATAACAAGATTTCTAGAGGGACCAAACCTTATTCTGAAAGAGAAAAAATTATCATATAGCGATACGCCATAGATAATATGGAATATTATATTTAATGCATATTGCAAATTTTTTGCTGAAATTAATTTTGGCATAAAACTTGCTAATTATGTTTTGGCACAAAATTTGCTATGAAATTCAATTGCCAAAAGTTCTTCAAAAAAACGAACAGCTGGAACTAAATTCGTAAAAGGGCTAGTCCAGACGTTTAATGCAAAAGGCAGGCCAAATATTTGGAGCTATTGTTTAATAAAATGGCTTACTCCCGTTTGGTATATACCTAGGTGGCCAAAAAATGGCTTACTCCCGTCATGTAAATAGCCATGTTCTTTTTTTCTATTTTTTATAATTTGTTCCCGGATACGAACGTTTTCAGTTGAATAGACAAGATTAAGTTTATTTTTCCGCTAAATGCTTTCTTCTTTACCCTGATATCTGGTATTTACCATATCTCCATCGGCTAAAATATATAAAATACTATTTTTTTTATTTGAAGGTTATTCAAGCTGACATTTTTGCAATTTATTATATATATTAAGCGCATTTTTATATTCATTATCAAAAATAATAGTTCCTATATGTTTTGTAACATTCATAATAGTAACTTGATAAGGTCAACGTCCATTTCAGCACGACAAGCAAAGAAACCATGAGCGGCAAAATCATTCGTTTGCTCCGCACTGAAATGAGCCTGAGCGGTAAAAAGGTAAATTTTTTATGGACTTGTTAAAATCCCTTAGACTTACTGCAGACGCGGGGTCAGTTATTGATGGCTGGATTCAGGAAATTATTACCACAGCGGCCAGGCGGCCTGAAAAACGGACAAGGTCGGTTACTCTGCTTTATTTAAACTCTGAGGTACTGACCGGACTATGGCCTCGCTGACCACCTCGGCGGCCAGGGCCCCCAGATAGGAGATGTCTTTGGTCGGCCCGGTGGCCGTACTTAAGGCAAAGACTGTATCTCCGTCAAAAAGAAGATGGGCCGGAAAAACGGCTCTGGCCAGACCGCAGCCGGCCATTTTGGCTAAACGGTAGGCGTCCAGTTTATTAATCCGGGCATTGGTGCCCACAGCCACCAGAACAGTCTGGCCGGGATGATTATTTTCGGCCAAAGAGTTTAAGGTCTCTAAAATTTCGGTCCGGGTGGCCAGATTGCCCTTCGGAGTCTTTAAGCCTGAGATTATGGCCCCGGTATTAGGCGAGACTATACTGCCCAGCGGATTAACGGCGGCCAGAGCGGTCATGATAAGACCGTCCCCGGTCTTAACCCCAAAAGACCCCAGGCCGGAGGGGCTGGACAAATCCCGGCCGCCTAGTTTGCCGGATTCAGCCGAGGTGCCGACGCCGGCAGGACCGCTTTCAACCGGACCGGATTCGGCCGCCTGGCAGGCCCGGTAACCCATTAGGGCATCGGGCAGGGTTCCTTTGGATTTGTTGCCCGGATAGTCGTATATGACTGCCCCGGCCACACAGGGGACTTTTTGGTAAGGGGTCGCAAGGCCCAGACCCTTTTCCCTTAAAAACCGGACCACGCCGTCGGCTGCAGCCAGGCCGAAAGCGCTGCCGCCGGTTAAGATCAGACCGTGGATAATTTCAACCATGCCCTCTGGTCTTAAAAGCTCCGTCTCCCGGCTGCCCGGAGCAAAGCCCGGGGTATAGGCCGACGCAACCGCGCCCTGAGGACATAAAATGACCGTACAGCCGGTTTCGGCTGTCAAGTCGGCCGAGTGGCCAACCAAAAATCCTTCAATTTCTCCCAGAGTGACCATGATTACCGGCAATCCTTGCCTTCAGATTAAACTAAGTTTTTTTCTTCCGAATTATAGCATAAGAACTTAAAAATCAAAGGGAGCCGATAGCCTCACTCCGGATAAAAACAAAAATTACAGAAAAGCGATTAGTTCCGAGATGCTGCGGGTTTACAAAATGGCCGGAATAAAAGCGCCTCAGGCTGGAACATAAAGCCCTCTGAGGCGCCGGTATTTAAGGCTAAAGGCTGAGAAAATCCGTCTGTCCCTGGATTTTCTGCTTTAAGGTCTGGGGCAGTTTTCCGCCCGGCCGGGCGCTGCATCGGCCGGTTTTACTTATCAGGCGGATTTTTAAGTAAGGGGTTTTGGCCGGTTTTTTCTTCCAAACGGCCTCTTTTTCCCGGCATTCATAGCCCAGGACGTTTTCCAGCAGTTTCCAGCCTTCCGAAATGGCATCGGGATCGTGGACAAATTCCCCGGTTCCGTGGCAACTGATGCCCAGCCAATCCTGGAGATCCGGGGTGGTCAGGGTGTATTTCAGGCAGACAAATGGATGATGCAAAAAGTTTCGCCAGGTCCCGCCTCTGGGGTTAATCATAAAGCCGACCCCGGAACCGGGATAAAAAGGAGTAGCTTCTATGGCGTAAGGCCGTCCGTCGGACTGAACCGTAATGACGGTTGCCCAGCGGGAATTTTTCATGACCAGGTCAATTTCTTCGGCGGTCAAAGGTCGCATACAATCTTCCCCTTTGAGTCGGCCGCCCTGGCCGGACCCGGATAACCCGGGCGGGTTACCTGTCAGAGTGTCAGCCATCGGGGATTTTCGGATTATACTGTCCGAAAAGCCAAAAAGGCGGCGGTTATATTTAAGCCCAAAACCGGGAAATTATTTTAATTTTCTAAGCTGAAAACTTAAAAATCACACCCGGCCGTAAGGCCCGAAATGCGTCTTTAAAGTGGATTCTGAGGTTTAATCCGGACCTCAAAATTTACCGGTGAAAGCTTAATTTAAGGCTCAAAGCTAAGGTAAAGGAAAAACTGGCTGTTACGGCCAATAAATATATTTTGATTAGCGGGCCCAAAAAGCCCCAAAAAGGCGAGATGCGGCAGGCGTCCGGTCGCGGCGACCGGAATTATTTAATTTTAAGCTATTTTCCCAAAAGAGAAAACCCCCCAAATTCAGTTCAGGATTTAATGGCTAAATATAGACTTTAACTAATATATAAAAATTGAAAAAATGTTAAAATATTAGTAATTGTTTGTTTTACTGAAATTTAGAGTTATTTTGTCTGTCTTCATTTTTTATTGCCTAAGGGGCAAGTTATTTCTGCCAATAGGGCCAAAAAGTTTTTTTCCAGAACTTAGGTAAAAAAGCGATTTCCGTTTTTTTTCCTGAATAACTACTTGATTTTACAGAGTAAATTGGCATATTCCCTGCTAGTAAATTAATTTCTTGACTTTAAGAAATTAATTATGGATATTATTGTATCCGCAAAATTTCATTTTTATTTGGTTTTGGGCTAGGGGAGCCCTTCTTCCCGTCCTGATTTAGATTTGGTGTCTAAGCCCGGCTGACCTGAAGGGGTAACATATTGCCAAGCCCTTTCCCTTTCCAGTGGACTGGCTCCCCTTAATGCCCTGGAGAAAGAAGAAAGGAGTATCATGACTCTTGCCAATCCTACCCCCCTCGGTCTGGTCAGTTTCGGATTGACCACTGTTCTGCTCAGCTTTGCCAATGCCGGTTTTTTGCCTGTTGAGGCGGCTATCGTTGCCATGGCTTTTTTCCTTGGCGGTATTTCCCAGACCATTGCCGGGATTATGGAATTTTTCAGAGGCAACACTTTCGGCTGCTCGGCCTTCGTGGCTTTCGGCGCTTTTTGGCTTTCTTTATTCGGTATTTGGGTCTTCCCGATTCTAGGCTGGAACAAGACCGAAAGTCTGCCTTTACTGGGCGCCTGGATCGGTCTGTGGACCATTTACGCGTTCCTGCTTTTGCTGGGTATTTTTAAAGGCGGCCGGATTCTGACCTTTATCTTTGTGACTCTGGTTATTGTCTTCGGCTCACTGTCTGTTTACTATTTTACCGAAAGCGCTCCTATCCTGACTTTTGCCGGTTATATGGGCATCATCTGCGGCGGTTCGGCGGTTTACCTGGGTTCGGCTATTATTTTGGACGAAACTGCGGGCAAGAAAATTTTGCCATATTAAAAGCGGTGGTTTAGGGGACAGATATTTGCTTATATAAATAATTTAAAGTCCCGTTAACAAAGAGCCGACTAATATAATCGTATTAGTCGGCTTATTTTTCGGGTCAATGGTCAGGGGACACTCCAAAATAAACGCTCCAGTTTATTTTACCAAATTAATTTTTTATTGCCGGGAACAAAAATTGAGTTCAATAAAGTTATTTTACATAAACTTTAATTTGGAACACTTGTATAATTTCACTCACTATAAAAAAATTTATCTTTTTCAATATTTATAGATGAAATTTGATCTTTAGTTACTTTAGTTACTTTAATTCCTGTTTGATAAGCAGAATAGTCTAAAACGCACGATACTGTCAGGCCAGTTGATGTTTTGGCCGATGATATCAATTTAACTGCAGTTTCATAGTTTATCAGCGGCTCTCCTCGCCAATTTGAACTTATAAAAGAAAATAATTTATGTTCAATTATATTATATTTACTGGTCCACGGTACTATATTTACTGGTCCACGGAGGGAAATGGCATGCTGAAATCGGTAATTTTATTTTATAGGCAATATTTTGCAGGCTGTATTTATATAGACGAATTCCACAGCCATTGCTTCCCCCTGAGTCCGAAGTGATAAGAATTCCAGAAGAATCTTTATACAGCAGTTCTCCATATTTTTTCCATCACCCATAAATTGAGTTTGCCGCGAATTCCGATGCATCATGATCAGCTCCAATCGTGACACGTGCCCCATATTATTTTTGATGTCATCTGCTACAAACGGAAGAACTCCCGGCAGATCAGGCTTTGGAAAATCATGACCGCTAACTGCTGCGGCAGAACCTTTAACTTCTCATCTCCGGCCTTGATTTTTAAAATTACCAAATAGTTTTCTTTTTTTGGTATCTATATCTATACTGAAAACAGGATTGCCGGAAGCTGTATAATTGTTTATTTTACTGTTTATATATAAAAAATATTTTATATAGTCATAATAATTGCTAAATTAAAAATTATTTTACTGTTAGATCATATATTATATATCATATAATTACCGCATTGTTGTACTTGGGGAAACTTCAAATCCTTGCCTGGAAAGTTCAGCGGAAGGTGTTTTGCGCTTTTAACCGTCCGTCGCAACGGCGATTCCGGATCGACTTTGGCCACAGGTTCCGCAAGCTTTTCCAAGGCATCAACCCAACTCCTCCTCGACCGAAGGAGTTGGCCTCAGCGGCCACAAATAAGCGTAGATCGCACTCGTTGAGATGGGGCGGCAGCTGCTTGAACTTCTGTTCGATTTGATGAGTTTCGGCATTCACACGAAAAGAGAAGCATTTATTTTGGAGAGTCCCCTCAGTTAATCAGCCGGGCCGGTCCACATGCCATCCCTGTGAAGTTAATTTTAGCAATTAAATTCCCTTAAAGACATCTCTTTAAGAACCTAAATGCCTGCCAGTAGCCTACAGTTAAAGTGGATTTAATTGCGGGTATAGTTGCGGGTATATTCAAGAGTATAATTCAAAAAAACGTAATAAAATAAAGCGTTTATATTTTGACTTTATATCCCTTATGAACCCACCCCTCCCGCGCCACCTCACCGCCATTTCAAAAAATATAAATCATGAAATGAAATTTTTTTCTTGACAGCCATAAAAAAAGGCGGTAAATAAAGAAATAAAAAAATGTCAGAACTAATTTTCAAAAGACTAAAATAGATGAAATAACGCAAATAATTAATTTTACAAAATTTAGACCATTATAGTTATCCGAATGATGATAAATGAGGAGTCAAACCATGACGATATGAATAACGACTGCGGAACTAAGACTGATCTTTTGAATTATTAATATCAGACGTATTAAAATAAAGTAGTTTTGATATATTCGAGGCGTTTGACAAATTTGCGTTGGGTTTGCCGCTTACTATTCAGTTGGCTGTTCTTTGTAGCTGGATGATGGAAGTAAAGATATTACCTGTTTAAATAGAAACTGTTCGTAAGCTGCTGACTCTGGAGATCATGTTTTCATAAGGGATATAAAGTCAGAAGGTAAGTAGCTGATTTTATTATATTTTATCTAATTATATTTTTGAATAAACCTGTAGTTATACCCGCAATTAAATCTTCTTTAACTGTGGGCTATTGGCAGGTATTTAAGGTTCCAATAAGTTCTCTTTAAGAGAGTCTGATTTTCAAAATAAAGCTCCGGCACCGCTCGGGCAGCAGCAGTGCCGGTCCGGCAGATTAATTAACCATGACGGGCGCCATAAACGGACATGCTCAATAAATCCGTTCATGCCTGTCTATTTAAGGAGGGGGATTGTGAAGATAATCTTACATTTGGAAGAATTCCATCTGGCCGATTCCGGCCTGCCCAGTCACTGGAATCGGTTCCGCCTTGAGGCATCAGGAGACTGGAATGAGGGTCGCACAAACTGGAAAATTAGAAATCATTATCTCAGTTTTTACAAAACCGTTACTATACGGAGTCTGCGGAGGATTTAATCGTGAGTAAGATTAGAATCTTCTCTATTATCACTATTGCCCTTGCCTTTCTGGGTTTTTTGTCGGGGCCGGCCTTTAGCGCCTGCGAGGTCGTCGGCGACGGCGACCAGATGGTCGAATTGGCTGTGGCAGCCAATTTTGCAATTCCAATTAAGAATGTCATTGAGAATTACTTTTTCACTGACACCTCACACGATTACGCCAGTGAATATAAATTTAACCTCTGCTCCGGCGCCACCGGAAATTTTCTCAGTGAAATAATATCCGATACCGCCGGCCATTCACGCTATGATATCCTTTTCGCCGCCAATACTGCAGCTCCAGCGCAATTGGTGACTGGAGGATTTAACGCCGGTCCTGCTGCCACTTACGTTATTGGAAGACTGGCCCTGTTCTCCAACAGTTCAGGTCCTGTTATTGGACCCGATGACAATACGGCTACTACGACTTTGATTAAAGATCAGTTTGGCGGGCAGATTGTTATCGCTGACCCTGTCAATGCTCCTTATGGCGGAGCCGCCAAACAGGTTTTGTCGGACCCAACTATTAACGCTAATAATCAGTATGTCACTTCAACCGGCGCTCTTACCAATCTCCTCTACCAGGTCAGTGACATAGGACTGGTTTACACAACAGTATTTAATGGCAGTACAACCTATCCTCTCGGGTTCGTCGCGGCCTCTGATATTTGTTCTGCCTACACTCCCACTAATAATCACATATGGATGGTGAATCAAAGCTATTACACCCCCCTTCAGCAAGCTGCCGTGAGCTTGCTTTCAGATCATGACCCTGCGGCGACAACTGGAGCGCAGGCGCTGCTTGACTACATCTTATCTAATGCTGCTGTCAGAACTGGATTGGTGAATCTGTACTGCTATTCGCTTCCGCCCGCAAAAACCACAAAAACGGGAAAATTAAACGCCAGCCCGTATTTATCCTCTTCCCCCTCATTAGCATCCTATTCATTGCCATTTGGAGTTACAAATGCTGTTTTTCATGAGAGCCTTCAAATCCTTAACGGCGATTATGCTGTTGCTGAGCATCCCTTCTCTGGCCGCAGCAGCGCCGTATGGCGGTAAAGTAGTAAGCGGAGCCGCCACTATCAGCAGGGAAGGCTCCTCAGTTACCAATATCAACCAAAAGACGCCGAACTCAAGCATCAACTGGCAGGGATTTTCAATCGCCGGTCACGAGACGGTCAATTTCAATCAGCCTTCCGCCTCGTCAATGACCCTGAACCGGGTAGTCGGGAACGAAAGAAGCGTAATTGACGGGGCCCTTAACGCCAACGGAAAGGTCTTTCTGATCAATTCCAACGGAGTTCTGTTCGGCCAGGGGGCCAGCGTCAATGTCGGCGGACTGGTGGCTTCAACCCTGGACATAGGCGATGACGACTTTACGGCCGGGCGGTACGAATTCAATGGCCGGGGCGGCCGGGTCGTCAACATGGGCCGGATTGCCGTTCCAGACGGCGGCTATGTTGTCATGCTGGGAGAGCAGGTGACCAACAACGGCGTGATAGTGGCCCGGCAGGGGACGGTTTCCCTGAACGGAGCCGATAAAGTCACCCTGAACTTCAACGGCGACTCCTTAGTCAGCGTCATGCTGGATAAAGGCGCGGTCAGCGCTCTGGTCGAAAACAAAAGAGCCGTCTACGCCGACGGCGGACAGGTGATCCTGACGGCCAAAGCGGCTAATGACGCGGTGTCTTCCAGAGTCAACAATGACGGCTTGATCCAGGCCCAGACCATCGGCCAGCTCAAAGGCGACATAAGGCTCTACGCTTACGGCGGCGCAGCCGGAGTTGACGGCGTTCTGGACGCTTCCGCCCCTAAAGGCGACGGCGGCTTCATTGAGACCAGCGGCGACAGCGTTAAAATCGCTGGGACCGCAGTCATCACCACCGCCGCTCCCAAGGGAAAAGCCGGAACCTGGCTGATTGATCCCGTCGATTTCACCATAGCCAAAAGCGGCGGAGACATGACCGGCCAGACACTAAGCAACAGTCTGGCTAACGGCGATATAACAATCGAATCCATTAAAGGTAAAAAGGGCGTTAATGGCGACATTAATGTCAACGACGTCATAGCTTGGTCTTCTGATTACGTCCTGACTCTTAATGCCTACCATGACATTAACATCAATAACGCTATAAACGTCAACGGCGACGGCGGACTCGTTTTAATCTTTGGCAACGATTATAATATTCTGACTCCAGCTTCCTTCAGCGGCACAGTCCTCTCCCCAGTCGACGGCTACCCGGTGGCAAAGCAAGACACCAGCGGCGGAGTTTACGGCAGCATAAACTTTGGATCATCCGGCGGCAGCTTAAAGATTGATGAAGATTACTATGTTCTGATTCGGACTCTTGAGCAAATGAAGGCTATAAGCTCCACTTCTCAAGACGGACGTTTCGCCTTGGTCAATGATCTGGATTTAAAAAGTAACGGACCCTTTACCGGAGCCGTAGTCACATTTCTGTACAGAGGCGGAATTTTTACCGGTCTGGGCCACACCGTCAATAATCTTGTAATTAATTCCGCCAGTAACTACACTGGCCTTTTTGGGAGGACTAATACTAATAATACTTACGGAAACGCTGCCGGAACCGAAGGCAAAGACACTTATCTCCGCGACATCGGCATCATCAACCCCACAATTGCCGGTACCGGTTACGTTGGGGCATTGGTCGGATTTAATCAAGCCTCCATTAAAAACGCATATGTCCGAGGCGGAAAAGTTTCAGGAACAGGTAGTAATATTGGAGGACTGGTCGGAAGGTCGGTGGGCAACAGCGATTATTTTACGGCTGCCTTTACTGATGTCTTTTCTTCAGCCGACGTGACCGGAAGTGCAAAAGCCGGAGGGCTGGCCGGTGACATTTCATTGTATGCCACCCTTACTAGCAGTTTTGACAGTAATGCGGTTAAAATCACCAGTGCTCATTCAACCGGAAAAGTGGTCTCTCCGAATGTGTCAACCTCAGTCGACATTAATATAGGCGGCCTAGTCGGTTATATGTTAACAGGAGTGGCTATTTCTGATTCCTACGCCTCAGGAGCAGTTATTATTGAAGACAAATTAAAAAATCACAGTGGTGCAGGAGGTCTGGTTGGCTATATGTCAAGTCAAACAGATTCCAGGATTGAGAATTCCTTCGCCACGGGGAATGTTGACGCCCAATTTTTCAGCGGCGGGCTCATAGGCTATATTAATCTTATGCTGGTGAATGATGCCACTTTTAAGCTGATAAATTCTTATGCGCTTGGAGACGTTACCGCCCAACATCCTGATCCAAATAGATATTATGAAGGAGTAGGAGGACTGATTGGCTTTGTCGCTAATGGTTCCGACAGTTATTTTGACAGAGTCTTCGCCAAGGGTGATGTGACCGTTACTGCCGGACAAGGCAAAGACGCAGACGGCACCACCCCAAAGGGCGGCCTAATACGAGGCGTCGGCGGTCTAATCGGAAACGTGAGTAACAGCAGTTCGAAGAAGATTGAAATTAGAAACGCCCATGCCGATGGTAATGTCTACACTGCCGACTCTTTTCATAATCTTGAAGGAACTTACGCTTCTGGATTTGTTGGCGGGCTGATAGGTTATATAGCGGAAGCAACTTTGGTAAATGTTTATGCCACCGGCAACGTCACAGGAAGTAATGAAGTCGGAGGATTGATTGGCATCATAGCGGGAGAAAAAGGATCAACTATCCTTAACTCGTATGCCACAGGCAATGTTGCGGGCGTTGACCCCAGCTCGGGCAGCATAGGCGGTTTAATCGGCAACTCCTTAGGCGCAAATATCTCTGATTCATATGCCACCGGCAACGTCAATGGGTTCGTCAGTGTAGGCGGCTTGATAGGAAGTATAACCAATACCGCCATAAAAGGATCCTATTCGACTGGCAGCGCGTCCGGAACAAACAGGGTCGGAGGGTTGGTTGGCATTATTGAGCCTGGTTTAGTTGGTGTCTTATCCTCCTCTATCACAAACTCATACTCCACCGGTGTTGCTACCGGTCAAACGGATCAAGGAGGTCTTGTCGGCTCCATATACGAAACCAGTACAGCCTATATCGCAAACAGCTACTGGAATCAGGAAAGCGGAGCAGGTTACAACGGCAGCCCAACAACTTCTGAAAATTCCCGTGCCGTAAACGCGGTCGATCTTGACAGTGAAGTCGGCGGCTATATTCTTAACGGCCAAACTTACGAAGGAGCGACCGGCAGACGCGACCAGCGCATTGAAGCCGAACGCGTTGAAGCCGAACGCATTGAAGCCGAACGCATTGAAAATGAACGCCTTGAGGCCATACGCCTTGAGAATGAACGTCTTGAAAATGAACGCCTTGAGAATGAACGCCTTGAGGCTATACGCATTGAAAATGAACGCCTTGAGAATGAACGCCAGGAAGCCGTCAGGGCTGAAGAAAATCGTCTGGCCGAAGTTCAAGAGGCAATAGTCCGTTCGGAGAACATAAATTCCGCCTCTTCTCCGACTAAGGGTCAGGTCTTGCAGGTCAGCTTCCAGAGTCCTTCCAGAGCAGACCCTCCGAGAAGTTCCTTGTCCAGCTCTTTAGTGGACGCCAATGGGATTTCGATGACAGAGCCTAAATTCAGCGAAGCTTCCTTTTCCGCCGATATCAGGACTGTGGAGTCCGGCGGATTTTCCCTCTCCCGCAGTGAAAATTCGGTTCAGGAAGGAGCGGACTCCGGAGGAATTTCGCCCTCCGGCAGTGAAGATTCGGCTCAGGAAGAGGATGAGTAGGTGAGCTGGCCCGGCTTAAGCTGCTCTTCCCTTTTCTGATCTCGGAATGCGCCCGGATGAAATCGTTTCGCCGGGCGCATTGCTTCTCTGTTCGGATTTTCTGCAAAAAACCACCGAGACTGCTTGATTAAGCGTGTTTGGGGCTTGGCTGCGGATAAAAGGGCCTCATGCCGTCAGCCCAGGATGTCGTTGAAGCTCTGACATCTATCGGAAGGTAAGAGGCCGCATTGCTGTACTGTCAAATCGTGAAAAGGCAGTCAAGGAAACACGGACGAGTGCATGGCGGACTTGACAGACGGAGCTGAAGAAGAAAAAGACCGGGAAGCGAAAGCCCATGCTCAAAACATTAAATTAGCGGCTTAAAGCAAAGGAATCAGCCTCATTCCTTTCATCCGCCTCACCTGCGCTTCGCATTCCCGGAAAATCCTGCGATCAATGGCCTGACAGGCAATTGTCCGGCTTATCCGACCTGCCAGGCCAACGGCTGCGGCTCGGATTTCGGTTCAGCCGGAGGCATCGGATTCTTATTGGATATTCAATTCCATGCCATGGCTTGACTTCCCGGTCCGGCTCCTCAAACGCTTTCTGTAAGCATGGCATGACGGGATGGACGCCATGAATCGCGGGAAGCCTTATTCCGCATCAATTTTCCTGAAATTCCAGGCATCAGTTTTCACCGTTTTTTTGCAGCAATTCTTGATTAGGACGACGGAAACCGGCTGCAAGCCGGACACACAGGCCGTAAAACTCAGACCTGACTTGTGATGCGGCCGAACTTGTCTCAGACCTTCACTTCCTGCCAGCACCGGCCATCCCTCAACCCTAATTCCCCAAAGCTGCCGCTGATGGCTTGACGATTGCATTGATCTGCTAAATTTAGACTATTAGCCGATTAAAGTCCAAAATGTTCGGTTTTGGATCAAATTAACTTAGCGCCGCCGGGGAGGGAAATCCTGAAGTCTTAATTAAAAGCCGGTGCCGGAGATAATATAAGCTTTGAACGCTTACGTTTGGCTTTCATTGGTATTGACAAGCAAATTTGCTTTATGCTAAGGTCATTAGACTGACAGAAAATAAACTGAAGCGGACAATATGATTCTGGCAGAAGCTTTAATGTAGGTTTGGAGCGGGCAGTTTAAAGCTGCGCCAGCGGAATTATTGAAAGTTATCGAAATGATCTTTATCTCTTCATCTGACTCAATGATGAAATCAGCGGTGGCTCTTGGGCCGGCTAAACTTAAGATAAGGTCATGCGGCTGAGCGGACTGCCTGCCGTGGCTGAACGCATTGATTCTTAACCTGCTGAAAGCGATGACCTGCGGCAGCAGGCCGGGGTCTTTAAGCGATTCAGCCGGGTTATTTCCGGCAGGACGCTTTCCGGGCCGAACTTTAATTTACCAGCTGCCCCTTAACTCAGGGGAGCTTCATAATCCGTCACGGTCGGGGTGAAGGTTGAGGCCGCTTTTTACTGCTCAAATGAAGATAATTCGTCCAATGCGGAGAGACAAGGCGCAGGAATCCGGCCGAAGTTCCCCAATTTTTGAAAATGAAAAACTGCGGCCTGCTTTTCTGCGGCTGCGTTCTGCGGCTATTATTCGGGAGCCGATTTTTTGCTGCTCGGAGCTATGAAAAAATGAAATATTCCATTTTAAGAAAATCTTCACTCTTCCTGTTCTGTCTGGCTCTGGCCTGGCCGCTCTGGCCTGCCGGATCTTCTCTGGCCCAGCAGCGTCCGCCTGCCGGAGCCCCTAACATAGGCTCGGCCGTTCAGGAGGTGGAAGGGGCCAGACCTCAGGTTCAGCCCAGGCGGGAGGACCCCGGCTTCCTGCCTGAGGAGTCCCGTACGGAGCCGATCCCGGCCAGGCCCGGCGAGCCGACCATATTTGTCGCCGGTTTCCGGCTGGACAATCCGCCCTTCCTGAAACAGGCCGAAGTTCAGGCCGCTCTGGCCCCGTATGTCAGCCGCAGTCTGACCATGGAGCAGCTTGAGGATGCGGCCGATCAGGTCTCCGAGCTGTACAGAAAAAAAGGCTACCTCCTGACCAGGGCCTATCTGCCGGCGCAAAACTCGCAGGACGGCATCATCCTTCTGGAGGTCCTGGTGGGCCGGTTCGGAGGCTTATCTTTGCGGAACGGCTCCCTGGTCAGAGACAGCCGTATCAATGCCGCCCTGCGGTCCAATATGCCGGAAGGCGAGCCGGTCACCCTGAAGGCTCTGGAGCGGACGGCCCTGCTCATCAGCGACATTCCCGGAACTGTCACCCCCCGCCTCAACATGGACATCGGGGAAAAACCCGGAACGTCCGATTTCTTCGCCGAAGCCTTCCCGGACAAGCGGCTGGCCGGCTTTTTCATGCTTGACAACATGGGCTCACGCTACACCGGCCGCTGGCGTTTCGGAGCCGGGCTGGACGTCAATTCTCTTACCGGTTTCGGCGACAAGCTGTCGTTCTTCGGCCTGATCACCGAAAACGGCGATCTGGGCAACATATCGCTTACCTACGCTTTTCCGCGTTTCGGCAGCGGACTTAATTTCGAAATCGGCTTTTCCCACGTCCGTTACGAATTAGGCAAGGAATTTAAGGATATTGACGCCACCGGCACTTCGAACATTGTCTCCGGCACGATCAGCTACCCCGTAATTCGTTCGACTGACCGCAATCTGACCTTCAGCCTGGGTCTTTTCTACAAAAAATTGGAAGACGAAATGGAAGCCTTTCAATATGAAGAAAAAAAGAGCAGCGTCTCGGCCCGCTTAGGCCTGACTTACGAAAACTGGACAACTATGTTTTCCAAAAACTTTTACTGGAGATTCGACGGCGGCCTGATCATGGGCAAGCTGCGCATGCCGGCCGGGGAAGCGAAAGACTGGGACAGAGCCGGCCGCAAGACCCTCGGAGATTTCCAATACGTAAGCCTTGGGCTCCAGTCCTATCTGGCTTTGACCGAAAAGCTGAATTTAGGCTTAGGGGCCTCCAGTCAGATGGCACTGGCCAAAAACCTGGACAGCAGCGAGCAGTTCAACATCACCGGCGACCGGGGCGTCAAAGCCTACCGGGAGGCAATCAGCAGCGACAACGGCTGGCTGGTCGGCGCCGAACTCAACTATACTCTGCCGTCTCCGGCAGACGGCTTCTCTCACACTCTGGGCGCTTTCTACGACATCGGCGGCTGGTCCAGAGCCAAGCCTCCCTACGGCCTCAAGAGTTCGGACACCTTGAAGGACATCGGCTTAAGCTACACGATCAACTACAAGGACATAGTCTTAAGAGTCAGGCTGGTCCGCGGCCTGGGAGAATATCCCTCCGAGCTTCGCAGGGAGTCCGATACCTACGTCTCCACAATTATGATGATGTCCTTCTGATTTGCGGAGCATTTTGGGAACGCGCCCCGATAATGCGTCGGACTTGCCTGAGCCCTGGCTTTTAGTCAAGGCATAGATTAAAGATCCAGGCAGACAGGTCCGGCAGCGCCGGAAGCGAAAAACAGCCGGTCACCCTGGGCTGCCGGACAGCAGCTCCTGGGCAATCGGCTTTGGTTTTGGCCGGAGTTTGAGGTTTTAGACCATATATCACCCCGGCGGATAATTATGAGAATCTATTTTCTTCGTTTTTTCGGGTTCACCTTGACTTTCGCGTATTTAATTTTATCTATGGTCAAAATTATCCGCCGGAGTAATATTACCCCGACGGATAATTTTGATAAAAGAGTTTATCCTTTGTTTCTTCAGTCTTTAGCATACTCAAAAGTTATGCAATTTCTATAGTCTATTTGTAGTATGGCTAAAGAATTATTATACCGTGATAATCTATAAATAATAAGGAATATTTGATCTATTATAATTATCAGCCGGGTTAATACCATATTTCTGCCGCCCTGCATTAAAAGACCGGACCAGTCGGCCAGCAGAGAGCACTAGGGGACTCTCAAAAATGAATGCTTCATTACTGTTTTCTATTTACGCTGATATAGAAATTTTAAATTATTGGCATTGCTTATGAATACGTTCTAAAATAAATGCTTCACTTTTCGGAGAGGCTATGATAAACTTTTCGTGTGAATGCCTAAACTCATCAAATTGAACATAGTACCCTGTAACCTCTAATTTGATGGATAAAGACGCTTAAGCTTGACCCGTGCATCAGATGCAGTAAATTGCCATTTTATGTTGGAAGTCCGATTGTTCCTGTCTTTCTGCCAGGCATT
>JAISEL010000163.1 GCA_031264185.1 Deltaproteobacteria bacterium
GAGTACACTCCCCTGACCTTCATTCCGGACAATAAGCCCTATATGGACATGGAAGAGGTCTCCTTCACCTACTCCAAGATAACCTGGACTTACAACGACGGCAACATTGAGTTCGTTGATGACTGGAAAGCGTAACCCGGCGCCGCCCGCAGATTTTTTGACCGTCCGCGACCCGGTTTTCCGGGCCTCGGGCGGTTATATTTTTTAACCCCAAACTAACCCGAGGCTTCTATGTTTGGTTCGGATATTAAGTCCTTAATCGCGAAACTCAATACCGTAACTACCAAAGCTCTGTATGAGGCCGGCGGTCTGGCCGTGGGCCGCACCCATTACGAGGTGGCCGTTGAGCATCTTCTTTTAAAGGCCACGGAAGAGCCCGGAGACGACCTGTCTTTGATTTTTGACAGCTTCAAAGTCGATAAGGCCTCTTTGCGCAATACTTTGAATAAGTCCCTGGAGAGCTTTAATTCCGGTAACTCCGGCCGGCCGACGTTTTCCCCGGTCCTTTTGGAACTTCTGGAAGCGGCCTGGGTGACGGCTTCGGTCGATTTGGGCCTCAGCTCCATCCGCACCGGGGCCGTTATCCTGGCATTTTTGAGGCGGCCTTCGGTCTTTTCCCAGGGCGGCCCCATTCCGGAACTGAACCGCATCTCCAAAGACGAACTGGCGGCCAATTTTGCTAAAATCTTAGCCGCCTCATCCGAAAACGGCCCGGAGCTGTCCGACGGCGAAAAGACGGCCGAAGCGGCGGCAGCGGGCTCTGGGGAAAGCTTTATCGGCAAATTCTGCGAAAATTTTACGGCCAAAGCCAAAAAAGGCGAAATTGACCCGGTTTTCGGGCGGGATCACGAAATCAGATCCATTATCAATATCCTGGCCCGGCGCCGGAAAAACAACCCCATCCTAGTCGGCGAACCCGGAGTCGGCAAAACGGCGGTCATTGAAGGTCTGGCCAGAAGAATCGTGGAAGGCGATGTGCCGGATACTTTAAATGGCGTAACTTTGCTGAGCCTGGATATGGGTCTGCTGGAAGCCGGAGCCAGTGTCAAAGGGGAGTTTGAAAGAAGACTCAAGGGGGTCATTGACGAAGTCAAAGCCAGCCCCGTCCCCATTATTCTTTTCATAGACGAAGCCCACACCCTGATCGGGGCCGGGGGGCAGGCCGGAGGCTCGGACGCAGCCAATCTTTTAAAACCCGCCTTAGCCAGAGGAGAACTGAAAACCTGCGCCGCCACTACCTGGAAAGAATACAAAAAATATTTTGAAAAAGACGCCGCTCTGGCCCGGCGTTTCCAGCTGGTTAACATTGACGAGCCCTCCAGCGGCACCTGCCTCATTATCTTAAGGGGCCTTAAGGATTTTTACGAAAAAAGTCACGGTCTTTTTATCCGTGACGAAGCATTAAAAGCTGCGGCCGTCATGTCCGACCGTTATATCAGCGGCCGGTTTTTGCCGGATAAAGCGGTCGATCTTTTAGATACCGCCTGCGCCCGGGTTAAAGTCGGACTGGCCGCCAAGCCCTCTGTCCTGGAAGATGCCCAGAGGATCTTAGCCGCCCAGAACCGGGAAAAAACCGGGCTGATAAGGGATGAGGCCACCGGACCGGTGGATACCAAACGCCTGGCGGCTCTGGATCTGGAGATTGAAAAAAGTCAAAGTGACATTACCCGTTTAACCGGCATCTGGGCAGCCCAGAAAGAGGCCGCTCTGGCCGTTATCGCGGCCCGGGACAAGTATCTGGCCTTGAAAAAAGAGGCTGAAAAAGCCGCCGCCGGCACCTCCCCCGGCCAGACCGAAGGCGCCCCCGCCCCGAAAGCCGGTCCGGCCGAGAAACAGGCTGACCCGAATGAAGCCCCGGCAGCCGCTGAGGACCAACCGGCGGGCCAGGAGCCTGAACAGGCGCCTGACATTGATCCGCCCGCCGAACCGGCCGAAGAAACCCCGGACGACCCGGTTGCAGCCGGACGGGCCGCTTTAGAGGCCGCCGAACAAAAACGCCGGGCTCTATCATTGAATCAGCCGGACGAACTTCAAGATCTCATTGACATTGAAGTGACCGAAGAGACTGTAGCTAAAGTCGTGTCCGACTGGACCGGCATTCCCTTAGGCCGTCTGGCCGCTCAGGAAGCCCAGACGGTCAATAACTTAGCCGAACTGGTCGAACGGAGAATCAAAGGTCAGGGCCAGGCCGTAGCCGCCATTGTCCGGGTCATCCAGGCGGCCAAAGCCGGCCTTAAAGATCCCCACCAGCCTATGGGCGTGTTTTTAATGGTCGGGCCCTCCGGTGTCGGCAAAACCGAGACCGGACTTACTTTAGCCGAGCTGCTGTTCGGGGATGAAAAAAATATTGTCACCGTCAACATGAGTGAGTTTCAGGAAAAGCATACGGTCTCCCGTCTGGTGGGCTCACCGCCCGGGTATGTCGGCTACGGGGAAGGCGGCCTCCTGACCGAGGCCGTACGCCAGAAGCCCTACTCGGTTATTCTTTTGGACGAGTGCGAAAAAGCCCATATTGATGTCATGAACATCTTCTATCAGGTATTTGACAAAGGCGTTTTAACCGATGCCGAGGGCAAAGCCGTCAATTTTGCCAATACCATCATCTTAATGGCTTCCAACCTGGCTTCCGGTACGATTGAAAAACTGTCCGCCGCCTCCCCGGCCCCGACGCTGGAGTCATTAACTTCATCCATAACGCCTGAGCTGTCCAGCCACTTCCGGCCGGCTCTTCTGGCCCGCATGAATATTGTCCCTTACCGGAGCCTGGACCGGGAGGCTTTAATAAACATAACCGCTTTAAAACTGGCCGCTTTAGCCAAACGCCTCAGTGACAACAACCGGACCAGGCTCATTTACGGAACCGATGTGATTGAGGCCATAGCCGATCGCTGCGATGATTCCGAGACCGGAGCCCGGAACATTGACCATATTCTGACCAGCGGCATCATGCCCCGTATGGCTCAGGATATTTTAAAGCACCTGTCGGAGGGGAAGCCCAGTCCTGACTCCATAACCTTGGACCTGGACGAAAATCAGTCTTTCAGACTGGCGTTCCGGAACGAAACACCCGACCATGCTTGATGAGACCATCATAAGCTTAGGCCGGGAGCCCGTCCCAGGAGACAGCCCCTGCGGTCAGGACGTCCGGGGGGAAGCTGACTATCTGGCTGTCCAGGAAGAGATAGAGCGCCTGTCGGCTCCCTCGGACAGCCAGACCGGAGTTAACTGGCCCCGGGTCGTGACCCTGGGCCAGAAAATCTTAGCTCAGGATTCCAAAGACTTAACAGTGGCCGTCTATCTGGCCGTAGGTCTGCTGGAAACCGAGCCTGTTACAGTTCTGACTTTGGCAGCCGATTTTCTGGCCGAACTGATGGAAAAATACTGGGATAATCTCTTTCCGCCCATGAAGCGTTTAAGGGCCCGCAAAAACTCCCTCGACTGGTTCCGGGAAAAGGCTCTGGTGGTTATTAAACGCTTTGACGGCCAGATATCCGCTGCTGAACAGGAAAAGATGACTGCTGCCCTGAAAAGGCTGGATAAGATTTCCGGGGATTTAGACCTGGTTAACTTCATGGAGCTGGTCAATCTGGCCAAAAATCTGCCTCTGAATGCCGACCCGGCCCCCGAGGCAGCCCAGGCTCAGGCAGCCCAAACCGGGGCTGCCCAGACTTCTCAGGGCTCTCCTCCGGCCCAGACCGAAACTCCGGCCAGGACCGAACCGGCCGAAACCGATCCCAAACTATTTCAGCAGGCTTTAATCTCAGCGGCCGGCAACTATTTATCGGCCTTAGGAACAGATAACCCCTGGCACTGGAAACTGGAGCGCTTAATGCTGTGGCTCGCCATTACAGCCCCGCCCCCGGCCGAAGGCAGTCTGACCAGACTGCCTCCCCCGGAACCGCAGGTGATCTCAGCCAGCAAGAAACTTCTAGCCGACGGCCAGGCGGCTGAAGCTTTAAATTCTCTGGAAGATATCGCCCCCCTGTATCCTTTTTGGCTGGACCTGCCCAAACTGATGGCTGACTGCCTTCTGGCTCTGGGCCATGAGACAGCCGGTCAGGCCCTAAGAGCCGAGACGGCTGTCTTTTTTCAAAGATTTCCGGCCCTCAGGTCTCTGGCTTTTGAAGACAATACCCCCCTGGTCTCCCGGGAAACCAGGGAGTGGCTGACCGCGCCACCGCCTGAGACTGAGACCGAAAGCGGGGCCGACCAGGAACTGAAAGCTCTGGCCGAAGGCGACCCCTTCGAATCCTTATCCAAACTGGCCAAAAACCCCCACCGCCACCTTGGCGGCCGAAGTCTGACCCAGGCCAGAATCATTGAGGCCCGACTCTGGCTAAAAATTGGCCGCCAGGAGACGGCGGCCGGACTGGCTGACTGGCTGATGTCTGAGGTGGAAAAAAGGGATTTAGGAGCCTGGGAACCGCCTTTAGCCGCAGAGGTTTTAAAGGCCTGCCACCAGATCTATCTAAGCCTGGGAGCGCCTTTCAGCGGTCAGGTCAAAACAGCGGCCACCGCTTTGGCCTTAATTGATCCGGACGCGGTTTTGGATCTCCCGGCCGAGATCAAGCCGACATCGTAAGCCAGCCCAGCTGATTATGACACCAACCTGTTATTCCCACCCAATTTTCCTACTACATGGCAGCGCCTTTTATTAGCTATTTAATATATTAGTCTGTTTTTAGCATCTACACTAAAAATATGTATCATTAATAAATTAAAACATATAAATGTCATTTAATTAACTAAAACAAATGATTAATACTATAATATAAAAAATATATATTTTAGAAAGTACATTTATTTAAAATTAAGACTGTAAAAATAAATATTTAATAATTTATATATACTATATAAAATAATCAACTAACATTAGTAAAATATTAAAATAAGATATATATAACTATTATGTAAGGAAAAATATTTTTCCAGCACATTTTAGCAATTACGTGAGGATCTATATATATTAATGGAAAAATAATTTTCATGCTTCTTGCCTCTGTCACCGTCGGCACTATTTTTGCTGTCATTTAAGAAGTTAACCAATTGGCATGTTTTTTGCTATTTGACTCAAGCCCCGCTTATTACCCCGGCGGATAATTATGAGAATCTATTTAGTCTTTTATTCTTCTATTATTCTATTTCACCTTGACTTTAGTGTATTTACTTTTATCATGGTCAAAAATTTTTTCACTTTTTGGATCATTTTGTAATTGTTTAAGAATTCTATGTACATCTGAATTCCAGTTCGTCCTGCGAATGGGCTTGCGGCAGACTCTGCATTTTATTTTTTATAATGTGGTTCACAAAATTCTGGGGCCAAGTAGTAAACGAATTTTACCGTCGATACACTAGCGTACATTGGCAGCAGAAATCTTTTTGTCTATTCCGCTTAAAAGGCCTGCGAAAAAAACGTTTTCTCAGTAGAATCTATTAAGCAATTCGGAACATTGGTGTCCGTTTAATCAGTTTGTCGGACACCTTACTTATTTGGAATCGGTGGTGGTTTAACGTAAAATAAATTGCAGGCTAAAAGCACTTATTCTATCTTTGGATTGAGTTTATAAGACCTGAAGATAACATGTTTTTCTCCAAATCATTGATCTGAAATAAAATCATGCAACATTTATCAGAGAAAACAGATCTAAATTGGAGCTTTTTCACCTGTGTTTATTACTATTCTCAGAATAAGAATTCAATATTTAAGTTAAATTAAGAATAATTACAGCAACGAGGACCTAAAATACAATATACAAACGATATTGCTGATGATTTTACTATTTGGCATGATGAATTTCTCTTTTTAGAAGGTAGTTTATGGACTATTAATTCCTATATAGCCATTTTTCGTTATTCTTTATCTCATGATCATGATTTAACTTCTGATAAAAAGAAGGAATTGGAAGATAAAATTAGCTCGTTATTGGACGAACGTGATAATTTATATAACGGTGACATAGCTATAAAAAATAAAATTTTATCTATATATACTCCATTAATTAAACAATTTTATAATAATTTCGATGTTTATTGTAATAAATAAATGTTATCAGATAAATATAAGATAAATCATTCGGAGCATGAAATAATTTTTAAGAAACTCCTTGATAAATTAGTTTCTAAGGCGACAACAGTTACCTCTCCTGCTGTTAATTATAGTAGGCGCTCAACCTGGAGCCGGAAAGACAAAATTAATATCTGAATCCCGTCACTTCTTTAATTATAATTGTGTCACTATAAATGGTGATGATTATCGTGAATCTCACCCTTTTTTTTACATAATTGCAAATGAAAACGGCAAAAATATTGCAGAATTCACTGAACCTAGTGTCCGTGACTGGACCAGTCGGCTTTTCAATTTTTCTATAGATAATTCATATAATACGATTCTAGAAATTACTTTGCGCCAGCATATGCCGATACTCGCCTCAATGGAAAAAATGTTCAACCATAAATACAAAATTCATCTGAGAATTCTAGCTGTAAAAAAAGAATTCGGTACACTTGGCATTCATTACCGATATGAATTTCACAAACAAACCCAGGGCTTCGGCCGGTGGACGACTCAGGAATCGCATGATGCCTCTTATAACAATATGCCTCAAACCGTTTCTTTAATTGAAAGGAGTCCTTTTTTATCCTCAATCTCAATATATGACAGAGCTAACTCAATTCTATATGAAAAGCACCGTGATCTGTATAGTAATTGGTTTAATAATGATATTTCCGCCACGCAAACAATTAAAAATTTTAGAAATAAACCCTTAACAGAACAAGACAAATATCATCTTGATAAATCATGGAATGATATTTTGGTCAAAAAACAAAACCGCCATGCTCCTGCAGATGAAATTGAAATTGTTAAAAAAATTATACACGACTTAACTTTTGAGGCGAAACCTCAAGTATTTCAGTTCAGGCCTTGATGGCAATATAATTTATTATTATAAAAATTTTTTACCTTTTCAAAAGACATTGCATTCATCAGTAAATCCGCACAATTGTTTGAGGGTTTCATTTTGCGGAGCCAAGTCTCAGTCCGCTCATCCCGGTCGGATGGTCTTTTGGAGGAAAAGAATGTCCGGCGCTTTGCAGACATAAGCCGGCATACGATGGAAATCAGGAACTTTGCACATCAGTTATTGGGTCAGCCACGCCCAGTTGTGAGCCGCTCCGCCGGCAATTCCCTGTACTGCAGCATTCGGAAACAGGGTGTGTCATTATAATAATGTAAAAATAAAATCGTTTTGCATAATATTCAGATGCCTACGCGTGTCATATAATGGTTCCAAAATTGAGACCACCGATTGTTTGAGAGGATAAGAGAAT
>JAISEL010000164.1 GCA_031264185.1 Deltaproteobacteria bacterium
GAGTACACTCCCCTGACCTTCATTCCGGACAATAAGCCCTATATGGACATGGAAGAGGTCTCCTTCACCTACTCCAAGATAACCTGGACTTACAACGACGGCAACATTGAGTTCGTTGACGACTGGAAAGCGTAACCCGGCGCCGCCCGCAGATTTTTTCACCCGCCTGCGGCCCGGAATACCCGGGCCTGCGGGCGGTTTTATTTTTTCTAAAAACTACACCCAGCCCATAAGAGGCGGTTTTTGGTGGTTTTTTTTATCCGGCTATGTTCTTTTTGATGCTTTCGTTTTCTGAATCAGGCGGTCTCTTGGCGCAATACTTAAACAATTTTTGGAAGAGGTTTAATTTCGGCGCCTGAAAGAGAAGCGATTTTGGGGCTGTACCAATTCAAAGAGGCGTCAAGCAAGCTTAAAGGCCGTTTTGGAAAAAAGCCCGCTTAGATTAAGGGCTGTGCAAGCCGGACCTCTGGTCGATATTTTTAAGCGGCAGGGCGCCTTTGGTTTTTTGGACTCAAAAAACACTCCTCTAAACAGCTCCGGCATTAAAATTGTCAAATAATCTTAAATCCTTTTCCTTATTATGATATAAAACTTATACGCCCTTTGCCGGAACTGTCCCCTGATGACAGTTTTTTAAAGCCGGGCAGATAAGGAAACCATATGGCTAAAGGCCCTGATACTGACAGCCGGGAACGGGTCAGCATAGTCTACAAGTCCCAGCTGACCCAGTCCGGCCAGGATGTGGAACTGCCCTTTAAACTATTGGTCATGGGCAATTTCAGCCACTCTTCCGGTGATACTCCCCTGGACGAACGGGATCCGGTTAAAGTGACGAAAGAAAATTTTGACGCTGTGGTCAAAGGTTTAGCCGTCAGGATCGATCTTCTGACCGAAAATCGCCTGGCTCCGGAAAAGCAGGAGAATTTGAAGGTCCGGTTGGAATTTTCTTCTTTAGCTGATTTAACTCCCAAAAGTCTGATCAGGGGAATTGAGCCTTTGGCCGAACTGGCCGAACTGAGTCAGGCCTTAAGAGAGACTAAAAAATTACTGACCTCTAATCCCACACTTTTTCTAAGATTAAAGGAAATTTTAGCCGATAAAGACAAAAAAGAACTTCTATTAAAAGAACTTAATGATTATAATAAGCGCTTTAGCACTACATTTGATGAAAATGTTTAACCAAAAATCTTTATGCTCCCCCGCCATAAAGTATAGGCCTCATTCAGCCTTATTTCTCCCAGCGGGACGGGTATGCGTTCACACCTTTAAAATATAGAGCCGATTGCCTTTTCCTCCGGCAGTCAATCCCCAAGGCGGTGCCCTTTGGGGGCCCATCCTCAGCTCTGAATAAGCTTCCCGGAGACCGGCGGACTTGCGACGCCGGTTCTATCTGTCCTAATCCATGCGCCAGCCTGAATAAATCCGTGTTGACTCTGACTGAAAAACCGCCGCATCTTATACCGATGCCTGAAAACTGGGAGGCCAAAAAAAGGCCCCCCTCACCGTCAGCCTGAGCTGTTTAAGGAAGCTGAACTTTTTGCGGCTGTTTCCGATCCTCTCAAAGAAAAAAACTGTTACGGCGGCTGCAACAGGGAACAGACGCCGGAACCGGATGAGCCCGTCAACTCTCTGACTTATACCGGAAACCGGCTATAAAGAAAAATATCCGGCTCGTTTACACTTGCCCGGCCTGAAGGAAAACCAATACTGGAACATTCCGGATGATCAGCCGGGGTTCAGCCGGAAAAAATCTGGCCGCCTTTATAGTCAATTTAAACACGCCTCTGGTTGATCCGGGCGGAAAAAATGCGGGAAAAAGCTCGTTCAAGACTGAATACCAGATTTCACCTATTTGACCTCCGGCTGAATTGCGGGTCTGCACACGATTAAAAGCCCGATTGAGACCTTTTTCCTCTTTTAAAAAATTGATTGACTTATTCGTGCCGAGGCCAGTGGCGTGGTATACTCTAATATGTCAGTATTTAAGGCAGTATTTCTTTAACAGGGATATTTTCCCAAGCCTTCTGGTTGTACTGAAACGGTGAGCACAGTGAGTGATATAAAAAAGCTGCCAATCGGGAGCGCTGACTTTGAGGCAATTCGCCGGGGCAACTATGTTTACGCCGACAAGACCGAACTTCTGCACCGATTGGTCGGAGATGACATAACGCCGTATTTTCTTTCCCGGCCCCGCCGGTTCGGCAAGTCTTCACTGGTGAGCGCTTTAAAGGCTGTCTTAAAAGGCCGACGGGAGCTGTTCGAAGGACTTTGGATCCATGACTGCGCCAACTATGACTGGACGCCCAATCCGGTCATTAATGTGAGTCTTAACACTGTCAGCTCTTCCAGCATAGACAAGTTGGAGGATTCTTTGATTAGCAAGCTGAAGGATGTAGCCGAAGCGGAAAACATAACAATCGACAGAAACCAGCCCCCTGCTTATTTTGAGGCTCTGATCAATAAACTTCACAGTAAGTACGGCCGGAAAGTTGCGGTATTAATTGATGAGTACGACGCCCCCATCCTGTCTAAACTCACTGAGACAGGCCTGGCCGATCAAATTCGGGAGACCCTTGGAAAATTCTACAGTGTCCTGAAATCAGCCGAAGAGCATCGCGGCTTTACCTTCATCACCGGGGTGACCAGATTTACGAAAACCTCTATCTTTTCCGCCCTGAATAATCTTCTGGACTTGACCCTGGACCCCGAGTACGCCGCTATCTGCGGCTTTACCTTAGAGGAATTCAATTCATTGTTCAAAGATTATATGTCAGAGACTCTGGCCAAGGCCAAATCCAACGGCGATCTGGAGCCAAACGCCACTGAAGAGGATTTGAAAAACAAGATCCTTGACTGGTATGACGGCTATACCTGGGACGGAAAAACCAGGGTTTTAAACCCCTGGTCGGTTCTTCATTTTTTTAAATACTCGGAGTTTTCGGAATACTGGTTCGCTTCCGGCGGCACCTCTTTTTTAGCCGGCCTCATCAAAGAGCGCAAAATTAATCTGGCCTCCTTCAACAGCCGCGATTTCCTCACGGACAGCTTAAACGCCATAGATGTCAGCGCCAGTTACAGCCCCAAGACTTTGCTGTTCCAGGCCGGCTATCTGACAGTCGGCCGGACTGAGAAAAAAGGAAACGGGAAAAAAAAGTTTTACCTGCGTTCCCCCAATCTGGATGTAGAAGCGGCCATGGCCAATCTTTGGCTGTTCCTGGACAGTCCTATAGAAAACCCTTTGCTGATGAAACAACAGGCCAGAGCGGCGCTGGAAGCCCTTATCCTGAGGAAAGCCGGTGATTTCCAAAAAGCTTTCGTGAGCTTCCTGGCCGCTATTCCCTGGCAGCTTAAACTCGGCTATGAGGCCTATTTCAATACGGTTTTTCTTCTGGCCATGAGCATGGCCGATCAGGCCTGGGACTGCCAGGGCTCGGTCGGGGACGGCCTGTTTGATGT
>JAISEL010000123.1 GCA_031264185.1 Deltaproteobacteria bacterium
TAATAATTTTCTTGCCATACTACAAATAGACTATTTAAATTGCATAAACCTTAGAGTGTGATAAAGAATGAAGAAACAAAGGATAAACTATTTTATCATAATTATCCGCCGGGGTAATATTTCTTATCTTAGCCGTGGACTGTTTCCTGTATCTTAGCCTGTAAATCATTAGGGAACCTGAAATACTGCCATGAATTTCCCCTGCCTCTGTTTCAATTGAGATGTTCTGACGGAGCTTACGTTTTGGGGATCCTGGAATCCAATGAGCGCCAGGTGGTATTCCCTCTGGCCAAAACCGAGGATAGCATGGATAAATTTGAGCGGGCGTCGGAGGCCCTGGGAGGCAATTAATGGGCAAACAGCTGACCGAAATATACGCCTTCATTCAAAAAGAGGGAGGTTTGAGGGCCAGGATGCGTCTGACCGTGATGACAGGCCGGACAAGCCAGAAGGCTCTGGCCTTCCGGGACACTGAAGAACTATCGGCCAAATTTTACGCGTCCTACAGGGAGATTACTTTCAAGGAATGTTCTTTGGAACCTTAAAACAGGCGGAGGAAGAGATCATGACTGAGTATGTCAGATGGTATTTAAAGACTGACCATATTTTTGACCAGCGCCGCTGTCGGCACGAGATTCTGGTCCGCTGTCTTAAATCACGAAATTATCCAGACTGGGAACAGCAGAAAATCTGATGTCCGCTTTATTGCTCCACAGGTCAGAGTGCTTTGGGTTGGCTATATTACGGCCAGTCTTCTGGTGGCCGAAGGACTTCCGGTGCTTTACCGGCTGATTGTTGACAGCTGCACCGGCGGCAGTGAAGCTCTTTTATTAATCAAAGAAAAGGCCCACGATCTGTTCTCGTAGATCACATGATGCCCGGCCTGGAAACGACAGCGCCAATGAGACAGACGGAGGAAGGGCGGAATATGCCGGTTGTGGCCTTAACGGCTAACGCAGTCTCCGGCATGAGGGAGATGTTTTTAAGTGAAGGCATGAATGATTTTCTGTCCAAGCCCATTGATCCCGGTAAACCTGACTCAATTTTACGCAAATGGCTGCCGAATGAAAAAATGACAGCCAATATTGAAAAAACGTCCGCAGAGCCTGCCGCCGGTTATTCGGCCCTGCCTCTCAGACTTATAAATTTGCCAGGATTGGACGCAGCCAGGGGCTTATCGGCGGCGGACGGGTTGGCCGAAAGAGATATTAATCTTTTGGAGATGTTCTGCCGGGACACTCTTGCCCGCCTTCCGGTCTCAGATAAAATACCGGTCAGTTCGGAATTTAAAAATTTTACAGCCCAGGTCCATTCTTTGAAAAGCGCTTTGGCCCCGGTCGGGGCGCGGAACTTTTCGGCCGGGGCCGGCTTTTTGGAGACAGCCGGACGTCAGGCGGACGCAGCCGCCATAGGTTTCCGTCTTTTACCCTTAAGAGACGGATTAAAAAACTGGCCGAAACCATTGAGGCGGTTTTGGCCGAAATTAAGGACGCTGGTGGGGGTGATTTAAGTCAGACGAAAGACTCCGGTCTTTTGAATGAACTTTTATTGGCTCTTAAATCAGACGACCTGGAAGTAAGCCCTCAGACTGCCGGTATCTCTGAATGTATTCTGACTTCCGAGTTCCAGAAGGCCGAAGAGCTCAAAGAGGGCCTCCTCAAAAGCCGTTTCAGTGGTTAAACTAAAATCGGTCGTCCTACTCCGAAGGAAAATTTATGGACCAGAGTTTAGATCGGGATATAAAAACGCCTGAAAATTATGAGATTGATTTCTCATCCAAAGATGAAATAACGTCGCTTAAGTTCAGGTTTACGGTTTTTTTTATTGTCTTTGTCATAGCCATTTTTTCAGTGGTCATAATTACTTCCATACTGCAGCTGCATGACGCCTCCCAGACCATTGCCAACCGTTTGGGGGCTCCTATTGTCAAAAGAGCTGCCTCCTACATTGATGGAGACTCTTTTGAGCGTCTGGCCCGGTCTTTAGACGGGAATGATCCATTTTACGAAAAAATCAGAGTTAAACTTCTGGAAATTAAAGACGAGACCCAATGCCTTTACCTTTACACCATGGCGCGGTCTTCAGACGGCGTTCACCGGTTTATCATAGACGGAGGCAGCCCTGGCGATGAGGGTTTTTCACCTTTGGGAGCCGAGGAGGACATCTCCGATTATACGGCCTCGTACCTAAAGACTTATGAAACGAAAACCGGTCAGTTTGGGGAGATGGATCTCCAAAAATCCTGGGGCTGGGTTATTTCCACCTATGAGCCTATCTTTAACTCCAAAGGGGAAGTTGTCGGCATCATAGGCTGCGACTTTGAGGCTAACAGTATATATGATTCCATTTATTCAAAAATTTTACGGCAGCTGATTCTGGCCGTGTTTTTTATTGTCATCGGCTTTTGGCTTTACTTACATCTTCTGAAAGCCATAACTCAGCAAAATCTCAAGCTCCTGGAGATGACCAGAAAAGCCAGGGCAGGCTCCCAGTCTAAAAGCGCTTTTTTAGCCCGGATGAGCCATGAAATAAGGACTCCCATGAACGCCATTATCGGCATGAGCGAATTAGCCCAGCGGGATTGCGGTGCGCCTGAAACTTTAGAGTAC
This sequence comes from Deltaproteobacteria bacterium, assembly GCA_031264185.1. GTDB lineage: Bacteria > Desulfobacterota > Desulfarculia > Adiutricales > Adiutricaceae > JAIROO01. Next base: position 2,610 of record JAISEL010000123.1, read on the forward strand.
ATTATGGGCATAAAAGGCGCCGGTTTAAGTCTTCTTTCCATCATTAATGACATTTTGGATTTTTCCAAAATAGAGTCCGGAAAACTTATTTTTGAAGCCGCTCCATACGATACCAGTTCAGTTTTGAACGATACTTTAAGCATTATCCGTATCCGGCTGGAAGAAAAACCCATTGAGCTTATTTCCGATTTTGACCCGGATTTGCCTTCTGTTTTGGAAGGCGACGTCACCCGGGTCAGACAGATTTTGATCAATATTTTAAGTAATGCCGTTAAATACACTGAAAAAGGTTTAATCCGTTTTAAGGTTTCGTTTGAAGAAATTCCGGGAGACCTGGTCTTCCTGACTTTCCGGGTCGAAGATTCAGGCCGCGGTATCAGGCCGGAAGATCTTCCTAACCTCTTCGATGACTTTGTTCGGGCCTCGGATAAGTGGACAAAAAATATTGAGGGCACAGGCCTGGGGCTGTCGATTACCCAAAGCCTGTGCCGGGCAATGGGCGGTGACATCAAGGCGGAAAGTCAGTATGGCCTGGGATCTGTTTTTACGGCCCGGATAAAACAAAAAATAATAGACCTTCGGCCCATGGGCCAGGTTCTGGCTAAATCGGCCGCTAAAATGGAGAGCCAGCGGATCCATTTTCAAGCCCCGGAGGCCGATATTTTACTGGTGGACGATATGCCAAGCAATTTACTGGTGGCTGAGGGCTTACTTGGCCCTTACCGGGCCAGGCTGACTAAAGCCAGCAGCGGTATGGAAGCCTTGGAGCTGGTCCGGACAGGGTCTTTTGACCTCATTTTTATGGACCATATGATGCCGGGGCAGGACGGACTGGAGACAGCTCAGGCCATCAGACAGCTGGGAGATAAAGGCGCCATGCCCATCATTGCTCTGACCGCCAATGCCGTAACCGGTATGCGCGAGATGTTTTTGAAAAACGGTTTTAATGATTTTCTGTCTAAACCCATTGAAGTCCTGAAACTGATGGAGATCATGGATAAATGGATCCCCGGCTCAAAAAAGGCGGCTTCTGCCGGGCCTTTGGTTTTATCGGCGGCTTCGGCAGGCAATTTGGCCTTAGAGGCTATAGACGGGGTTGACTTTCAGGTGGGAATGGCTTTGGCCGACGGCTCGCCTCAACGCTACTTAAATTTATTGGAGACATTCTGCCGGGACGCCCGAGGCCGGCTTGGGAGACTGACAGTTGACCCGGAAGACGGTTCCGACCTGGACTTTGCTGCTCAGGCGCATGCTTTAAAAAGCGTTCTGGCTTCCGTCGGAGCGGTTGCCCTGGCCGAGGCCGCTTCCAGACTGGAAAGAGCCGAATCGGGTCAGGCGGCCGGACTTTACGAGGCTCTGGCGAAATTCCGGACTCAGCTGACTGACTTAGTCCAAAGGACGGAAGCGGCTTTGACCCGGGCCAGAGCAAAGGCCCGGACGGGGACAGCGGCTGTCAGCCCTTTGGATTCGCTGATAAAGCTTTTATCAGCTTTGGAAGCGGAAGATTTGGACTTAATTGATGAGACAGCCGGCAGTTTGAAGACTTTGGACCCTTCGGATATCCGGCCGCAGCTTTGTGAACTTTCGGAATATATTCTGGCGGCTGATTTTAAAAAAGCCAAAGAATTACTGACCGGCTTAATCAGTCTTTTTGACAGCCGGGATGAGGAGAAAGACTGTGCAGTTTAAGGCTTTTGAACCTGACATTGAAGTCAATGCCCCTACCGTGTCGGCAATTATCGCCGGGTTAGGCTTTTTTAACAATATATCCAGACGATATTTAAGTCAGGCCGGGATTGGCCGGGTGGTGGACAAAAAACTGGTTTTACAGCCGGAGCATTGGTATTCCCAGGAGGCCTGGCTTTTAGCTTTTGAAAATATCGCCCGCCAAATTGGCGACCGGGCTCTTTTTAATATCGGAATGACGATTCCCAGCAACGCTCATTTCCCTCCATGGGCTGTTGATATCCAGTCCGGAGTCAGGAGCATTGACATCGCCTACCACTTAAATCACCGGAAAAACGGCCTGCCTATGTTCAATGCCGAAACTCAGGTCATGCTGGAGGGGATCGGCCATTACGGATGCCAGCCGGTAAGCGGTCAAAACGAGATCCTCTGCGTTTGCAATAATCCTTATCCCTGTGCTTTTGACCGCGGAATCATCTCGGCTATGGCCAAAAAATTTGAACCCGAGGCTTTAATTGTGCATGATGATGCCAAAGAATGCCGGAAAAACGGTGCCGATTCCTGCACTTACCGGGTTTACTGGTGACAAAGTGGATATAGGAGACTACATCGACGGAATTGTTCTGGCTCTGGTGACTAAAACCATCAATCACGCCGCCTCTGTCGCCGATATCAGGGCCGGTTTGATTTTATACAAAGCCGAAATGGATAAAGTCCGGCAAACCGGCCGCAGCTATTGTGATGCAGGTCATGGACTGGCCGGAATTCTGGCCCAGGCAGCTGAGCTGGAAAATGAAATTGCCGGCATTTCCAGGGACTTAAACGAGGTCATGGGCAGTGTCGAAGATATGAATGATCTGAGGCTTAAAGCCAGTGCCGAAAGTCGGAGTAAATCCACTTTTCTGGCCCGTATGAGTCATGAACTCAGGACCCCTATGAACGCCATTTTAGGTTTCAGCGAACTGGCCCAGAGTAGTTTCGGGACCAGCAAAACCCTCGAATATATCTCCGGCATTAGATTGGCCGGGGAAAGTTTATTAGCTGTTATTAACGATATTTTAGACTTTTCTAAAATAGAATCCGGTCGTCTGGCCATTGAACCGGGGCTTTACGATACAGGCTCCGTTTTAAACGATGCTCTAAGCATCTGCCGCCTTCGGCTTCAGGAAAAGCCGGTTAAGCTTATAACCGCCATTGAGCCGAAAATACCGGCCGTTTTAGAAGGTGACGCAGCCAGGGTCCGGCAGGTTCTCCTGAATATCATGGACAATTCCGTCAAATACACCGAAAGAGGCTTTATCCGCCTGACTGTAACTTTTGATGAAATTCCGGACTCCCACGGTCTTTTAACCTTTAAGGTCGAAGACAGCGGGATCGGCATCAGGAGCGGCGATCTGCCCAATCTCTTCATGGAATTCGCCAGATTTTCGGAACAAAGCGGTCTGTCTCCTGGCGGCGCCGGTCTGGGCCTTTCCATAACCCGCAGTCTGTGCCGGGCAATGGGCGGAGATATAACGGCTGAAAGCGAATTCGGACGGGGTTCAATCTTTACGGCCACCCTGGTTCAGAAAATTAAAGACAGGCGGCCGATGGGTGAGATCAGCTTTAAAGCTCTGGCCCCGGCTGGGACTGGAAAAGTCTCTTTCCGGGCTCCCGAGGCCGACATACTTTTAGTTGACGATATGCCGAGCAATCTTCTGGTGGCCGAAGGCTTGCTTGCCTCTTACGGAGCCAGAATTTTTTCCTGCCACAGCGGGCAGGAAGCCGTTGAACTGGTGCGGTTAAGATCTTTTGACATTATTTTTATGGACCACATGATGCCGGGGATGGACGGTTTGGAAACTGCCCGGGCTATCCGGAACCTGTCAGGAGGGGAGCAGATACCCATAGTCGCTTTAACGGCTAACGCGGTCTGCGGAATGCGGGAGATGTTTTTGAAAAACGGGTTCAGTGATTTTTTGCCAAAGCCCATTGAAGCGGCCAAACTGTCTGTAATCATGGAAAGATGGATTCCGGAGTTCAAAAGAAAACCCCCCTGTGAGTCAGAACCTGGACCGACCGAGCCAGAGACGGAACTTGCTGCAATAGAAGGGCTTAATGTTGAAGCCGGTCTGAGTAAAGTCGGGGGGGCGAAAAAGCGGTACCTTAATCTTTTGGAGACGTTTGTGGCCGATGCCAGGGGGCGTCTTCCCATGTTGGAACTTAAGCCGGGTGCGGCAATTGACCCCGAGTGCATAGTCTCCCAGGCTCATGCTTTAAAAAGCATTCTGGCCTCCGTCGGAGCTCAGAATCTGGCTGAACTGGCCGGTAACCTGGAAGAAGCCGGCCGCCGGGATGATCGGGACAGGATTCTTTGGAATATAAAGACATTTGGAGTTAAACTTGAAGCTCTTTTGGCCCGAATTGAAACTTATTTGGCCAGGGTTCGTCCTAGATCAGAAAACACCCCCGCTCCGGAGTCCGGGGTTGTCAGAGATCTTCTCCAAAAGCTTAAAAAGGCTCTGGAGGCGGATGACATAGACACCATGGACCTGGTTATGGACAGATTAAAAGACCTGACTTTGGATAATCGGCTGAGGGAGGCTCTGGCTGCCATTTCGGAAAAAATTCTGACGGCCGATTTTTCCGAAGCCCAGGACCGGCTTTCAGCCGTCCTGAATGTTTATTCCGCCTGGACACCGGACACTGCGGCCTCATTATCATCGGGCTTTTAGCCTGGAAATTGCTGATCCGTGGTTTTTTAGCCTTGGCCGGAACACAATAATAATTACCCTGGCCGGACCGGTCAGAGATAGCTTGTTTTTGGTCCGCCCGTAACTGTCTGAAGAAAGACGGCCTGTGCCCCAGGGAAAATATGTTGTCGGCGGCTGATTTCGCCCTCGGCAATATATCTCATTTTGTCTGGTTTTGAAGTGAGTTCGGTTTCGCGGCCTCTGCAGCTGCAGGAAGAAACAGCTTCAAAAGCAGTGCAGGCCGCCGGAAATTCAATTATCAAGTCGCCTTACTCTCTAGTTCCGGAAAGTTGTTTTGTTGTTATTATGACTGAATAACCTGGCCGCTAAGGCGTGGTTATTCATTGAATATTGAATGGCTTTTGCCAGCCGCCTGAAGTGGCCGGCAATTTTACATCCCTGTTTCTTTCGGCTGACTATTTCTGGTAAGTCCGGTCATTTCCAGTTGCAGGCACTCTGAATGGGTTTAATGGCCTCGGTCAAGCCGTCCAATTCAAAAAACGTCTCTATTTTGTGTTCCCGGCTTTGGTAATCTACCCTGAAACCTATTTTTCTGGCTTTAATCATGTCGCGGAGCAGGGGAATCGGTCTGGGCGGGAAGATGCCCATTTGGTCAGGGATGGCATTCCAGACTTCTTTAACGAGATCGCCTTCGTTTATCTGGTATTCCACGTCAACTTTATTATTGGGGTTAACGGCTAAAGGCAGAGAGAACATTACCATCATTTCTGTCTTGTCCGCCTGGCAGTTGACGAACAGACTGGCCTGTTGAGGCACTCCGTTAATTTCGGCGTGATTGACTGCTGCCAGCCTAAGCACCCGGACCGACAGACCGCTGCCTGAGCCCGACATGCGGGTGGCCCACGGCCCCTGGATTTTCCAGTCCGAACTGGAGCCCAAAAGGTCGGCTACGGTTTGGATCTTTCTGGTGGCCGGATTTTCCGCTTGGACGGCTGCGGCTTCCGGCCCGGCCGGAGCGGTCGTATTGCCGGCCCCAGGGGAGGCTTGGCTTGTTTCCGAGGCGGCACCGGGACTGGGCTGGACGGATGTCTGGATTGGCACGGACCTGGCTTCCTGACCGGCAAAGACCGAACTCAAACCGTATTTGGCTGTCAGGTAATTTCGGATAACCACAGCTTTAATCAGATGGAGAGTTCCCAGCTCACTTTCTAAAGCTATGGCTGCATCCCCGGTCAGACTGGCCTTGGCCTCGGTTCTTTGATTTATAAAATCGGTCAGCTTTTGCAGCTCACTTTCTAAGTTTTTGGCCAATTCCGGGTCAGGCGGCTGTTTGTTGACCTTAATGTCGACCGGGGCACCGGAAATTATAGCGGCTTGTTCCTTGGTCAGAAGGGCGTCGGTCAGGCGAAGTTCGGAGATAACGGCGGTCTTTAGAATATGCATCGGCACCTCGGAGGGATAGTTTTTTATGTCCTCAGTCTCCTGGGCCAGCATTTCGGCAATCAGAGGACGGTCGTCTCTGATCTGCTGTAGCCGGGGGTTTTGGTACCTGTCCAGCTGGGCTTTCAGGCCAGCGGTCTCCTGCTGGGATTTTTGGTTGGCAAAGTAGAAAAATCCGCCGCCTAAGGCTGCAGCCACCAGAAGTAAAGCTAAAATATTGGAAAAAACTCTGGATCCGGAGGAGGCGGAGACCGGCCGCCTGGAGACCGGCTCGGCTTTGGGTTCTTTTCTTAAAGAAGTCTGGGCCTGGGTTCTGGGCGGCGGAGAAGGGATCTGAGTCTGGGGCGGCGCAGTTTGAGCCGGAGGCGCCTGCTGAGAGCCGTAGTAGAGGTCATTTAAACTCTGACCGGACGCCGGAGGGAACTGATTTTGGGCCTGACTGGGCCAACCTGGCTGTTCAGGAGGAGGTTGGGGCAGTTCCGGGCGATCTTCATAGATGGTAAAAATCTGACCGCATTCCCGGCAGACAGTCTGTTTGCCAATAAATTCGGGCTTAATGCTGTAAGCGGCGTGACAGTTCGGGCATTTGGCTCGCATCATTAGGGTGTAACTCCTAGGATCAGGCGATCCCCCTAAAAGGGCATGAAGGTTAAATTATATTCAGCGGCCTGAGAGAATTTTTCTCTTTTGGGCCATAAATTCGCTGTCAGTCAAAGTACCCTTGGCCTTTAAGACTGTCAAGCGTTCCAATTGGGCCAGACGGTCGGTCGCAGCCTGGGGCTGGGCGGCGGCTTGGCCGGCCGATCCGTTCATGGCTTCGGATAAAATTGCCATCAAGCCGGGCATGTTCTTTTTACGGATATAGCCTATACGGGTCCTGGTCTCCCCGCAGTCAAAGATTATTTCCCCCCAAAAAAGCCCCAGCCGGTGAAAGACGAGCCGGATATGGGACAGGGGAATATCCAGCAGCTTTATGCCGTAAAAAAGCCCTGTACCCAGGAAAATAACCCTTAAATCAGTAATGACCAGCAGCCAGGGGCGGATTTTTATAAGACCTCTGGTCAGTCCCAGAATGCTTTCTTCCGGCAGAAGGATTTTAGGCAGATACCTGAGGGTCCGGACCAGCCCGAAGCTGGCCAGAAGGCCCAGGAAGCCGCGGTTGGCCGCCAGATCCTCAGGGGTATATTTATTATCATCATCCGAATCAAACATAAAAGCTCCTGGTCTTACACCTGTCAGCCTGACTGAATGCCAAAGTCACCGGGAGGCGGTTTCAGCCGCCGACTAACGGCACAAACCGGCATGGCAGGAGGTTGTGACTCGTAATGAGGCTGCTCGGGCTTTTTTTAAACAGAGTCAGGTTCTGACTGCCGGGCTGGCCCATGGGAATAATAAGCCGGCCGCCGGGGCTTAACTGCTCAAGCAGGACTCTGGGCCTGCGGGAAGCGTATGCGGCCACGGTTATGGCCGTAAAAGGGGCCATCTCCGGCCAGCCCGCACCTCCGTCGCCGTGCCTGGACCAGACATTTTTCAGGCCCATTTTTTTTATATTTTCCCGGCCTTTTTCAAAAAGACCGGCTATAAGTTCCACTGTGTAGACTGACCCGGCTAACCGGGATAAGACGGCGCTGTGGTAGCCGCAGCCGGAGCCTATCTCTAAAACACGGTCACTTAATTCAAGCCCTAAGGCCTGACTCATGAAAGCTACAATATAAGGCTGGGAAATAGTCTGACCAAAACCGATGGGCAGAGGATTGTCGGCGTAAGCCCCGTTGGCTAAACCTTGGTCAACAAACTTATGCCGGGGTATTTCGGTCATGGCTTTAAGCACCCGGCGGTCGGCGATATCCCGGCCTTTGAGCTGTGTTTCGACCATATTCTGGCGCTGCTTGATCATCTCCTGACTGCCCGGAAAAAGGATGACCGGCTCGAAGGGGATCGGCTGGGAACCTGTATCATCAAAAGGCTTGTTCAAATATTTCTGTAAAAGTTGGGTCATCCGAATCTTCGGCGCAGAACCCCCGGCCGAAAGGCCGGACAGAACGCCTCCTCCTTAAGCTTCTATTATATATCCATGAAAATCCTGTCAGGTCAAAAATCCGCTTTGACCACGGGATCGAGACTTTCGTTCGGCGGCCGGACGGCCAGGCTCTCATTTCCAGGTCAGCGGCTGAACGATTGAGCTGCCGGCCATAGGGTCAATTAATCTGAAAATGAACGGAAACCCCTTGGACCGGCGGACCCGGCCCCCGGAAGTAAGAACTGGCCGCAGGTTTTAAAATACGGGCCTGAAGGCCTTTTACGCTTATCAGGAGCTAAGGCCGCATGCGAATCCTTAAAGATGCCCCTTCAGGTTGAAAAAGACAGGCTTTTTGAGGCTGAACCTTTCGGGAATGTTTTCCGCCGATGCAATAGCCAGGTCCGTCTCAGATAACCCCCCGGATCTGGTTTCAGCCCCGGACTTATAAAGGCCGGAGCCTTTGAAGCGTCCCGCTGTCGGTCAAGCTGCGTAAAACGCAGCGGACTGGTTTCGTCTTCTCCTGTCAGTTCAGGGCTTTTCGCGCCAGGCTTTTTGCTGGGAGCGATTAACCTGCTCTTCCGGGCTTCGGATAATAACAAAGCCAAAATCCTTAAGGATTATTCCAGGTAACCGTTCAGCCCCCGGCTGCCGCCGCCGGTGTCGCCGATTGGCTGGCTGATACTCAGATTCCGGCCTGCCTCGGTTCCGGCTTTCTGGCTGAAAGGGGAAAATGAGCTCGGACTGCGGGAATAAGTGGATCTGGCCGTTGGATAGCAGAGGCTGTAATAATCCTGAAGGAGGGTGTCGCTTCCCAGAATAACGTCAGAGGACTCCAAACCGTCCCGGACCCTTGATTCAGTTTCAGCCTCATCCAGTTTGGTATAAAAGGCATTAAGTAAACTGCAGATGAAAGAGTTTTTGGCGCCAAGGCCTTTCTCTCCGGCGGCCAAAGCCAGAGGTTTGTGGTATTGCCACAGGGTTTCAGTTCTTTCCATGAGGAAATGAAAAACATGTTCCGCCATGACCAGATTGACCGGCCGGCCCATGACTTCCAGAGTTCTTTCCGTTCGGTTGAGCTGGGGGTTATAGAGGTAGCACAGGATGGATTTTACAAAAAAATGGCGGTTTAGGATAGAGGCAATAATACGGACTCTGGACGATATCTGAGTGGAGTTTAGTAGTATTAGCCGGCGTTCATAACTGTCAAATCCGGCCTTTTGATCGGCTTTTGGCAGTTCGATATTGTGTTTGGCCATGAGACGTCCGGCCATGGCCAGAGCGGACTGAGCTTCGGCCGGTTCCGGCGAATCGCCCAGAGCCAGAAGCTTTTGGATCTTCACCAAAAGAGGATGCTCCTGATTCTCAGTTCGGGGACCAAAGGGCGAAGGCGGGTATTTGGCGGTCATCTCATCGGTTCCGGGATGCCGGAAGACCGGATCGAGATGTAGTAATTCGCAATACTTCTGGAACGTCGGGCCGTGGGGGCCTTCCCTGGACGATTGGTGCGGCTCTAAGACCGAGACGAGCTGATGGGCCGTTTCATGCAGTAAAATGCCGGTGACCGTAGACCAGGGGCAGGTTAAGATCATATTATAATTAAGGCCAATCAGATTTTTCTCCGGATCCCAGAAGCCCCACCGGCTCTTGTCATGCATTAAATCAATCAAAGGTTTGAGCCGGCTGGCGTAGGGCGAATAGGACAGATGCTTTTCTATAATCCAGGCGTGATGAGTGTAAAGCTGTTTTAGCCAGGCCGTTTTAAGTTCAGCGGATGCCTGCTGTTTTTGTTCCGAGGCCCCGGGCTTTTGCGGGTATTTTCCTGCCGAGGTCTTGGACCTTTTTTGGGATTTTCTTTTCCGCATTGATTGTTCCTTTTGAAAATTTTCAGAGTCGTCTTCAGTTTTCAGAGTCGTCTTCAGGCTGTCCGGCGTGAGGTTCGGCTTTTGTCTCTGCCGTCTGTTTAGCCGGAGGTTCGGTTTTTCTTTCAGCCCCATGGATGGCCTCGGAGGGGTGCCTGACATTCCATTGGAAAGGATTATAAGAAGTCCACAGGTCAACTGCGTCTAAATCTTCGTATTCTTTTATTTTCCGGACAATGAATAGGGTAAACGGCAGCAGGATTATCTCTATCCCGACCTTAAAAACAAAATTGGAAAGAACCAGGATCCACCACAGTTTAGCGTCCAGAACACCCAAAAAGGCTATTGAGGCGAAAATGAAGGTGTCAAAAGCTTGACCGGCTAAGGTTGAGGCTACAAACCTCCAGGCCGGACTTTTATGGGGGCGCCTGGCCTTCATCTTGGCTAAAATTATGGCGTTGGCGAAATCACCCACCAGATAAGCCAAAAGTGAGCCTATGGCCAGCCTGGGCATCAGACCCATGACCGACTGCCAGGCCGGATCATTATTCCAGCCAGAGGCAGGGGGAAAAATGGAGACTAGCCAGAGCAGAAACGTGGCCAGAAATAAAGTAAAAAAACCGGTCCAGATAACTCGCCGGTTGCGGGCAAAACCGTAAACTTCTGTCAGGACATCCCCGATAATATAAGTCAAAGGAAACATCAGGGTGCCGGCATCAAACTCTAAAGGCCCGACAGCAATGATACGGGTCGAGGCCAGGTTGGAAATTAATATAAAACCGACAAAAAAACCGGTGATCAGTTCCAGATAACGGGGCGAAGACGGAGTTTTGGTAACGGTATGCATTAAAATCAGGTCTCCGGGGTCAGCGGGTTTATCTGGCCTTTTGAAATGAGTTTTTTAAGCAGCCATAGGCCGGGTAAGGTCATGCAGGCCCCCAGACCGTAAAAAAACGGCCAGCCCAGGTTTTCGGCCAAAAAACCCGAGGGGCTTGACATGACGCTCCTGGGCAGAGCCATGAGGCTGGAAAGCAAGGCGTACTGGGTGGCCGTGTAACTGACATTGGTCAGAGAAGTCAAAAAGGCCACAAATACCGCCGCTCCCCCGCCCACCGACAGGTGGTCCAAAGTTATGAAAAAAGCCAGATAATCCACCTGGGGCGGCAGAATCCACAGAGACATAAGACAGGCGCAGTTAAATATCTGCAACCAGCCGAACAGCCACAGACACTTGATCAGTCCCCATTTGCGCATCAGGTAGCCGGCTAAAGAGATGCCGCCTAAAGTGGAAGCCAGACCGAAGGCTTTGACGACCAGGCCTATTTCCAGTTTGGTGTAGCCGGCTTTTAAAAAAAAAGCCGTGTTAATGCTGGAGACAAACTGCTCCCCGAAGCGGTAGAAAAAAACAAAACCCAAAATTAAAAAAGGATTGGGTCTTCGGAAAAATTCCCCCAAGGGTTTCAGGACACTTTCCTTTAAACTCAGAGGCCTGCCCAGTCGGCCCGCCAGAGGTTCGGGACTGAACAGCAAAGTTACGGGCCCCAGGAAGATTAAAAAAGCGCCTAGCTGAAAAACTTTCTCCCAGCCCAAAGGTTCGGCCAGGGCCAGAAGACCGCCGGACACAGCCGTCATGCCCAGCCGGTAGCCCCACATGTACATGGCCGAACCGGCAGGCAGCTCAGGGTCGGTCAGATCTTCCCGCCGGTAAGCGTCAACCGCGATATCCTGAGTGGCTGAGGCGAAGCTTATGGCTAAGGCCAGATAAAGAACTTTCTGAAAATCCAAAGGATTGGTTTTGGATAATGTCCACAAAAGAGCAAATAAGGCGATTTGGCTCATCAGAAGCCAGCTTTGTCTTCGGCGGCCGAAAGGAGCTATATAATCCAGCCACGGAGACCACAGAAATTTAAGACTGTAAGGCAGACCGGTCATGGCCAGAAGACCTATTAATGTTAAACTGATTCCTCCGTCTTCCAGCCAGGCCTGCAGGAGAGTAATCAAGATGGCCAGCGGCAGGCCGGCCGTAAAACCCATCATAAAGCTGGTGACCAGAGGCCTCAGCCTTCTGGAAATCAGTTTTCCAGACTGTTTTCCCGAATCCATAGCTCAGCTTTAATGTACCAGTCGCCCAACATACTCTTTTCAAAAATTAAGGTCCGGAGGCCTATGTCATGCCGGAGCCTGGAATCGTACTTGAGACTGAAAACGGCCCAGGCCCGGTTGTGATTGCGCGGGTCCAGCATAAGTAAAGGCTCCGAAATAGCCAGTTTAACATCTCCAGAGGTGCGGGCTTCGGAAGTCAGGGCCACTTTGAAATTTTCCCGGCTGATGGTCTGGGGTCTCTGACCGGGCTCGTAAAAGACAAAAGGGTCGGTGTAAAGTAAGGCCAGATTGTCGGTGAACTTGACTTCCTGGGCCGTGGTCCAGGTTTTGAGTTTTTCTTTTAAGATATCCAGATCCTCCGGCGGAACAGGCCGTAAAAGTAACTGGCTGTCGGCTACGATTAAAGGCAGTATGTCCTGAGGCAGCAGAGTTTCCACCTGGCGCCAGAGTTTTTCCCCGGTCACCGGGGGCACTTCTTTCCCCGGCGGATACTGGAAAATAAGGGACAGCCGGCTTTTGGGGCGGCCGACTAAGTATAAACCGGGACCTTCAAAATCCGGAGCCGGAAGTTCGGCTTTAAGACCTGGCTTTTTCAGCTGGCCCTGCCACAGACGGGCCTGGTTTAAACTTTGATCGACGACCAGAGCCATGGTGTTATGGGGCAGACGGAGCAGTGCCGGCGGAGGAGACGGCAGCCCCAGACCCGGAGTCTGGCCGGGCAAAGCCGGTTCGGCGGCCGGGGTGGCCGTAGCCAAGACTTCGGCTTCAGCCGGCCCGGCCGCAGCCTGAGCCGCGTCTGGCGGACGTCCGGAATTTTCCTCTTCAGGCTGGAATTTGGGCCAGAAGATTAAACCTAAAGAAAAAACCAGAGCCATAAAAACGGCCAGAGACAGCCGGGCCGGCCAGGATTTTATTTTCTGGTGTCCGCGTTTTCGTCCGGCCGCCTGTTGTATGGCTTTGGGATCAATTCGCGGGGGATTTTCCAAACCGGTTTTAGCCTGGAAAAGATGGGCTGAGGAAACTTCTTTGCGTCCGGCCGCCCAGGCGGTCATTAACGCCCGTTCGGCCAGATTGTTGATCTCCATAGGAATTCCGCCGCTTAATTTGTGCAGCGTAATTAAAGAATCAGCTTTAAAATAGTCTTTTCTGGCCCCGGCCGCTCTCATCCGGTAACGGACGTAAGCTTTCGTCTGTTCTAAATCCAGAGGAGGAACTTCAATTATCCTGGCATCCGGAAATTTTTGTATAGGCCAAACAGGTTCGGGTCTGGTTGACAGAAGAAGACCGGTCCGACCTGACCAGACCGGTTCCAGATTGACAAGATCAATCAGTTCTGTTAAATTTTCGGGCTCTAAATGTCCGGCTCTGTCGGCGGCCAGAATAACATCAAGGCCGGAGGCCAGAAAACTGGAGACCGCATTTTGAAAAAAACCCAGTAAAGACTCTTCCGGCACCTGGGGAGCGCATTTAAAGCCCAGACCAAAGCCGAATAAGGCATCGCTTAAAATGTCCCTTAACTCGTAGCCGGTCTGGAGGATTGGAGCGACTATAACCCGGTCTTTGACTGTCCGGGCTAAGTTCCGGAGCATGGTTGTCTTCCCGGAGCCTGCCGGACCTTTTAAAATCAGAAGACTTGGTTTCGGCAGCTGAGAAAGAGCTTCGGTCAGCCTGTCAAAAACCGGGACCCGGAAAAAGTACCTGGCCTCCAGGGGATTTTTAAAAGGTCTTTCTTTTAGTTTGAAAAAGGCTTCATAATCCATGGGGAAGATCCGGACCCTGACCCTATTTGGGTGATATTTTAAATAATCAATTTTATTATCAATTGACAGGTAAGTCAAGAACTTTTAAAAATCCATGGAATATAGCAGAATAGACCGCTAAAAATCCCTTTAATATGCCAAAGGGTAGCCAACTGAAAAGCTAATTTTCTAAGGGTACCGAAAATAGGCTCTTCCTTATGGTTTTGGAGACAAAAGGTTTTGACCGTTTTTGAGGCAGGGCAGGGATAATCTTTCTCAAAGTGCCGGTTTGGCTTGGAATAACTCCTTTAAAGGGCTAAAATTTCTGGGCAATAAAATTATTTGGAGTATTATACGCAATAAAACATTAAATTATTTATACAATATAATTTAATAGCGTTTTATATTCTTAAAATATAGAATATATTATATAAAGTTAGTAATTGTGTATTTTATTTTAAAGTATGCTTATTTTTGGTCTATTGGGTTTTAGAAAGCTCCGGCCCAGGCACAAGTCAGGCAGGCCTCCGGCGGTTTGTTTAACAGAAGGTCTTGCCGCAAAGCAGTCATTTTTTTAGAGGTCCATATCTTATAAACCGAAAAATACTTAAAATTCAATCCTAAAAGCTCTTCCCCGTACCAGCTGCAGCATGGCCAGGCCTGAGTTTTAAAGTCCAGACCCAGTCTTTGCCAGGGCTGGCCGCAGGGCACAGTCTTAATTTTGCCGGGCCCGGGTTTTGTAAGACCCGAGCCCGGAAACCAGATGGGCTTTTGGATAGAGATAAGGTCGGCCCGCCCCTGCCATCTTTTGAAAAACTGTTTCAATTCCCCTTTATTCTGCGGCAGTTTTAAAAAACTGACCCGAAGCAGGGGCCAGACGGTTTTCTGCCCGGATCTTTGATTTAAAAATAGATCAATCATCTTCTCCAGTCGGTTAAGGTCTCCGCCCCGGATCGCCTTATAAGTTTCAGCTTTGACGGCGTCAACCGATATTTCCAAACGGGTCAGCCCGGAATCAATTAAAGGTCCAATGGTTTTTTCGGTCAGTAAAAGTCCGTTCGTACCCAGGCGGATATCCATAATTCCGGCCCGGACAGCCTCTTTAATTCTTTGCGGGGTCTGAGGATCTAATAAAGGTTCGCAGCCTAAGCCTAAGGTCAGAGCCGGCAGAGAGTGTTCTTTGGCTTCGGCTAAAAGACGCCGGTACTGACCAGGAAGCCAGAACAGGCGCTTCAGTTTTTCCGGTCGTGACTTTAATGGACACATGAGGCAGTTTAACTGGCAGCCGCTGTTTAAGGCCAGATCCAAACTTAAGGGAAAGGAGCCAAGATAACGGCGTTCTTCAGCCCGGGCCCAGTTTTGGCGGTACTTTTTAAACCTCGGCCCAAATCTCTGGCTGAGCAAGGCCAGGTAACCGTCCTTTTCCTCCAGTAAAACAACCTGACCGCCCCGGGGACGGTGGACGAGCTTTAAGGTCAACGGACATATACCACGGCTCCGGCCGACTGACCCTGGGAGCCTTTAACCACCACTCTCTGACCCGGCAGATGCCTGGCCAGGGCCTGAGCCTGACTTAAGCGGCCGTCCTGGTAAGCAATAACCGTCTGACCGCCTGGCTGACTGGGACCGTCGGTTACTCCGATGACCCGGTAACCCATACTGGACAGGACGGCCCTGTAATTTTCCCCGACTCCCGGGCGGCCGGTTTCATTTACCACCATGACACTCAAATTGGGTTTGGCCGGGGCGGCCGGTCTGGGGCGTTGGGTTTTTCGAGTCCTGGCCTGACTTCCGGCTGAATTTCCGGCTTTCGGAGTCCGGGCCTGGGTCGCGGGAGCCGCCGCTCGGGTTTCGGTCCGGTTTCGCCGATCGGCTTCCGAGCTTCTTTGGTTAGCCGGGGAGGCCGGTGGGGCGGGCGTTAAAATTTGGGCCGACCCCCGGCGGCTGTCGGGGTCGTTTATCAGGCCCTGTTCGCTCAATAATGATCCGGCCCGGGATAAAGCCGGACTGTCGGCGGGCGGCGGATTGATCGGCCTTTCGGCGGCCGGGGGAGCGGCTGGCGGCGGTGGCGGCGGAGTTAAAGGCCGGGTGACCTGGCCGGTGGCTGGCGGACTTGGTGGTGCAGCCGCCGCCTCAGGAGTCCGGGGCGGAGGCGGGGTTAGGGGCCGGGTGACGGAGCCCCGGGCCGGCGGGGTTTCCGTTGGCGGAGTAGGCGGCAGGAGATCGCTGAAAAGTTCTCTCAGCTGGCTCTGCCCCGAATCAGCAGGGGCGGGATTGGCCGGCTGCGGCTGGGGCGGGGGATTATCAATGACCGGCTCTGGGACGGCCGAAGGCCGGTCTCCGGTCAAACTGCCGCCGGAGACGGGCGGCTGGGTCGGACCGGCGTTTCTGGCCCGATCAAACTGGCCCACGTCCATCTGCTGCCAGCGGCCCTGACTGGAATCAAACTCCGGCATCGGGCCTCCTGGCATTACCGGGCCGGCGCTTTCAGGGGACTGCCTCTGCCAGGCCGGCGGCGGCGGAGACACGACTTGCCCCTGGACCCGCGGAATATCGGTAGACAGAGACGGGCTGGAGACAGTGCTGTTCGTCTGTTCGGACCTGTCTTCCGGCGGCGGGGGAGAGACTGCGGCCGGAGCCTGAGCCGGCAAAGCAATGGGAGGGGGAGCCGGGCTGGCCGGAGCGGTCTCGGCAGTCGGTCCGGTCGGCGTCAGCAGAGTCTCCCTTTGAGGCGGAGCGGGCGGAGCCGGAGAGTTGGGCGGCAGAGGCGGCATGGGCACCTGACCGGTGCGGCCTGAGGCGGCTGAGTCTTCGTCTTCAAAGAGTCTGGTCAGATCATCGTCCGGCTGGGCGGCCAGGGAGGCGGAAAAAATGAGGCCCAGTACAGGGATGATTAATATGAGCAGTATTTTTTTTAGTTCAGACACTGACGGCCTCCGATCTTTGACCCCAGCCTAAGACAAAGTCAGAACCTTTAAATTAGGGCAGATAATAGATTTGGTCCAACCAGAGGACAGGACCGAATACATGAGCCTATCCTTAATATCATTATAGCACCTTTTGAATGACGCCTGACAAATGACCGGTGGCTCTAAAAAAGAGAAAGTTTTACCGGGATATTATCATTTTTTCCGTAAACTTCTTTCGGTCGATTTTTTCTTCGTTTACATCTGGGTTTCCGGCGCACTTTACTGTTCAGCGTCCAGCCTCCCGGCATCTAGGAGCCTGAATCTTCGCCGACACCCGCTTGTTCGCCTGTTAACGGCAATGTCATCACGGCTTGGTTGGCTGTTCCGGGCTGCGGTTAAGTCTTATTTCTGCTATTTCCCGAGAAGCAGAAAACCTGTCATTCAGTGCCGTATTCTTCCAGGTGTGGCCAGCGTAAGAACTTAAGAAAGGGCACGTACTTAATTACGCGGCGGTGGATTAAGCGCTGCCGGACTTGCCATGCTCCGGCCAGTTGCATGGCCTTGCGAATATTATTTGGCTCTTCAGCTGCTGAAAACACCTCTTCTGCCTGTCCTGGAGCCAGTAGTGCGGCAGGTTTTCATGGCCCCAAAATCTGGCTTAAAGTCAAGGCGGAGAAAAAACCTGAAAAACTGGGCTTCCGCAATTTACTTTTCATTTGGTGCGAATGACTGAATTATCCTGGCGCAGGATCATAACCGGTATTCTGGCTACATGGCCATAATCGAATATAGTCAGTCCGGGGAACATGATGATGGCAATGATGTCTTCCGTTATTTCTCGGTTCTCCTCGGAAACGGCTCCCAGATTCGGCCGGAGGCCGGTCTTCAAGGCGACCCGTTCCGGCAGCCGATTATCGCCGTACAACCGGTTCTGGCAGTCGGTGTCGCAGGCAGGCCCTCCCTGCTTAAGGATTTGCGGAGTATCGTCAGTTTCTCAGGCTTATTCATATTTCAACTTCCGGAAATGATTAGCTGAGGGTGTTCTTCGGGCGAACTCAATAAAAACCAGGACACAGGGATAAACTTCTGATTAGCGTCAGCTGCACACCAGCGGATGCAGCGGTATTTTTTCCTGCGGCGAGGCCGACAACCGAAGGCTTGGTGCTGGCGTATGTATATTCATTCGTGACGTGCCTATTGACCCGGTACCGGGCGTCAGGCTCGACTGATTTGGACACCAAACATTCAGCCTTATTTTTGGTGTAGATTAACTTTGAAAAAGAATAGGAGTCAGGCACAGGATAGAAAATAATTATCTGATTTTATTGGATTTTAAATGACTTGACAGTGTCTACAGTAAAAGACCGGCGGGATAATTGCGGTATAGAGCAAAAGAACGCTGAGGTCAGAACCAATCCGATAACCAGTCCAATAACCAATCAAAATGTGATATAGTTGTCTCGGACTTAAGTCGGCCGGAGGATTAGGTTTTTGGGGCGGCCTGGCCCAATCTGGCTGCTAATTATTCCAGGCGGACCGGGAGAGCGAAGACTGTCTGAGGCCAGACTGATTCGTTCATCCGCTGCGGAAATTCTATCACCCAGGCGGATAATTATGAGAATCAATTTATTCTTCTGTTTCGCCTTGACTTTCGCGTATTTAATTTTATCATGGTCAAAATTATCCGCCGGAGTAATAGCTGATCTGATGAGACTGGAGGTAAGTTGGACGGGCTCGGACTGCCCTTTGGAGACATGGGCCTGGATTTGTTGAAGCCGACTCCAGTAATTATCAGGGACTTATGACCCTTAGGTCTAACCTCACGGCTGTTGGCCAGTCTGTTAGCTCCCAGCGTCCGGTTGTTCTTTTGGAGCTGATTTTGCTAGCCAGGATCATGGACCGGATAATCAGGGCAGCGGAGCTTACTAAAGCCCTGCTCATGTTAAAACCTTGACTCCCCATTCGCCTGCCCGTGACTTTTAAAACAACGGACCTAAAATACGGCCTTTGGGGCCTTAAGCAGGAGATGATATGAAAAAAACAAAAGCGAAAGAAGAAAAGCTGAAGAGACTTCCCGGAACTCGCCAGAAATTAAAGGAGATAATTTCTGAAGATCGGATTTATGTCGACAAAACTCCCTACATTTATAAAATGCTGACGGAACTGGATGTCTACTACTTATTCCTCTCCAGGCCCAGGCGTTTTGGGAAAACCCTGCTGCTGGACACTCTCAGTGAGTTATTTTTAGGCCGCCGCCATCTTTTCGAAAATCTCTGGATCGGCCGGGAAACAGATTATGATTTCCAGCCCCATCCGGTCATTCGTCTGTCCATGAACTACGCCGAGACCGACAGTCCTGCGCTGCTAAAAAACTATATCATTGGGGATCTACTGGAAGCGGCTGAATCCATGGAAGTGACCATCACCAGAACCGAATACGACAGCATTTTAAGGGAACTTCTGAAAAAGCTCTCCAGGAAGCACGGCACGGGCGCGGCGGTCCTGATTGACGAGTATGACGCCCCGGTGGCCGGGCATATTGACCGCCCGGACCTGGCCCGGGCCAACAGCGA
>JAISEL010000160.1 GCA_031264185.1 Deltaproteobacteria bacterium
GCCCCTAAATTTAAAGGGCAGAATCTTCTGATATTCAAGTTTAACCACAAGATGAATAATGACGGCAGACGAATGAACTTGGTGAGGGTTAATTTTAACATCATTTAGATGACACACCCTGTGAAAGGTATCTATGGTTCTCTTGAATCCCACTGTCGATAACGCATATGACAGGGCTTTCCTGCGAGGGCGAATAATAGTAAATCTATCGGAAATTGACCGTATATTCTCAGCCGTAATTTCAGCCGTTACTTCCGATTTGAAGGACATCTCAAAAATATAAAAGTAGTTTAGAACTACATCACGAAGACCCTTACCCGACATTTTCACTGTGACTGAAAAAGTATCACCATCCTCAATAAATGATGACATGAACTCACCATTATAGTAATTAACGATGTTCTCCAACTGTGATTGTCGCTCCATAATAGTAGCATCAATTTTTTGATAATATTGATTTATCTTTTTTTGAATACGGCTGTTATACTGTTCGTTTGTTTCGTTATTTCGCTCGCTCGGTAAATTGGGGGATAAGCAGTGCCTGAACAACTGACAGACATTTCTATGTATTAACAGTAGCGTCATCCAGCGTATTCCACTGGCTACATAGATCAGTTGATAGTATTCGTTTGAGACCGTCATCGCCAGTATGTAGAGCATAGACTTTGGCCACATTGCCAGAACCCGGAGTGTTCGCCACGAACTCTTTTACTTTTTGAAGAAAATACATAAGGTCGGTTTGCTTGGCTGACACTACAATAAAGCCTTCTTCAAGGTCACAGGTTACCTCAAAGCCTAGCCTAAGGTCAGACTGTCTGATGTGGCAACTTTTATCTCAATTTAAGACAGGAAATTTTATGACAAGGCAATAGACTACAGGAGCAACCTGGACTCAGGTGCCCGAAAATCAGGGACTGGCCCGTAACTAATCCGGCTATCAGGCCCAATTCTCGCCAAACAAGGGCCCTATGTGCTCCAAAGCCTGGGGCAGTCCCTCCAGACAGGTCGCTCCAAAGAAAGTGGCGGCACGGGACACGGCGGTGTAGATGTACTGACGGTATAAATCAGGCAGACTCTGGACCAGCTTATCCATTTCCAATAAAAAGACCGCCTCAAACTCCAGGCCCTTAATGTGCTTAAGATTAATGACCCTGACAGTGCTATCCTCTTCCGGCACTTCGCTTTCCCGGTAAGCTACGGCGGAGATGTTATGTGGTTCCAAAGCCGCACTCAAAGCTTCAGCCACAATACCCAGTTCCGTTTCCGAGTTAATGGTCACAGCAATGGAAGGAAGTTTGCCAATCTTTTTGCCGATCTCTAAAATCCGTTCTTTAAGCCATTCAATAACGGAATTCTGATCTTCTGATTTGGCCAGAAGAACAGGTTTATAACTGCAGCTGCTGGCCGAATCTGATTTTTCGCTGTAGCGGGAGCCGGTCTTAACGGCCAGAGCCTGGGCCAGCTCCTCTAAAGGAGTATTGGTCCTGTAGTTGACCGACAAAGTAGTCTCGGTCAGTCCCGGTACGGCCCACTCAAAATCAGCTAAAGACTTAGCGCCCCAGGGAGTAAAGCGCTGATTTAGATCGGCAGTGGCGTAAAATGAGTTGCAGGACGGATGGGTCAGGTTCATAAGGCATTTAAGCTGAACCGGCGAAAAATCCACGGCCTCGTCTACCAGAATCTGATTGCGCAGCTCCTTTTTATGGGCCTGTAATATGTGGCCTAAAGGGAACCGCCCGGGTTTTAAGTAGTCCTGCCACAGTAAAGCCGAACTTGATTCCATGATGGCCAGAATAATGAGGTCCAGCTCCAGATCGTTTATATATAAGTTGTCAATACCTCCTTTTGTGTACCACTCGGGCCCGGATTTCCGGAAAGAGAGGTAACTGTCGGCCAGGGACTCAAAATAAGCATTGGCAAACCCGACATTGGAGCAGTTGAGTTTACGGATGGAAAGAAGAAACAGGCAGTTTAAACCCATGGCAGCCAGAGAAGATTCGTCCAGACGGCCCGACAAAAAGTCCCAAAACCGCATCTTCCGGCCGTCGCTGCGGTATTTTTGGCCATACGCCACTGCCTGGGCCTTTTCCCTTAAAACCCTAGCCATAAAAGCGTAAGCCTCGTTAAAAGACTCAGCCGATCCCGCAGCCGGGGCATTGGAATTTTGGGGCAGAGTTTCATAAAAATCAGCCATGTCGCTTAAAAAATTAGGATCGGCCTCAATTAAAGAGGCTATTATCTGGCCCGTAGCTTTTTTGACTTCCTGGGCTAAGATAGAATCATAGCCTGAAATAGTCGGCACCCGAGGTTCCAAAGCCAGATACAGCCTGGCCAATGCTCCGGTCTGGGATTGTTCTAAAGCAGCTTTGGAACTTTTGCCCAAAGATGACAGATTATGGTCAGAGGATCCGGCCAGACGCTCGGCGTGGACTATGAGACTATTTATATACTTCTGCCACTGATAATGGTTGAAATCATCGTACCAGCGGTCGGTATGGTTCCTGGCCTGAGGGCTCAAATAATTAAGATTGCTGGACAGTATGAGCTTTCCACCATCGGGTGTATGAAGAATCTTAAAAAGGTTCCGGGCCAGATTTTTGCGATAATCATTCCAGGAGGAGATGTTGTCCTGATAGCCGGGGATAAGGGACTGCTTAAAAGAATTCTGGACATAGCGCTTTAAGATATCAGTGGGTGTAAAAAGCTCCCAGCTGACTGCGTGGGAAGGCTGGCCCGTACTTTCCAGTTGCTCAATAATGGCCAGTTCTTCGCCGGCCAGGCATTCACGGGTGATCTTAAAATCCAGCCTTCTGATTAAAGTCAGAGTTTTGCCGGTCCCCGGCAGACCCATGACCAGAAGCCTAGAATCCAGAGCCTGACGGCATATGGAATCCTGTCTTAAGTCCAGGTGCTGGGGATCGGTTAAGAAAAGGCCTTTGTCCGAAAGACGCATGATGGGAGCAACGGAGAGGATCTCAGTTTCCTCGTCAATCTCCACTTCCACCTCATCGTCCAGGTCCCCTTCCAGAACCAAGATCGTATCGCCGACCGGAGAAGTGTCATCGACAACAACATGCTTTTGGCTGTAACGGGGTTCTGAGACGCGGTTAAAGACTTCCCGCAGGGATTTGAGCCTGACTTTATAATGGGCCCGGTACTCGAACAAAGCATCGCTTATGTCTTTTTGGTGCAGATAATCTTCGGGCTTTAAAGTGGTCTTGTCGGTAATGACCAGACGCTCTCCTTCCGGGGTTTCAAAAATATCACCAGGTTTTAGGGCCAGTATTCGTCCGAAAGGCGAAAAGACATTGACCAGCATTGTCCGGCGACAGCCGGGCGGGGGATCACATGGACAGACATAAAAGACCCGCGTGCGGTTGTTGCCGTCTTTTGTGCCAAGTCTGGCCACAATAGGCGTTTTGACACAGCGCAAGGCTTTATAGACATCTGAATCCCTTAAACGGGCACTTTCCGGCTGCCGGGGACCAAAATCATTTTCTTCGGCATCCTCCAGGTGCTGACGAGCCGCCTCGGAGATCCGGTCGCATATCTCCAGTATACCCTTGGCCTCGCGGCCCAGGGTGATTATATCGGCATGGGACAAAAGAGACATGGATAACCTTCCAAAAGCCCCTAGGGGTTCAAAATGTTACGGCCTGAAAACTAAAAGATCTAAACCAGTATGCCCCGGACCCGATCGGCTAAACGATCGGGGCTGAAGACTCTCTGGACCAGAGTTCTTGGGTCTTCCCGGGGCTTTTCCGCCAGACGGACCGGCAAATCCGAAAGGGTTGACCACAGGTAGTCGGCCGGATAAAGCTCCGCAGCCCCCGGAGAGCTGTGGATTAAAGGGTACAGTCCAAAACCTAAAGCTTTAGGAACAGTATACCCCCCGGCCATAAGATCAGTCACCAATAAATGGGTCCGGCCTCTGTAAAAATCCGAATCGCCTATAGCCCCGGAGCCAAAAAGGACCTGCCCGGCTAAACCGTTAGCGGATATATAATAGTCAACATACCTGGCCACCACCAGATCTTGAGGTCTTTCCCGAGCCAGTAAGGTCGCCTCAGGGAATTGGCCTCTTATCTGGCTCAAAGCCGAAAGAATTATAGCCGGATCCCGCCAGGAGCCTAAATAAGCTAAAGATATTTTGGCATCGGGGCTGATTTCCACCGGCTTAGAAGCCACAGTCATGGCCCTGGGAGCCAGATAAAGCCGGGTATCGCGGCTTAGTTTGGCGCCTTTGCCTAAAAATAAATCCATAACCGCTTTCGTTTCGGCCAAAACCGAAGTTACGGCCGTCAAAGGGAAAGTAGACACTTCCCCTTTTAAATCATCCGGGCCTATCCGCAGAATGACCGGTCTTGGTCCGGAGGACAGACGGCTCAGCCAAGGCACGGTCCTGGGAGTTAAGCCTTCTATCCACAGTCCGCCCCGTCCGGACAGAGCTGTCAAGTAAGGATCTTCTTTTAAACTTACCACTTTTTTGCAGAAAAGGTATTTTTCCAGTTTTGAACCCAGTAAATCTATCTCTTCTTCCTGACCAGGGGGGCTCAGAAACGACATCTGGTTAACGGACAATTTCAGGGGAACGGCCGGGGCCGGAGTTTCTTCTTTTCCCAAAGTGTCGACCCAGGCTTTCAGGCCCGGCTGCTCCGGATTAATCAAAAGAGATCTCTGGGCGTGTTTGGCTGCGGCCTGTAAATCTCCGGTCGCTTTCTCCATTTGAGCCATAAGGGCCCATAGCTGGAAATCGTTCTGATTGACCGACAGAAGCTTTTCCAGATGCTCTTTGGCCTGAGCTGGCTGAGGACCGGACAGAAGGGTCAAAACCAGGCTTTTGCGGTTTTGGTGGCTGTCGGGATTGAGTTCCAAAATCCGCTCAAAAGCTTTCTTGGCCTCGCTCAGACGCTGCCGGCTGTGACAGACCGCCCCCCAAACGCTCAGGGCCCGGATATTGTCCGGCTCTTTTTCCAGAACCGGGCTGATTAAAGTTTCCGCTTCTTTAACCTGACCCCTTTGAAGGGCTTCTTCGGCCTGCCTGATGGTATTGTCCATGGTCTGTCCTAATTTTGATTTTAGTTTTAAAGCTCTAAGCAGATATTCAAGGCCGCCCTCTAGACAGCCGGGGTCTTAAAATCCAACAGCCGCCAACTGGGTTCGTGCTGACCGAATTTCTCGGTTTCCAGTTGCACGGCCACATCCACCCGGGTTCCTATTTCGTGTAGCCGGGGGGCCAGTTTAAATCCTACGAAACCGACTTTGGTCAGACCGTCGTAAAGACGCAGGTGCATGTGCTGATCTCCGTTGGATTTGGTGGGCACGGCTTCCAGAACCCGGACATTTTTAAGAACCGCCACCGGAGCCGGATGTCCGGGGCCGAAAGGTTCCAGTTTGGCTAAGACTGGCAGTATCTGTTCCAGATCCGGCAAGTTGGCCACCAGATCTACCTCCAGCTGGGGTTCGGCTTCCGGGGGATCCTGATTGCGGGCCGATCTTTCAAAAGCTTCCCGGAAAGCGTCTATTTTATCCGGATCAATTTTAAGTCCGGCCGCCTGAGCGTGACCGCCCACGGATTTACAAAGATCCCTTAAAGGATCCAAGGCCTGAAAAAGATTAAATCCCGGAACGCTGCGGCCGCTGCCGGTGGCCAGTCCCCCTTCAACGGTCATTAAAATCGTCGGTCTCATGGTCGTCTCGGCTATCCGGGAAGCCACAAGACCCAGTAGTCCCTTAGCCCAGCCTTCCCCGGCTAAGACCACGGTTCGGGCTGATATGATATCAAGCTCCTGTTCAGCCAGCTGTTCCAAGGCCTCTTCCAGAAGAGCATTCTGGTTTTTGAGGCGAATCCTGTTAAAATTTTCCAGTTTTTCGGCTAATCTCTCGGCCTCAGCATGGTTTTCGGTAATTAAGATATCCAGCGCCACATCGGTCTCACCCAGGCGTCCGGCCGCATTTAATCGCGGGGCAAATCCGAAACCGACATCTCTAACCGAGACATAGCCTTCTTTTTTTATAACTCTTTTTCTTAAAGCTTTAAGACCAGGCCAGTTCAGTTTAGCCAGAAAATTAAGCCCGTGGGTCACTAAAATCCGATTCGGCCCCACCAGAGGCGCCACATCGGCAATGGTGCCCAAAGCCACCAGAGCCAGATTTTCCACCAAAGAAATATTCAGTTCCCGGCCTCGGTTTTTTAAGACCCGTATAAGCCCCCAGGCCAGCATAAAGGCCACCCCCACCCCGGCCAAAGGGTTTTCTTCCCAACCCCCGCCCAAATGGGGATTGATTATGGCCGCAGCCGGCGGCAGCTCAGGAGGCAGCCGGTGATGATCGGTCACTATAGTCGGCAAGTCCAGCTCCCCAGCCTTTTTAATTGCCTCAAAGTCTGATATGCCGCAGTCTACGGTTATCAGCAAGTCTGCTTTTTCTTCTTTCAGTTCCGTAACCGCCGTGACCGACAAGCCGTAGCCTTCCGACAGACGGTTGGGTACTCTGGTCAGAACCCTGGCCCCGGCGGCTTTTAAAACCCGGTACAAAAGAGCCGTAGCCGTCAGACCGTCCGCATCGTAGTCCCCGGCAATGGCAATAGTCTTATCCGAATCCAGAGCCTCTAAAATAAGCCGAACCCCGTTGTCCAGGCCAGGCATGGTCTCTGGGGCGGGCAGTTTTTTTAAATCCCCGGACAGAAAATTATTGACCTGCCATTCCTCGGAAAAGCCCCTGGCCGCCAGAAACTCCCCGCATTTGACGGGCAGACTTAAATTCCGGGCCAGCAGGCGGGCCCGATCAGGGTCAAAAGGCCGGTATTTCCAAAGCATCGGATTAACCCAAGGCCAGAGCGGCTTCGTCCAAAGACCGGATCTGGTCCCTTAACGAAGCCGCTTTTTCAAAATCCAGATTTTCGGCCGCCTTTTTCATTTCACGCTTTAAGCTCCCAATTATAAAGGGGATTTCTTCTGCCGGCACATTAAGACCTTTAGCCTCCGGTTTTTTAGGCATTGACGGATAGTCGGCTCCGGCAATGACCCCGGCCAGACCTTCCAGATTTTTCATAATAGTGGTCGGGGTAATACGGTTCTTCTTATTGTAAGCCAGCTGTTTAGTCCGCCGCCTGTTAGTTTCATTCATGGCGTCTTTCATGGCCGCTGTTACCTTGTCGGCATATAAAATAACCTGGCCCCGAACATTTCTGGCCGCCCGTCCGCAGGTCTGGATTAAAGATCTGGCTGACCTTAAAAAGCCTTCTTTATCGGCATCCAATATGGCCACTAAAGACACTTCCGGCAAGTCCAGACCTTCTCTTAATAAATTTATGCCAATTAGAACGTCAAAAACTCCGGCCCTTAGATCCCGCAGCAATTCGACCCTTTCAATGGTTTTAATTTCCGAATGGAGGTAGCGGCAGCGCACCCCTCTTTCGGACAGGTACTCTGTCAGATCCTCGGCCATCCTTTTGGTCAGAGTGGTCACCAGAACTCTTTCCCCTATTTCGGCTCTCTTTTTGATCTCATTGTGGAGATCGTCCACCTGACCGGAGGCCTTTCTGACTTCCATGGGCGGATCGGTCAGTCCGGTCGGCCGGATGACCTGCTCGGCCACCAGGCCGGCCGAAAGATTCAGTTCATACTCCGCCGGGGTAGCGGAAACGTAAATGGCCTGAAAAAGCCGTTCGTTAAATTCCTCAAAAGACAGAGGTCTGTTGTCCAAAGCCGAGGGCAGGCGAAAACCGTATTCCACCAGAGTCGTCTTCCGGCTGCGGTCTCCGTGCCACATGGCTCTGACCTGAGGCACGGCAATGTGACTTTCATCGACAATCAGCAAAAACTCCCGGGGAAAGTAGTCAAGCAGGGTCGGCGGCGGTTCCCCTGGCTGACGGCCTGTTAAATGACGGGAGTAATTTTCAATGCCGTGGCACCAGCCCAGTTCTTTCATCATTTCCAAATCAAAATTTGTTCTCTGCTCTAATCTTTGGGCCTCCAGAAGCTTCTGTTCTTTCCTGAAATGCGAAAGACGGCCGGCCAGTTCTTCTTTAATTGATTCCATGGCCCGCAGGAGGGTTTCTTTGGTACTGACATAATGGCTGCCCGGATAAATCAAAACTTCCGGAATTGACTTTTTCACTTCCCCCAGCAGGGGATCAACGATCTTCAGGCTGTCCAGAGTGTCCCCGAAAAATTCCACCCGGACGGCCTCGGACTCTTCATAAGCCGGAAAAATCTCTAAAATGTCGCCTCGGACCCGAAAAGTACCCCGGTGAAAATCATAGTCATTTCTTTCATACTGCATTTCCACAAGCCGGGTTAAAATCTCTTCTACCGGCCGTTCAATGCCAACTTCCAGCCGGAGCATCAGAGCCTGGTAAGATTCCGGTGAACCCAGACCGTAAATGCAGGAGACCGAGGCCACTATCAAAATATCATTCCGGTCGAACAGCCCCCGGGTGGCCGAATGGCGGAGCCGGTCAATGGCCTCGTTAATCTGGCTGTCCTTTTCAATGAATGTGTCCGACTGGGGGATATAGGCCTCGGGCTGGAAGTAGTCATAGTAGCTGACAAAATATTCCACCGCATTATTGGGAAAAAAGCCTTTGAACTCCCCGTAAAGCTGGGCGGCCAGAGTTTTGTTGGGAGCAAGCACTAATGTAGGTCGACCCACCCGGGCCACCACATTGGCCATGGTAAAAGTCTTGCCGGAACCGGTCACGCCAAGTAAAACCTGAGTCCCGGCCCCGTCCTGGATATTGTCAACCAGCTGTTCTATGGCCTGAGGCTGATCCCCCTGGGGCTTGAAGTCGGAAACTAATTCAAAAGAGCCCATAATCTAGGCGTAACGCCAGGTGCTTTGGCCGGCCTTGTCTTCCACCACCACCCCCAGACCGGTCAGCTCGGCTCTTAAACGATCCGCCTCGGCCCAGTCGCGGCGGGAGCGGGCCTCGGCCCGGCTTTTGACCAGAGTTTCAATGACTTCCTGAGCGGCCGTCCCGGACCACGGTCTGGGGCGGCTTAAAAATGCCGGGGGATCTTCCTGCCACAGATTAAGATGGCCGCCCAGATCCACCAAAGTCCGCCGACCGCAGACCGCCAAATCTAAACGGCCGTCTTTTAAAAAGCGATTAACGGCCCTGACCAGTTCGAAAATAACCCCCATAGCCTGGGCGGTGTTTAAATCGTCATCCATGGCCTCAAAATACCTGATCCGGAAACCGGCGATATCTTCCGGCTCTTCGACCTGAACCGCAGCTGATTCAGGAATTTGCGCCAAAGTCCGGTAGATGCGCTCTAAAGCCCGCCAGGACTCGGTTAAAGACTCTTCGGAAAAATCAAGAGGGCTGCGGTAGTGCTTGGAGACCAGGAAGAACCGGACTACTTCCGGGGGGTAAATCTTTAAAACTTCCTTGATATTAAAGGAATTGCCCAGGGATTTGGACATCTTTTCGTTATTGATGTTCACAAACCCGTTATGGACCCAGATGTTGGCCATGGACCGGTCCAGGGCCCGGGCCTGGGCCAGTTCGTTTTCGTGGTGGGGAAATACCAGATCCTGGCCGCCACCGTGAATATCAAATACCGGTCCCAAAAGCCTGAAGCTCATGGCCGAGCATTCGGTGTGCCAGCCCGGCCGCCCGGGCCCCCAGGGACTGGGCCAGGATGGTTCTCCGGGCCGGGCCGATTTCCATAAAGCAAAATCAGCCGGATTTTTCTTTCTGCTGTCAACCGAAATCCGGGCGCCGGCTTCCTGGTCAGCCAACTGCCGTCCGGACAGACAGCCGTAACCGGGCTGGCTGCCCACATCAAAAAACACGTCCCCGGAGATCTCGTAAGCCTTGTCCCGTCCGATTAAAGCCAGAATGTCTTCCTGCATCTGGGTTATGTACTCAGTCGCCCTGGGAGTATGAGCGGGAGTCAGGCAGCCTAAAGCGGCCATGTCCTGATTAAAACTTTTTATATAATCCTCAGCCAGTTCCAGCCAGGGTTTTTTGAGCTCCTGAGCCCTTTTTATGATCTTGTCATCGACATCGGTAAAATTCCGCACATAATCCACTTCCAGGCCTAAAGACAGAAGATGCCTGACCAAAATGTCAAAGGCCACCACAGCCCGGGCATGTCCGATGTGGGCGTGGTCGTAGACAGTCGGCCCGCAGGCGTAAAGGCCTACCCGGCCGGGATGGACTGGCTCTAAAACCGTAAGTCCGTGGAGCATGGTATTATAAAGTTTCAAATTCATCCGCTCTTCGGTGTAGAAACCCCGGCCAAAAGGCCAGGGAGGAAACGCCGACTCCTCAAATTTGTTTAATCAGAATCGAAAATACGATTCTTTCAATAAATGACGGCCCCGCAAAAAGTCCGTTTTTTAAAAAAGTACATTTATAATTATTTGAAATAATTACCTTTTTTGAACTTGACTTCCAGAAAAAGGGGATTTTTGCGCATAAATACTCATACCGGCTGAAAAAGACGGGCCTTTTCAGCCGAGCCAACCTGGAAAATTTTCCGCTGACCTTTGGTTACGGCCTGTCTCAAATCTGTCTTTATTCATCGGAACCCCAGACCTCAAAAATATGAAACTTAGGCAGCACTTTACAGCAGGGCTCAACCAGCGGCAAAACGCAGCCGGCCGACTCCCGCTTTACCCGGACAATCCAGGACCCTTACAAGCCTCTGTTTTAGCCGGGGATGATTGGCAGCTGAACCTAAAACACCTGAGACAAAAATAACCCCTGGCTGCCTGAAGTCAGGAAAAGGATCCTACATTAAATCCTATTGATAATAGCCCAAAGCCTTTTAATTGGCAACCATGATTTTAGGTCGGACGGTGTTTTAGGTTTAAATAATTTTGCCTTTTGTTAAAAAAAAATTTCTAATTTAATAATTTTTAACAGCCAAAGAAAAGCAAAACAGCCCCACAGCTCCAAGCGATTCAAAATCCATTTTATTAAAACCCTGTCCTATATTTTTCTTTTGCAGTAAAATTAAAATTATTTATTTTAATTTTCTGACTATTTGGCCGATAAGAAAGTAGAGGCGCTGGGAGGGCCGGGAAAAAAATCAGGTTTGAGTAGAATTTTCATCAGATAAAGCTAAAGTTCCCGGCCAGGTCTGCCGATAAGAAAACCAAAGAGACGGAAGACGGCTAAACTTCTTCCGGCTCGGGAGGTTATCATGCTGGTATCAAGCGACTTCATGGCTTATCTGGCCAAAAAAAATCAGAGTCAGTCCCTGACCCGGCCCCAGATTCAGGCGGCCTTGGCCTCAGCTCCGGGCGGCCAGAAGAAAAATTCCCGGCCCCAGTCGGTTTCGGTCAACCGGGAAAGGGATTTGGAACCGAGTGAGGTTGACTACTTAAACGCTCGGACTTCCACATTTGAGGTGGTTCTGTAATATCATAATACATAATTGCACTATATTAAATTTATATGTATAATATTATGCACTTTTAACAGACAATATTGTCCGGCCAGGAGAAGTTTTCCCCAACGCCCGAAAAAATTGGTTTTTTTAAGCCCATACGAGAAGTCTAGCTTTCCGGCTCCACTTGCAGAACTTCCCTGGCCGGCTGGCCTGACCTCAAAAGTCCTCTCCTGTTTACTTGAGGCCGGTGAGCAAAAAGTCGGTCTTAAAGATAAATTAAGGCAAAATTATTTATATAGCCAAAAAAATGCTATATATTAACATATAAAGACAAAATATATAATTATTGTTCTAAATAAAGAGAGGCTGCCGAAAAAGCTGATCAGCATTCAGCCAGAATCCGTTTCAAGCCGCCAGGGCTGAAAGAAACTTAGCCTCCGCCAAAGGCAGCGCCGATAATTTCCAAGACTGAAAAAGACCTTCAAGTGCGGATGAAGAAAAAGCAATCAATGTCCGTTTTTGGAGATTTGTGAAAACGACGGAAGCGAAAACCAACTTCCAGCGACTTATTATATTACCCCCTGCACCTTACACTCACACCATGATACCTTGAAAAATGACAATTAATAATGCATAATATTTATCCTACAGATTTGGGTACTACATCTTCATTCGTAAGGGTGGGGTACTAATATTTATTGTAATGTGGCTGACAGCATGGCAGTTTTATCAAACGGCGATTTCTTATCAACAAGAGACTGGCATAATGCAGCAGCTGGCGGCAAAAACGAAATTTTAAGACGAACGTCTACACTGGAATATTTGCAGCTTTTCGGCGGCTATGTTAGCAAAGAGGGAATTGACGTTTATGCTCTGGTGCCTGGCAACCACGAAAATGTCAGTTACCATATAGTCTAATCGTACGATGGCATCGGCTTCATTCGAATCGGTGATGTATTCTGCACCACCCTTGACTACACTGTAAATGAGATACTCGGTGATTTTGAAAACATAGATGAGCAGTCATTGACCGAGAGCTTGGCTCGGTATTGCTTCTCTCACAACAAAAATTTTGAGTGTCTTAATATTCAGACGGAAAATACGGAACGCTTTAACGTCATAAAAGAATGGGCTGCAGAATATTATGATGTGAGATAAAAATTGGCGGATTATGAACGGTATTTGTTCCAAATAATAGCGGCCATGCCGGCGAGTGATGCTCCTTTTGTTTTCAAAGGCGCTATGATCGGGAAACTAATTCTGGCGGAAAGTGGTTTCACTGAGATTGACTGGCTGCAGAAGGATATTGACGACAACTGGACAGGCGTTCACCCGTCGAATAAACTCCTTATCGATACCGTAAATCAAGCTCTAAAAAATTGACGGTGAATTGTCTGCCCTGGCAGTACGGGAGTTAAATGTTGACAAGGCAGCCGGGTTATCTGTCTTTAACAGAGCGGCGTGTTCCGAAATTTTTACGATGGACACAGGGGTCAATCCGGTTGAGGATAAGGTTTACCATTTTGAAGGCAGTCCTGTCAGGGGAGTTCAGCCGACCGAAATCCTTTCTGAGCAAGATATTCGCTCTGTCAACCAAATTCATCTTTCGTCGGGCCAATGATTTGGTGGACGTTAAGGCTCTCCCCTCTACCTTTCTTAAATCTTTAATCCCCGGAGATGTATGAAAATACGTCTGATCCAAAACGTCCGATTCTGCCGGAATTTTAGTTCTCAAGGCCTGCCCAGTATCAGATTCGGGCAGGTCCGCCTTCCGAACAGACGAATCATTCGGTGGCCGACCTACCCTAAAAACCCGATCTTCCGCCGAGCCTTAATTTTCACAGCTGGATAGGTATGAATAAGAGAAGTTAATAAGTATATTACCCCGGCGGATAATTATGATAATCTATTTATTCTTTGGTTTCGCCTCGACTTTCGCGTATTTAATTTTATCATGGTCAAAAATTTTTTTAACTTTTGAATGATCGTTTTGCAA
>JAISEL010000026.1 GCA_031264185.1 Deltaproteobacteria bacterium
CGAACTGAATAAACGGCGCCTGACTTGGATTTGACAGTATGCGCATACGCTAAATGCGCGGCATACAGCATATACCTGGGCAAATCTTTTTTTTCCCCGGAGCTGTCAAACTCCAGATCCAAAATGACGTTATTGTCCAATAGATATACTTTATCCGGTCTGCAGTCAAAAGACATATATTCAGGAATTTCACTTGGCATTGGTGTAAAAATTTTATTTTTACTGTCAATAATATTAAGAAGGTTAAAAAAAGGATCCCGGTAGCTGTCAGACAAATCCTTAAGAAGGATGTCCTTGTTTTGATAATGAATTTTAATATTTTTATAGTTATTCTTTGACATAAAATTGCTTTCTATGCTTAAAAAAATAAATTATATATTTAAATAGCAGTATATAGTTAATGATATACAATTAAATAGCTAAAATTAATTATTTAAATTTATAATTTACTGATAAAATTTATATTCACTGTCCTTATCTTCAGCAAACTGAGCCACTTCTAGTTTTTGTAAAATAGAGCCCTGCGAGTTTATCTGGCAACCACAAGGGACAAACTGTCAGGTGGCGGCATAGCCATCACTCCAACATCTTACAGTTTATTTAATAATAATCAAGAGGGAAAAGAGGGAAGACTGGAAGACTGGAAGGCTCTGGTTGTTCGGCCGCTTCAATGGTACTGTTAGCCAATCAGATTTCTCCAAACTGTCCGGACCAGGATTGTGCCTTTAACTTCCATCGCCGAACTTCATTGGTCAATCCGACCTTAAGAAGGTTTAGTGTTATAGCCGACGTGTTTTGTCTTAAACAGACATGGCAATTTGTCAAGGAATTGACGAAAAATTTGTCCAATCAGGCTTACGATTAAAATTAAACTGAAAAACTTGTCGACAGTCTGCCGTACGATAAGGAGGTGAAATTATTAAAGATCTTACTTTTAGTGAAAAAAAACTGAGGTTTCGGTTTTATTGTAGATTTTGAATTGGTTTGCCCCAACAAAGCTGCTCTGATTTTGGCGGCGCAGTGTCATCGGCTGCCTGCCCCCAAGATCCTTGATCCCTTTGGGATGGGATTTATGGGAAGACTCTTTTGCCTCAATTGCGGACGGATCCTGAGATGCTGACCCACTATGGTTTTTTCCCGAGACCTGTTCATCGGCTGCTTGTCCAAGGAGATCGGTTCCGCCTGGATTGATCTTAGGCGGCGGTTCAAAATTCTGAAACATGGCAACTCCCTGAAAAGGCTGATAATCCTAAATGATTGGTGCCGATGGCAAATGACCAATAATACGCACGTTTTCGGGAAGATGGTGAAAATATTGAACGTTATTACCCCGGCGGATAATTTTGATACAAACAAATCATCATAAGGTAAAATCAATGAAGAAATAGATTATCATAATTATCCGCCGTGGTAATAATTGAATTTAAGCTGAACAGGTCAACAAACAAGTTAACGGATAGCAGATTGGACCAAGACCAACACAAGATCCTGGGAGCTATGGACCATGATCAAATATCAAGAGGCTGCGGCAGTCTCAAGACTTTGAAGAACGCCTTAACTGCTGCCAAAGACGATGTCGGCCGTGAATTATCTATCAGTGTAATTTAATAATTAATTGAATGTCACTGTAAGGGAAGTCACGGCTGCCATCAATGTCGGCGTTGGTTAGAATTACAGAAGCGAAAAAGTTCAGCAAATTAGTTCTTATAGATTGCATCTTTAAAAATCGAAACGCACGGGGAGATTCCTGATGAAATTTACACTAAATCTCCTATTAATAATATTAGTTTAATGGCTTTGCCGGGTCTATTGTAATTATGTATAATTATAATATCTCGCTTGCATTGCAAAATTGTTATTTTTTACAATCTACTGATTTTACGTGATTTTTTTTCTGGACAGGCGTGTTGTTTAATATAGAAACAGGACATTTCTGCTTTCCCGCGACACGAATGACAGGGATGGTTTATATTACCCAGGCGGATAATTATGAGAGTCTATTTTCTTTGGGTTCACCTTGACTTTCGCGTATTTAACTTTATCTATGGTCAAAATTATCCGCCGGAGTAATAATTGAAACCCTTAGAGCGAATATAAAGACCCCTGAAAAGTTTTTTAATGCCACGGAGAAATTGTTTCAGTGTATTAACAAATATAGTTTTACCGAATCTTCGGGGGCGAGCTAAGAACCGGTTTTTGTTTTCAATATTTGGTATTAATTTATCTATATATTTTGTTTTACCAATATATAATGGGTTTAGATACTTTATTTGATTAAAATTACTATATCAAGTGGCTAATTTTATTTGTTTAGGATTTATGACAAAACCTAATAAGATAGCAGTCAATCGGGAAATTGGATTGACCTCATCCACCAAGTGGTCAAAGGGTGAAAAATTTGTCAATGGCCTTTCCAGCTTGGATTGATTATACTTGGTGTAGTGGGCAAACAAATTTTTATTTTCAGCCTAATAGTTGATGAAAACAAAAAATAACCATTCAAAATTTTAAAATAATCTGTAATATATATATAAAATTTAAAGTAAAATTTGAACAAGACCCGGAGGCCCGGAGAGTTCCTGTAATATGTCAATATGATGCTATAATCCAAAAATTGGTCATTGTCTTATGGCAGCCTTGGCCTTAATATTAAAGTAATTTCCCAAGAAGCTCCTGTCTTTTCAGGCTTGATCTTTGAAGATGTTGAAATTTTCGTCTGCGTCTGAAGCGTCTGGGAAAAAAGAAGAGAGAGAACTGACAAAGAGTTGGTTAACTGCTTTAACTGTGAATGGTAAGCGATTTTGCTCCGGTTTACGAAGACACTCTTTCTTTTTTGATGTCCACCCGTTCGGCAACCTGGGCTTGAGTTGGGTAAGTCCATTTTCTTGACGCCGGGCAAGAACATGCCTAATTTGACGAGACAAGGCTTTATATTTCAGACAGAGGTCCCCGGCAGAAAAACACCTGACAGCCGTTTGTTAAGACCTAAGAGGAAAAAACAAATTTTTTCGAAACTCAAATAACTGACAGGCCAAATTGGCCCAGACCGCCGAATTGTCAGTCTTTGCATTTGGGGCTTATTATAAAAAGTTCATAAATTAATAGATTTATTGATAAAAAATATCCTATGAAGGAATATATCTTAATATTGGGTTTGTTTACCCTGCTTTTTTGGACCAACTGCCAGGCCGGAGCTGCGGAACCAGCCTCTCAGGACCAAAAGGGTTCTGAGTCAGACCGGGAGTCAGGACCGGAAATTTACAGGCTTCCGTCCCCGCCCCAATCTTTAAATCCCAGCAAACGGCCATCTGGTTTAAGACCTGAGGCCGAACGAACGGCCCGGGAATTACTGGGGCGGATTTCTAAGCCCCACAAAGATCTGAAAACCGAAGCTCAGATACTTAGACGGACTTTAGATATTCAAACTGACTTGCCAGTCGTCCGGCCGGTCAGAGAGTCTGAGCCCGCCCTTGGACCGGATTTTTTGAGAGGTCTTTTAAAAGTAGTTTTTGTGGTGGTAGTGGGCCTAATTTCAGTTATTATTTTCTGGAGTATCTGGCAGCATGTCAGAAAATCCAGAAAAGAAAAAAAAGAGGATAATGTTCCAGAATCGGCCCCTCTGGTCCGGACCCTGGACCGGATATATGAAGAATCACTGGCTCTGGCCAAAAAGGGCCGTTACGCTGAGGCCATCCACCAGCTGCTTCTTAAAAGCCTGGAAGAGTTCCAGAAGAGGCAGAAGACATTTTTTCCCCGGCACCTGACAAGCCGGGAAATCCTGGCCAAACTGCAACTTGGTCCGCCGGTAGAACCGGCTCTGGCTTTTATGGTCCAAAAGACCGAAATATCCATTTTTGGCTTATATGAGCCTACGGAAAAAGACTTTTCAGACTGCCGTGACAGTTATGAGGCGCTTTTGAAGGGTCTGGGCAGGCGTTTAACGTGAATTTAAGGGGCTTAAATATCAGAGCCGGGGTCTTAGTAGGCTTGGTTATTGTCGGTTTAATCTTAATTACGGTTTATGCTCGCTCCCGGAAAGTCAGCAATTACGGTTATCTGCCCAACAACAGTTCTGTTTCCGTATCGGCCGTAGGGTACGCCCTTTTTTACGAGCTTCTGAATAAAAATGAATTTAAAGTAAGAAGAGCCATGCGGTCTGAGCCCATAGAGACCGGTCCCAATGAACTTCTCGTTTTAACTGACCCTGATTTTTCTATCCAGACCAAACCCGAGATTTTAGCTCAACCCAATGTTCTGGTAATCTTACCTAAGTGGTCCTATAATACGGAGCTTTTTAAACCCAACTGGGTGGCCCTGGTTCACCCCCTCCCGGTTATCCTTCTGAGCCAGGGTTTAAGTCGAGCCACGGTCCCGGATTTAAAAACTGTCAAGGGAGTCGGGAAATTAGGTAAATTGACGGTCAATCCCTTTGGGCCCGAGTTAGAGCCGACTTTTGAGCAACCGGTATGGTTAGTGAACTCGCCGTTGATTGTACCGGTTTTAGCCAACGAAGAAGGTGTTTTACTTGGTCTTTACCGGGATAAGACCCGCTCGGTCTGGATTCTGGCCGATGCCGATTTAGTGGCCAATCACGGTATTTTGAAAGGCCAAAACCTGGAGCTGGCTT
Organism: Deltaproteobacteria bacterium; assembly: GCA_031264185.1. Lineage (GTDB taxonomy): Bacteria > Desulfobacterota > Desulfarculia > Adiutricales > Adiutricaceae > JAIROO01. The sequence goes on from JAISEL010000026.1 coordinate 4,628, forward strand.
TGTCGTTCATGGACAGGATAGCTCCCGGCCAGGCAGTGGTTTTTGATGAAAGCCGGGATTTGTCCGGAGCCCAAAAGGTCGAAGAAGAGCCGGGAGAGGCCCTTTTTCCGGACTTAATCAGTTATATTCTGCTTGGCCTCACATCTCTCATGGCCGTTTTTGCGGCCGGCCGCTTCGGTCCTATTCTGGAAACGGATGAAGAGACCTATTTTGGCCGGCGCCGGCTGATTGAAAATTCCAGCCGGCTTTTGGAAAGATCAGGCTGCCGCAAGGTTACGGTCGTAAATTACCTGAAAATGGTCATCAAATCCCTGGCCAAAATACGGCACGCCCCGCCTGGACTGACTGAAAACGAATTATACGACTGGCTAGACCGGCTTGAACCAAAATTTGAGCTGAAAAAGTTTGTAAACGAAGTCAGGGGAGCCAGAGCAAATACCCCGGAGGCCCGTCAGCTGTTTTGGGCCAAAAAAATTTACGCCTGGAAGGCAAGAGTGGAAAGTGGATCTAAATCTAGTCGGCAGCATAATTAACGCTATAAGAGGGCAAATCGCCAAAGTCATAGTCGGTCAGGCTCACTCGGTAGAACTTATGCTGACCAGCTTGCTTTGCGGGGGACATATTCTGCTTGAAGGAGTGCCTGGAACAGGCAAAACCCTCCTGGTTCAGGCCTTTGCCTGGTCTTTGAACTTAAAGTTCGGCCGCATCCAGTTTACGCCGGATCTTATGCCCGGCGACGTTTTGGGGACCAATCTGTTTAATTTCCAGACCAACAGTTTTGTTCTGACGCCCGGACCTATATTTACCCAGATCTTACTGGCCGACGAAATAAACAGAACTCCGCCTAAAACCCAGGCCGCGCTTTTAGAAGCCATGAACGAGCGGACAGTGACCATTGACCGCCAAAGTTATGATTTAGGCGATGAGTTCATGGTAGTGGCTACCCAGAACCCCATTGAGCAGCAGGGCACGTATCCTCTGCCGGAAGCCCAGTTGGACCGGTTTTTGTTTAAAATTAATATCGGCTATCCGACCGAAGCCGAGGAACTGGAAATTGTCAGGCGCCGGACCCAGTTAAGTTTAAGGCCTCAGGCCCAGGCTCTGGGAATTACCGCGACCGTCAATCCTGAGCATTTGGCCTATGCCCGTCAGGCGGCGGCCGGGATCACCTTGTCCGAGCCTTTAGTGGCCTATATTGTGGCCCTTATCCGGGCATCCCGGGGCCATCCGTCCATAGAAACCGGCATTTCCACCCGGGCCGCCAATATGTTGGCCTCGGCCGCCAGAGCTTACGCCGCCGTGCAGGGACGGGATTTTGTTCTGCCAGATGACATAAAGACATTGTCTGTCCCTTTAATGCGCCACCGTTTAATTCTCTCGGCTGCCGCCGACATTGAGGGACTTATCCCGGAAGAGGTCATAAAAGATCTCCTGACCCAGGTGCCCGCGCCCCGATGATCCGGCCGACCGTTTTTGCCTGCGTCTTATTTGCCCTGTCCGGGCCTTTGAGTTTTTTGCTCCTGGCTTACGATGAGGATCAATGGCCTTTGGCTTTATATTACCCAGTTTTAGTGCTGTCTTTAATAGTCTCGGATTTTATCAGGGCCTTGCCTAAAAACCGGGTGGCGGCTGATTTTAAGGTTCCCGGATCCCTTATGGTGGGCAGACCCGGAGAAATTTTAGTCACCATTGAAAGTAACTGGCCACGAGTAATCCAGATGGAAGGTATTTTAGCCGCCAGGGGACCTCTGGAAGACCAAGAGAGCATCAAATTCAACTTGGATCACAAGGGAGTTTTAAATATTGCACTGACCGGAAAGCGCCGGGGAAAGATTGCTTTGGACGAACTGTGGCTCAGGTGGTCCGGGCCTAGGAAATTAGTGGAAATAAGGGCCAGATTTCCTTTGGAGCAAACCGTGAGCGTGGTCCAGGATACCGGCCATCTCCAGAGAGACGTTTTAAATTTCTCCGGCCGGCAGACTATTTTCGGGACCAAGATTCAGCCCTTCCGGGGTCAGGGATCTGAGTTTGACTGTTTATCCGATTTTAATCCCGGCATGGATAACCGCTATATTGACTGGAAACACTCGGCTCGTCACCGCCGACTTCTGGCCCGGGAGTTTCGTCAGGAACGTAACCATCAGATAGTCTTAGGTTTTGATACCGGCCGCCTCATGCAGGAGCCGGTCCGGGGTCTGACCAAACTGGATCACTTTGTGGCCGCCTCCCTCCGGCTGGGCTGGGTCTCTCTTCAGTCGGGCGATTTAGTCGGCGGCTGCGGCTATGATTTAGCCTTTCATTCCTATTTAAAGCCCGGCCGGGGCCCGGGTTTTATGGCCCGGCTTCAGGCTTTTACTGCCTCTTTGGACTACAGCTACCGGGAGACTAACCATACTCTGGCCTTGGCCGAACTTTCCAGGCGCCTGCCCCATCGGTCGCTGTTAGTTTTATTCACCGAATTCATTGACGTTATCTCGGCCGAACTCCTGGTGGAAAATTTAGCCATTACCTCCCGGAGGCACATGGTCATTTTTGTGACCGTGCAAGATCCTGTCCTGACCGGTCTGAAGGACAAAAGACCGGTTAATTTTAACACTTTAGCCTCCTCGGTTTTAGCCGACAGTTTTGCCAAAGACCGGGATATTGTCTTAGAGCGCTTAACCCGCCTGGGGGTTCACTGTTTAGCAGTCAAGGCCGGCGGGATAACGGTCGCCCTTTTAAACCGCTATATTTTGATCAAGCAAAGAGGGCTTTTATGACCAAAATTACCGGGCCTGAAAGCTCGGCCTCAAGTTCCTCTCCAAAGGGCGCCATTCCGGGCCGGACTTATGATTCCACGGTCTCTTCGGTCGGTCAAACGGAACGGGCGGAACAGGTTCCTTTGATTTTAAGAAGCGCTCTGTTTCGGAAAAACCGGGAAAAAAGCTGGGAGCGTCTGGAAACTTTAGTCAGCCGTTTAGACCAAAAAGGGGTTGGTTCCTTGACCCCGGAAGAGGCCACGGAATTGCCTCTTCTGTACCAGTCCGCCGTATCGTCTTTGGCTCTGGCCCGCAATATAGTGTTGGACCGCAATTTGACTCTTTATTTGGAAAATCTGGTTTTAAGAGGCTATATAGGTGTTTACGGACCCAGGCAGGAGTTTTGGGAAGTGGTCCGGAATTTCTTTTCCCGGGATTTTCCCCGGGCAGTCCGTTATTTAAAATGGCATATCCTGATAATCATGGGAATTTTTATAGTCGGTCTGGCGAGCGGTTTTTTGGAAGTCGCTTCCAATCCGGAGTCTTTCCACCGGTTTGTGCCCATGTCTCTCAGCGACCTCCGAGGTCCCGGGTCTACGGCTGAGGAACTGCTGGAAGACGAGATTTTTGCCCCGTGGCCGGGCTTTGAGAAAAGCTTTATTGCCTTTGCCTCGTACCTTTTTGAGCACAATTCCCAGGTAGCTTTTCTGTCCTTCGGCTTTGGTTTTGCTTTAGGAATTCCGACGGTCATCATAATTTTCGATAACGGGCAGGCTCTGGGAGCTATGACGGCTATTCATTCCCTAAATGGCATTACAGTAGAATTTATCGGCTGGCTGTCCATACATGGGGTGACCGAGCTTTTAGCCATCTTTATCGCCGCCGCCGCCGGTCTGGGCGTGGCTCAGAAGTTTATATTTGCCGGCAGGAAACGAAGACTGTCGAATTTAGCCCACGAAGGTCACACCTCGGCTTCGGCCATGGTCGGGGTCGTCTTTATGCTCCTTTTGGCCGGCTTAATAGAAGGCGGCTTCCGCCAGCTTCTGGGGTCAACTTTCCTGCGTTTTTTTGTGGCCTCACTGACTCTTTTTATGTGGTCGTATTATTTTATATTTTTTGGCCGGGAGGATGACAGTTGAGCCGGGATTCCGCTTATCTCGGCCTAACTAAATACGGGCGGGACAAAAAAAACCTCAAATTACTTAGGACGATTATCTGTCCGGAGGGCTTAAAATTAACTGTCCGGGTGGCCACGCTGGGGGAGAGGTTTTTGGCCTTTTTCTTTGATGAAATGTTTATTGTCTTTGGTTTGGTTGTCCTGAGCGTCGGGATCAGCAGGCTTTTCGGCAGTCATGCAGAAGCCACAGTCACATTTTTAAACCTGGCGTTTTTTCTGGTCATAAATTTTTACTTTTTATATTTTGAGCTCAGTCGCCAGGGCCGGACCCCGGGTAAGGGTTTTATGCGCCTTAAGGTCATAAACCGCCGGGGCGGCGAACTGACCCCGGCTATGGTCATTGCCCGCAATTTAACCAGGCCCATTGAATTTTTTCTGCCCGTTATATATTTGATCAGTGTCATAAAAGAAGGCCATACTCTGTCGGTTATATTTGATCTGGCTTTTCTTGTTGTCATGGTTATACTGCCTGTGGTTACCAAAGACAATTTAAGGCTGGGCGACCTCCTGGGCGGCACCATGGTGGCGGCCATGCCGAAAGCCGTATTGCTGGAAGATCTGACGGCCGAAAGCCGGAAGTCCGATTTTATTTTTACTCCCCAGCATCTTGGCATTTACGGCACACTGGAACTCCAGACTCTGGAAGATATCCTGAGGATTAAGGACGTCCATCAGGCCGAATCCCTCCGCAAGATAGCTGAGACCATAATCAAGAAAATAGAATATAAAACCACGGTCCCCCAGAAAGACACCTTAAGATTTTTAAAAGATTTCTACGCCGCCGAACGGAGGTTGCTGGAACGGGAGCAGCTTTTTGGTAGGCATAAAGACGATCAGAAATCGAAGATCCGCCTGGCTTCAGAGCCGGAAAAGAGCCCCAAAGAATCCAAAGAGCCTAAAAAGATTAAAATTCCCCAACTTAAAAAAAAGAGCGGTCGGCCGCAAAACTAACCTCCGGAGCGGAGGGAGACGTTCTGATCCGAATTCAATGGAGTTCTTATTTAAGATTTTTCATATCCACCAGGAGGAAAAGACGAACAAAAATCGGGCCAAACAGCAGCATTTTGTTTTTTTCAAATAGGGGTGAGGCTCAGGCTGGAACAGCTCCAGGGAGCGGTAAAAACAAAGGTTATTGTCTTTAATTTATGCTAAAATATTATTATTTTTATGGTAAAATGTCTATCAATTATGGCGGTGGTTTTATGCGTTTTTCTGTGGTAATATAGATGAGTCAAGAAATTAGTTTCATAACATAGATTTTTCTTTACAACCTTATACGGTTTTTGGGGTCCCAAGGCCCTTTAGGAGGATTTTCGTGGCTAAAACATTTGCTCTCGACTCGACCTACATTAAGCACGCTGACGAAGGGGTGTTTTTGAAACCCTTTTTCTGCAAAGCTGATACCGACGGTCGCCTCAATAATCTGGAAATAACCATTATTCCGGGCTATGAGATTAAACCCCACAATCACCCCTCCAGCACTGAGTTTTTCTATGTTGTTTCGGGGGAAGGCGAATTCCAGGACAATGAGGGCTGGCACAAGATTAAACCCGGTGACGCCTTCCGGGCTCCAGACGGCGTGGTTCACGCTTTGAAAGTTTCCGGCAATGATCCTTTGAAATTGTTGGCCACTTTCAGCCCGCCCATTATGTAAAATGTCCCCTCCGACGGTCGGGGTCCTCTCCGGCCGTTTTTTTGGTCTTTTTTCTCAGGGTCTTTGGTTCAGGTCCGAAGACAACAGGTCGCCCCAGTCCGGAAATTTTGAAACAGACTCCAGAAATCCATCGGCTCTAAATCCTTGTTTTTTTTGTTTTCAAAAAACTGACCACGGTCGGTCAATTATAGAAAAACATAGCCTTTTTAGGCGGAAATGAATATTATAGGCTAAAGTCTGGGGTCACGGTTTTTGGGTCACCTAGGCTGTGGCTTTTTAACTTTAGCTGTGGAGAAATCTGACATGGATAAAGAGATATTAGACAGCCTCGAAAGTGACTGTGACCTGACCATCGTCACCTTGCAGAAGGACGACCTTGACCTGTCCGGCCAAGTTTTTGGCCCCGGCGCCGGCGGTGACGACGATGATGATGACGACGATTTTGATGATGACGATGACGATGACGATGATTTTGATGATGACGATGACGATGATTTTGATGATGACGATGACGATGATGATGATGACGGCGATGACTACTATGTCGACGACGACGATGAGGACATTGAGGTCGAAGCCTATGCTACTTTGGTTTTAAACATGAAGCTCCAGCCCATGCACCGTTTCGAGTACATTGAAGAAGAGCTGGATCGCATTTTAGGTGAGCCGGAGTTAGGCTACACCGCCGGCGGCGGGACTATGGTGATGGATAATGGGGAAGTAGAAATGTGCGAGGTGGAAATGGACTTGTTCTCGGCTGAGGAAGAGGATCTGAAGCAGGTCTTATCGCTGGTTAAAGAACTGCCTCTGGCTAAAGGTTCGATCCTTAAAATGTGGGCGGCCGGGGACGACCGTACCGGTCCGGGCGAAGTGACCGAATACCCGGTCGGGGACATGGAAGGGCTGGCTATTTATTTAAACGGCCAGGATCTGCCAGAGAAAGTTTACCGTAATAACACGCCGGATGAGATCATTGAGGCTTTAGAGAAGGCTTTATCTGCCAATGGGCCGACTGTTTATTCCTACTGGGAAGGCCCCTCCGAGACAGCTTTGTATTTTTACAGCAATCTTCCTTACAGCCAAATGTTGAAACTGGCTGAACCGATTATAGCCAAAAATCCACTGTGCCAAAAATGCCGGGTGGATCAGGTAGCTTAGGCCATACCTTCTTTAGTTTCTGGTCAGAGTCCGTAGCTCAAGATAAAAAAAGGCCTTCCGGGTTCAGCCGGAAGGCCTGAAAATGAACAGGGATAAAGCAACTAGCAGACAGTCGGCCGGTTCCTCAGTTCTGGAGAGGAGGCGGCCACCAGAACATTTTTCCTCTTATTGTCTAAAATGGCCTCCAAATCATCTCTTTCCACCAGTCTTAAGGCCTCGGTAGGACAGACCCTGAGACAGGCCGGACCGTCTTCCAGACCGTTACACAGATCGCACTTATGGGCCACAGACCTTCTGGAGCCGTCAGGATTCAGTTCAAAACCTAGTGGCACCATATGGACAGCCCCAAAGGGACAGGCTTCGGTGCAGGATTTGCAGCCAATGCATTTTTGACGGTCAATTAAAACTCTACCGTCTTCAATTCTGATGGCCTCCGAGCGGCAGACCGCTTTGCAGGCCGGATTTTCACAGTGCTTACACTGAACCGGCACACTGACGGCCCAGGTCTTAATGACTTTCAACCGGGGATGGAAATCATAGCCGTCGGGATCTATTTCATAAATCCTCTTGCCTTCGTGGGCAACCACACAGGCAATAGTACAGGTCCGGCAGCCGATGCAAAGTAGGGGATCGCCCTGGACAAAGCCGTTCATTACGCCGCCTTACCTCCTTTCTTCTTGGTCGCGATGCCCATATCCTGGCGGATTTTGGCGTATTCCTCCCGGAGATACTTTTCCGCCCAGATCTGATCTTTAATCTTTTCCACCCGGCAGGCGCAGTACTTGTACTCCGGAGTGTTGGAGATGGGATCTAAGGCGGCGTTCGTCAGTTCGTTACAGGCACCGATCCACCATTGGTAAGTCATGTAGACGGCCTGCTTTTTAACCCGGTCAGTCGGCAGACAGCGAGTAATACAGTGGCCGCGCTTGGATATGACCTTAACCAGTTCCCCGTGCTTGACCCTCAGTTCCTCACACAGTTCCGGGTTCATCTGGATCCAGCCCGGTTCGTCTTCCAAGTTCCTTAAAAGGCGGCAGTTGCCGCTCATGGTTCGGACCGAATAATGGCCTACTTCCCGGTTAGTGGAGAAGATGAGCGGGAATTCGTCGTTTTCCAATTCCGTGGGCGGCTGCCAGTCGATGGAAGAAAATTTGGCCTTGCCGTCCGGGTTGGCGAACTTGCCGTCTTTATGAAGAAAGCTTGTACCTGTGTCGGACATGTCCTTAGAGCGGCAGGGCCACTGGATATTGCCGTACTTTTCCAGTTTTTCGTAAGTGGCCCCGACAAAACTGGGACAAAGATCGATCACTTCGTTCCAGATTTCCTCAGTATTGCTGTACTTCATGGGATAGCCCATGGAAGTGGAAATGCGGCTGATGATATCCCAGTCATATAAAACGTCGGCGTCGGCCGGCGGGTCAATGACTTTTCTGATCCTCTGAAAACCCCGGTCGCAGCAGGAATAGACTCCTTCGTGTTCGTTCCAGCCGGTCGAGGGCAGGACGACATCGGCGTACTGGCCGGTTTTGTTCATGTAGATATCCTGGAGAATGACCAGCTCTATCTTTTCCAGAGATTCCCGGACTTCGGCTAAATCGGGATCAGATTGGGCCGGATCTTCGCCAAAGACGTAATAAGCCCGGATTTTCTTTTCCTCAGGCTCGTGGAGGACATAATGGGGCACCTGAGTTAAGGGAATGCCGGCCTTATTGGACAGCGGCACCCCCCAGGCTTTTTCGAACTTGGCCTGGATTTCCGGGACAGTTACGTTTTGGTAGCCGGGATAGGAGTTTGGCAGAGCGCCCATATCGCAGGCTCCCTGAACATTGTTCTGGCCCCGGACCGGACCGATACCCACGCCCCAACGGCCGAAGTTGCCGGTCATGATAGCCAGGTTAGCTAAACCTTTAACCACATTGACGGCCTGAGCGAACTGGCAGACCCCCATACCGTAGAGGATCATGGACTGCCCGCTGGTGGCGTACATTCGGGCGGCTTTCCTGATGTCATCGGGATGGATCTGGGTAATGTCGGTCACCGCCTCGGGGGTGTACTTCTTACACAGTTCCTTAAACTCATCAAACCCATGGGAGTGCTCGGCAATGAATTTATCGTCGCAGAGTCCTTCCTCAATAATGACCTGAGCTATGGAATTGACCAGAGCCAGGTTAGAGCCGTTTCTGAGCTGCAGATGGAGATCGGCAATCCGGGCCGTTTCAATGCGGCGCGGGTCAATGCAGATAATCTGAGCCCCTTTCCTTTTGGCCCGGACAATGCGTCTGGCCACGATGGGATGGGAGTCAGCTCCGTTGTAACCAAAAACAAACAAGAGTTTGGCGTCCTCTATTTCGTGGACACCGTTGCTCATAGCCCCTGAACCTAACGAATACAGTAGACCCGCTACTGAGGGAGCGTGTCATATTCGGGCGCAGTGATCGACGTTATTGGTGCCGATCGCAGCTCTGGCAAACTTCTGCATGACATAGTTGGCCTCGTTACCAGGTCCCCTGGCCGAACCGGTGCACATGATGGAGTCGGGGCCGTATTTTTTCTTGATCTCGGAAAGACGCCCGGCGGTGTAACTGATGGCCTCATCCCAGGTGGCTTCCTCTAGAGGAGCGCCTTTGCCGCCTCTCCGGATAAGGGGTTTCTTGAGGCGTTTGGTCAAAATCTGGGGATCGTTTATATAATCCCAGCCGTAGTGACCTTTGAGGCACAGAGTGCCGTCATTGGTCCTGCCTTTGGCCGGGACAGCCTCCAGAATCTTGTTATTTTCCGGATCCGCCTTGAAGAGGATCTGGCAACCGGCACCGCAGTAGGCGCAGGTTGTCTGGACTTCTTTAATTGGCATAAGCCGTAGTCCTTTCTAATTGGCTGAACAACTGAAAAAAAGTATCCCGGCGGCTTTGGGCCGCTGGTAACTTTAACCGAGCCGGATGCCGGAGCATCCGGGTTTCTATTCTACTAAAATCGGGTCCCCTTCGGTTACTATGCCGGCCAGGATAACCCGGGCCCCGCAGAGAGGGGATTTGACGGCAGTCAGTTCAAGAAGGGCATCGCCGGAGCGCAGGCGGGTGCCCGGAGGTAACAGCGTTAAATCCATGGTTACGGCTAAGTTTTCACCGGAGGCGCCGTAAACTAGGGCCGGATTAATCTCTTTTAAAGCTAAAAAGTCTTTTTGGCTCAAAAGGTAAAGCTGACTGCCCGGTCCGGCGTCACAGTCGCCGCTTAAACCGAAGTTACGGACCAACTGGGCCTGCCCCACGCTTTTTTTCGGCTCTCCAATTTTCCGGCCTGCGCAAACAGCCAGTATCCGGCCGCCGGTTTCGTCTTTGGGATAAAAATTAAAAATATCTGGCATTTGGCTCCCGGCCAAAACTTAAGGCTTTTTAGTTTTCCGTGGATTATCTTCTAATTTAAGTCCCGGCCGTTAATTTGTCAATAAATTTTATTGAATTAAAAAAAGAGGCGCCCCCGGACATGGTTGTGAAATTTATTCGGTAGTCCCGGCCGACCGGTAATAAGCCTCCCCGGCGCAGGACCGGCAGACCTCCCGGCCGTTCAGGAGGACATCCCGGCCGTCTAAGACATCCTCGCCGCAGATTGAGCAGGCGATCCTTCTTTGCGGTCGGCCCGGCCGGTCCTCGGGCTTTAAATTGACGGTAACTTTTTGGACCGTTAAGATTTCATCGTCTAAGTACCGGCTCCAGAAAGCTACCAGATCCGGTTCTGTTTTAGATGGTCTGATGTGGGAATTTACTGAGACCCGGAAGGCGGTGTCGGTATTTAAGTCCAGAAAAGTTATAGCCGCTTTGCCGAAATTATACATAAGTAAGCGCCTTCGGCCTAAAGTTATGCCGGTAATGACAAAAGCCGCATCGGCCATACACCGGTTGGTCTCAATAAAGAGCATCAGATCTCTTTGAGGCACTTTGGGATCCATACCCAATAAAGACAGGCCTTTTAAAACAACCCTAAGGCCCAGAATCTGGCCGCTGCAGATATGGCCGTGATATGCCAGGGCCCGGTCGAGATACTCTTTCCAGTCAGACATGAGCTAAGCCGCTATCCTTCGGCCGAAGAGGCGGGACTTGAGGTCAGCTCGGTCCAGGCCAGGGATAAAATATTTTTTATTTGGGCGTATTGAGCCGGAAAGACGGTCCGGACATCCAGAATAAGACGGTCCCGCCAGATTCGGGCTACCAGAGGCGGATTTTGTTGCCTTAAGCGTTCTTCCAAGCGGCTGATTTCCAGATTCGGGCTTTCTATGGCTACGGCCCAGGAATTTAAAGGCTGTTCCGGAGCCGAACCGCCCCCGGTCCGGCTTTCGGTCCGAATGACCGCCAGATTTAAGCCCGGGTAGGTCCCCAGAGTTCTTTTCAGCTTAACCGCCGCCTTTTGGAGTTCTTTTTCCGTTGAGTAAAGCATCCGCCAGGTGGGGATCTGTTTTTTGGCTTCAGCAGGATCCTGAGCCAGTTTTAAGGTGGCTTCAAGAGCGGCCAGAGTCAGTTTGTCCGGCCGGACGGTTCGGGCTAAGGGGTGTTTTTTCAAAGCGCAGATAATGTCTTTTTTCCCCGCAATTAAACCGGCCTGAGCGGCTCCCAAAAGTTTATCCCCGCTGAAACAGACTGCGTCCGCCCCCAGAGTCAGAATTTTTTGGACCGGAGTTTCTTCTGACAGTCCCAAAGGAGCTAAATCCAAAAATGTTCCGCTGCCGGCATCAACGATTAAAGGCAGGCCGTAAGAGCGGGCTAAAGGGGCCAGCTCCTCGACTCCGGTTTCCCCGGTATAGCCGGTTTTTTTGAAATTGGAGGCGTGGACTTTTAAAATCGCCGCCGCATTTTCCGAGCCCAGAGCCTTTTGGTAGTCGGCCAAACGGGTCCGGTTAGTGGAACCCACCTCAGCTATGGTCGCTCCGCCGGCCTCAATTATATCCGACAGCCGGAAAGCGCCGCCTATTTCCACCAGTTCGCCCCTGGATATGACGACTTTCCGGCCTTGAGCCAAAGTGACCATTAAAAGAAAAAGGGCGGCGGCGTTATTATTGACCGCCATAGCCGCCTCGGCTCCGGTCAGGCCGATTAACAGCTCTTCAACGGGTATTAAGCGGTCATTCCGGATGCCTTTAATCGGGTCGTACTCCAGAGTAGAGTAAAAAAGAGCTGCTTTTTGGACTTCTTCGGCCGCTTTTAAAGCCAGGGGGGCCCGGCCTAAATTAGTGTGGAGAATAATACCGGTGGCGTTAATTACTGGTTTAAGCTTTAAATTCATTAAATCAAGAGCCGTACGTCTGGATTCAGCCAAAATATCTTCTATTAAAGGAACCGTATTTGTTTTTTGGCCTATTATATTCTCTCTTAAATTGGCTAAAACCAAGCGCACGGCCTCTAAAAGCCGGGCTGAAGAGAGCTGATTTAAGGTCGGATCCTGACTCAGGAGGGCTAAAATTTTTTCAGTTTTGGGGATTCGTCTTAGGATGTCGGAAGGTCCCATGTATTATCCTTATTACTCTAAGGCCTAACCGGCGGCCTTCAGTGTCTATTATAACTGATTTCAAAGACAATAGGGACGGGAATCAGTGTTTTGTTCAAGGGCCGCGGCTTCAATTACGGGAGAAAAAGCTGTTCTGAATGGGGCAGTATGTCCGAAAACAGGCGGCTGATTTTGTCCGATGACAGACTGGAAGCTTGTCCGATTAGGCTTTACCTGTAAAATTAGACGGAAAATCTTGTCCAAAAGTCAGTCTTAACGGAAAAACAGAGGAAATTCCTAAAGAAATGTCTTTCCGGGGGAAAAAGTTTGAGGGTTCACTTCTGCTGGCTCAGGCCCCAGTAAACGCCCAAGCAAGTCATACTGGGCTCCAGTGCTGTTAAATAATTGGTTTCTTATGGTGGCGCCAATTAGTTTTTGAATTTCGAGCCTGACATTGACTTTGGCCGGTGAACCGGCTTTTGGCTGCTCAAAGTAAGTAGAAAGGAAGGAGTATTATACTAGCTATGTCAGGTGCTTTGCAGACATGGGCAAGTTTTCCGTCAATTCCCGGACAAAATCAACCGTCTGCTGCAGGCCAGTTTTGACCGTTCAAAACAATTATTTTAGAGGAATCTAAAAGGCCTCCAGACATAGCAGCCAATTAAGAAATTGGTAAAGAGGCCTTTTGGACAGGATTTTCAGATATTAATAAGTCGTCTGGCCTGACCCATGGTGCTGGCAATGGCGTACATGTTGGTGACCGCCCCAACTTTAAGCTTACTTTTCAGATTATAAAAATCAAGACAGGCTCCGCACGTGCCAATGACCACTCCCCGTTCGGCCAAAGCGGCCAGGTCTTTTAAACTGGCCGAACCTTCCGTGGTCAGAAAGGCTCCTCCGTTAAAAAAGAGAAGATATTCCGGCAGCGGCTCAAGTTCGGTCAAAGAAAAAATAAAAGCCTTCATTAAGCTGACGCCGAGAGTCTCATCGCCATGGCCCATGGATTTTTGACTGACAGCCACCACCAGACCGCCATGATCGGAATCCCTGACTGCGGCCGCCGGTTTTTCGCTGACCGTAAATGTTACTTCCTGCCGGCCGTCTGAACTGGAATTGACTTTAACTGAATGGCCCAGGGCCCGGGCCATTTTAGTCAGGTTCTGAACGGCGATCTCGTTATCAACAATGACCGTCAGGGTATCACCGACCGAGGCTTCTTTTAACGCTTTTTTGGCCTCAATGACCGGCAAAGGGCAGGGCTGACCGGCCATATTCAATTTTTTCATAATGGCTCCAAATAATGATTAAATTCCGGGGGTTATAGGATCACAACCGACGGCCCTCCGGGTTCTTTTAAACAGACCTGGCCGATGACAGCGGCCAGGGGTTCGGTTTTTTTCAGAATTCCGGCCAGTTCTTCGGCTTGACTGGCCGGCAGACTTATGATCAGCCCACCGGACGTCTGGGGATCGAAGACAATTTCTTCCTGGGCCGGCGAAAGATCCCTAAGTTCAACCCGGGGGCCGACATAGTTTCTGTTCCTCTGACCCAGGGCGGTGGAGAAAAATTCCTCGGCATAGTCTAAAGCGCCGGGCAGAAGCTGCAGAGAATCGAAGTTGACATACAAAGTATGTGCCTCGGCGGCCATTTCGTTCAAGTGCCCGGCTAAACCGAAGCCGGTTACATCAGTGGCCGCGCTGACCGCAAAATCGGCCATGGCTTCGGCGGCGTCTTTGTTTAAGCGGGTCATGGACCTGACGGCGGCTTCATAATCGGCCGGCCGGGCGGCCCTGGATCTGTGGGCGCTTAAAATAAGACCCACTCCCAAAGGTTTGGTTAAAATCAGGGCCTCGCCCGGACGGACCGTCCGGTTCTGGCGGATCCGATCAGGCCGGACTAAACCGGTCACGGCCAGACCGTATTTGGGAATGGGATCATAAATGGAGTGTCCGCCGACTAAAAAAGCCCCGGCTCTGTTGACTGTTTCCGCTCCGCCGGTCAGGATGGAGGATAAGACATCCCGGTCCATGGTCTGGGGAAAACAGACCATATTTAAAGCCATAATGGGCCGGCCGCCCATAGCGTAAATGTCGCTTAAAGCATTGGCTGCGGCAATCTGGCCGTAGGTATAGGCGTCGTCAACCATGGGCGGAAAGAAATCAACAGTGGAGATGACGGCCTGATCTTCGGAAAGCTGCCAGACAGCGGCATCGTCGGAATTGTTATAGCCTACCAGCAGACGGTCACTTGTCTGGGGCGGCAATTGCCGGAGGATTTCGGACAGCCAGGCCGGATCGATTTTAGCGCCGCAGCCGCCCGAGGGACAGTCGGCCAGCAAACTGTGGGACACGGGGATTTTAACTCCTGAAAGAAGATAATATCGAAAAGACTAATTTCTATTATAGACGTAACATATCAAAAAACAATACTGGGAAGAAGTAAGTAAGCCGGCAAAGCCGGACCAAAAAGGTCAAAAAATAAAGCCCACAGGACAGTAAAGGCTGACGGGAAAAAATTGAGGTAACGGCGGGATTAATTAAAGTCGGCTCAGGTAAGGCCATTGCCAGAAAAACAAAAGATTATTGAACGTCTTCGGCTGGGATCAACGGAGAGGGCAGGATATCTGGGCTGACCATCCGGTCGGCAGGCAGATGTCTCCAGTCCTCTGACCGATTTTGAAAGTCACTGAATAATTATGACAGGGAAAAATCAGCTGATAGCAGAGTAAGGCGTTAAAATCATTATACATCTTCTGGCTTTGGAACCCAGTAACGTTTAATTATAAGGGCAAAAACGCCTACGTGTTTGATACGGGAATCTGAATTTGTAAACTGCCATTTATGGAATTCGATTGTTTCTGTCTTTCTGACAGGCATTGTCTTCAATTCTCATGTAATTAAATCGGGAATCCGCCAGTTTAAGCCACGGCTGAACAGAAGACGGAACTCCGGTTCAGCCGGATTCAGCCAACTTCTATGCTCAGGGGGAGGCCAGACGTTAAAGTGAGCGGAACGCCTCTTCGGGCGGAAAAACATTGCTGTACCATATATCTTTTTAGTTTTCTGGAATTTTAAGTTGTCCGGGGTTAACTGAAGGCCGGAAGAAACAAGTCCGGAAAAAGGACAGAAAAAATTAAAGTCTTTATATTTGGATATAATAACCGCTCCAGAGCGCCGGAACCATTATCGCCAGCAGAACGCAGGCGATCTTCCCGAAATTCGCCGGAAGGTCAGTATCGCGTTTTCCCTATTGTTTCAATATTTTTTCTGAATTGCTCCATCCAAATTTTTGGCAGAATCAGGGCTGTCAGTAAATGCCCTAATGCTCTCAGTCACAGCGTTAAAAGCATCTTCATTTCTGGCCCGGGCTGCGGCCAGGCTCTCAGCCCATTCAGCTTTAAGTTTATCTTCATCCTCAGCCTTAAGTTTAGCCTTAAACATAGCCCAAACCTCAGGTTTAGAGAGTTGTTCAGCAATGTAGCCGCCGAGAGTACTGTCCAGATCTACTAGGGTGAGAAGATTTTTTTCAAGATATTCTGGATTTTGTTGATCCATTTCTGCTAACCTTAGAGGGTAATTGCTTAAGCAGCATCTTTCCCGCCAAATACAGGGCAAACAGCAACGGATGTCAAGGGAAAAATTGTATTTAATAATATTTATTAAATAAGCAAATTTAAATTATAAATCAATATTATATTCGTTTTAAGCCGCAAAAAAAGACAAACTGACTTTATCATGATGCATAATATAAATTTTTACTGGCAGAAATTTAACACTATTATCATGATGCTTTTCAGCCAATGGTCCGGAATAAAGTAAGTAATTAGGCCGCATTTTTCAAATCCCTTGAATAGTTAAAATTCCAAGCCCAGAAGGCATTTTCCGGTATTACAGGCCTCTAGTCAGACAACCTTCGGAATGTTCAGCAACGGCAACTTCAAAAGGTATAAGCTTGAGCGTTTTGATACGGTAAAACCTCATGAACATCTACGGCTCCACCGTTGAGGCATGAAAAATATCATGGTGCGTTTGTTGCACGGTAAGTTAGAGGATTCTGGGTGCTAGGCTTTGGGCAGACGGCCGGTTCCGGATTTTACGGTCCAGGCTCTTTTTTCAAAATTCTCCAATAAAGCCACGGCCACTTTTCGGGAAGTCTTTAAAGCGTCCCGAAAAGGTCCCGGTTCCACCGGACCTTTCAGAGCAAGGCCTTTAAAGATATTAAATGCTTCGGCAAAGTGCTGTTTGTGGATATGGTAGAGATCGTCTAAGTAAACTAATATGTCCTGTCTGACTAAAGAAGAAAAAGCGGCTTGGCGGCTTCGGGCCTCCTGGGGAGTATGGGGTGTCAAGACCGTACTTGTGGCTTGGGGAACAAATCCGAAATCCAGGTAAGTTTTGGCCAGAAGATTTAAATACTGATTTTTTTCCTCATCCACTCGGGGCAGAAAGGCCCAAAGGCGCATGAGGCCCTCTTCCCTGGCTATGAGCTTTTCTTTTTCCCAGTGTAAAAATAAGCCTTCCCAAGCCCCCTGTGGAGCCTGGGGAGCCAGCTTACGGCGGATTTCTTCCTGGGACGGGCCGTGAGAGTGGGGGTTATTCTGGTGATATAAATTCAGAAGGTTTTTCACTTTTCTGGTTAAGGAAATAATTTCCGTCTGGTGAATAAAGATCTCCGGGCTTAAGGCAATGACTGCTCCTTTTTGGGCCAGAATATTGGCCTCTTCTTTGGCTTTTGGGCCTAAATCCGAACGGAGCGCCAGTTCGGAGATCGAAGAAAAGGTGCCCGGTCTTTCCCGGATGGCTAGTTCTACTCTTTGTCTGAGGCTGCCGGAGTCTTTGGTTTTGAACTGGTTCAAGACTTCCGGTTTGCGGCGCCGGTGTTTCTGGGGACAGGGATCTAAGATTTCCCCGCCGCCTAAGGTCACGGCCGGAGAAGGCAGGCGGATAACCAGACGGTCCCCCCGTCTGGCTACGACAGGCACGGTCAGCCGGAACTGGACATAATCGCTGTCCCCGGCTGTCAGTTCGTCAGAATTCATTAAAACGACTTTGGCTTTTATTTCCCGCGCAAAAAGGTGGAGGGATACTATTCGGTTGTTTTTTAAAGTAAAAGGGGAATCGGGCAGCAGGGTTAAATAGGCGTCCAGCATAAAAGTAGGTTTCAAACTGCCAGGGGAGGCTAAGATATCGCCCCGAAAGAGTTCTTCTTTTTTAAGGCCGGCCAGGTTTAAAGCCACTCTCTGACCGGGCCAGGCGGTCTCCACTTCCCTGGAATGAACCTGGACCTGACGTAGGCGGGTTTCCTGTTCCCTGGGGTAGACCATCGCCGTGTCGCCTAAGTTTATCCGGCCGCCCAGCAAGGTCCCGGCGACCACTGTGCCAAAGCCCGGCAGGGTAAATATCCGGTCCAAAGGCAGACGGAATGAGGGACCGATTTTTCTTTCCGGGGACAGAAGAACCGCTCTGTAAAGAGCCTCCCGAAGCTCTTCCAGTCCCTGCCCGGTCTGAACGGAAACCGGCACAATCTCCGGGTCCCTGTCAAACGCACCCTGAGTCAGGTTTAAAATGTCCTGACGGACTAGATCCAGCCAATCTGCGTCGGGGGCCAGATCTGCTTTGGTCAGAGCCACCACAGCCGATTTAATGTTCAACATTTTTAGGATGGCCAGATGTTCCCTGGTCTGGGGCATGACGCCGTCGTCGGCTGCTACTGCCAAAAGGGCCAGATCTATACCGCCGGCCCCGGCCAGCATATGCTTAACAAACCGTTCGTGGCCGGGAACATCAATGACTCCGGCTACAAGGCCGTCAGGAAAAGTTAAATGGGCAAAACCGTTTTCAATGGTAATGCCCCTTCTTTTTTCCTCAGCTAAACGATCGGTGTCTATGCCGGTCAGAGCCAGAACCAGAGCGGTTTTGCCGTGATCCACATGGCCGGCTGTGCAGATAACCGCATGGCGGGGATTGGACATTAACGGGCCAGAGCCACAAACAGCCTTTTCTGCCGGGCTTGGTCATTGGCCTGTTCAATTTCCGGCTGGGACAGATCATTATGCTCGGCTGTCAGGCCGGGTTTAGTCCCTTTGCCAGTTTTGGCCGACAGGACCGGTTTGGCCCGCAGTGCGGGCGGAGGAGATTTTACGGAGACCTTCTGGTAAGGTCTGGCTTTCAGTTTTGGAGTGGTCATATAACCGCCGTTTGGTTAAAAAGTCCGGATAGCCTGGCCTATGGACTGACCTATTAAAACGCCGACGAGACTTAAGAGCAGGTTCAGGGCTGTATTGGCTATGGCCCAGCCGTAGGCGCCTTGTTGAGCGTAACGGACTGTTTCCAGGCTGAAAGCGGAAAAAGTGCTCAGCCCGCCTAAAAAACCTGTTCGAAGAAGTAAGACTGTGCGGGGGGAAAAATTTAAATCTTTTTCCACCGTAAAAATAAGGCCCACTAAAATGCCGGCTATGGTGTTGGATAATAATGTGCCCCAGGGAAAGACGGCCCCAAAGTGGACAGCCGTCAGGTTTAAGGCATAACGGCTCATGGAACCGAAACAACCGCCCAGACCTACGGAAAGAAATTCTAATATCAATGGCTGCCTCTTTCAAGATCGGCTGCTTTGGGCTGATGGAGGCCCAGGATCAAAAAACTAAAAACAGAACCCGGGTTCTAAATTGACCCGGAATCCGCCGTACTTAAACAGAGAAGTCGTCCTCCCTTCCAAAACAGCCCTGGCAATTTTAGGGTAGTCGTTAAAAACCGTCCCCGAAAGACAGTTGACCGAGTAGTCGAACAGAGACGGGCAGAGAGGCACGCTGGGGCCGACGAGACCGATAAAGGCGGGCCCGGCCAGCTCCAAAAGACGGGGCAGCGATTTATTGACCAGAGCCGAGCCTGTAATGAAGACGACTTCCATATCCGGCAGCAGATATTCGGCCGCCGTATCGGGCAGATCACCGGCCTGGGGCTGACGTTCTAAGATAAAAAATTCCCTGGCGACCTTTTCAACAGGCTCTAAATTGGGAAAATGACCTACTACGGCCACTTTTTTGTCCCGGGCCAGTTCCAGAAATTTATCAAAAGCCGCCTGACCCGATTGGGGCGAATCAGCCGTAAGTCCGGCGGCCAGTAAAGCCGAATTGGCCGAGGCCGTAATTGCGGCCAGGCCGGTTGCCGTTTCAGTTTCGTCCCAGGATTTAACGGTCCGAGCTACGTCCTTAAGGGACCGGCCTATTAAAGAGCTGGGATCAGGCAGAGGTGTCTGGTCCGGGTGGGGCAGGATATGGGCCACCCCCGTCCCGCCCAGGCTGGATTTAACGGCCACCCAGTATTGAGCCGAAACGACCTCGGCCACCGTGGCCGCAGCCGGGACGGAATCAATTAAGCTGTCATAGATTTCCCACATGGGAGATAGCTCAAACCCCATAAAGGCCGCCTCTTTAAGTAAATTTGGTCATATAATCGGATGACCAATAATATCATTTTTGGGCTGAACAACAAAGAGAGGGTTTTTTGGCCGGTTTTCTGCGGGTCGGTGACTGATTTATTGTTTTTTTGGGGCCGATGGGAATTATCTTTTTTGCTGCATTTAATGTTAATTAAAGTTATATATTTTAATGTTTGCTGATTTTTAAGATTAGTAACGCTGTTTTAGTGTGTTATATCAATCAAAAAGTGGTAAGTATTCACGGTGCAGATCCAGCTAAAGGAGATCAAATTGGCAAAGCCTGATTACTTATTCCGAAACCGATTTGCCCGGTTTGGGTTTACCATTTTCAAATCCTCCGCTATATCCCAGTACGCACGGTCCTGCTGACTGTTTTTATTCAGGAGTATCTTGAATTCGATCTGATTCCGTCTCTCCCGGATGGGTGAGACGAAACAGTTCCGGACTGTCCAGGACCGTGGTCTGTCCGTTTTTCTTAAAGACGCAGACCTTAATGCTGCTCTTCTCCAAGTTCACCGCCAAAGAGATGAGTACAGGCTTTTTGCCGTCTCCGCCATATTCGTTGGCCTGAATCTGGATCATGCCGTCCCGGGCGGCTTTCATGGCCTTACCGCTGCCCCGGGCTGTTTTCAGCTCAATTATGTAAACCAGGCCCTTATACTTGACCTCCAAGTCGGCCCGGCCCCCGCTTGAATGCTTTTCAGCGCTGACCTCAGCTTCGGCTCCGTACAGAAAAGCGTATAAAGTACTCCGGCAGAAGCTCTCGCCTAACTGCTGACGCATAATTTCCATGTAACTCCGGTTTGAATTCCGGCCAGTTCCGTCCGGCGGCTTTTCCGCCTCCGCCCGGGCCATCCCGGCCGGAACGTCCGCGCTCATTTTCACTGCCATGGCCGCCTTCTGGTCCTGACAGGTCAGGCCGGTGTACATGCGCCAAAAAAGAACGACCATCTTCAGGACATCGCCTGCAGCCAGGCAGCCGCCCAAATTCAGCACAGCCTCCATGGCTTGAGTCTCAGAGGTGAAGCAGTTATCCAGAAACAGGGCCGACAGAGCGGCCCGGACTTCAAAATTAGGGTAGTCCAGAGAATAGGAGCCCAGGTCATCTTTACGCAGGGTCAGGTACCCGGCCGGAGGCGTTGAGCCGATTTCTCCGGGCGAATCGGTGAAATCACTGCTGATCCTAAGGCCGGAAAACTCTTCAACTGTGAGTTTTTGTCCTTGAGAAATTTCCTGATGAAGGTGTTTGAGCCGTACCACGACCAGTATTTTTTAAATTCACTTTTGCTGAAGAAGAGGAGAGCGGAAAAGGGATTGTAGACTCGGGTCATCCCGTCAAAGGAAAAACCGTCATAGTATTCCCGGATATGATCCAAAAGCTTATTTTCGTCCATCCGCATTTTTTGGGCGGTCGCCTTGATGTAAGGGGCGAAATTGACCTCCGGCTCTTCCTGGGTCAGACCCATGAAGGCGGCGAATTCAGGTCCAGTGGGGATATCCACCAGATTATTGAGAGGGGAAAAGACACCCGTGCCGTAAAACTTGGAGATCCCGGTGATAAAGACGAAGTCCAGGATCCCATCATTGGTTTTGATCATGGAATAGAAGCTTCGTATGGCCGGCCTCCCGAATGTCATCAACCAGCCGCTCGTCATAGGTCAGTTCACGCCTCTGGATAAGGCTTAAAACAGGCGAGTCGTATTCATCAATCAGCAGGATGATATTTTGAGAGGCGGCCTGGCTGACATCCTTCAGCAAATTGGAAAAGGCGCCGGCCGCATCGTCCCATTGTAAGGTGACTTTGTACTGTTTAGCGATGCCCGTCAGGTATTTTCTTATTTTTCCTTCCAGAACCTCCAGGCTTTTGCTGTTATTGAATTCGTTCATGTCCAGACGAATGACCGGTTTTGGGTTGAACTCAGGGGAATTCATGAATTCTTCGGCAGCCAAGCCTTTAAAAAGCTCCTGTTTCCCGGAATAGAAGGTCTCCAAGGCCGAGACGGTCAGGGATTTGCCGAAACGCCTGGGCCGGGCGCAAAAGACGACAGATCCCTTCTTCGGCAGCATGGGAAAATATTTCGTCTTATCCACATATATGCCATTCTTAGCCAATAGTTCATCAAAATCTTGTATCCCTGCAGGCAGTTCCTGTTCCATAAAATTCTCCTTTTGGCTTTAAGTCTGCGATATTATTGCCGGAAAATAATATTATTAGCGGTGTTTATCTGCCAAATGTCCTATTTGCGGACCGATGCCTAAATTTTTCGACTAAGGCCCAGGCTGCTATAACTTTTGGGGCTGCTCCGGCCGGGAGTGCAGGTCCGCCTGTAAAGACGATGGCGGAAAACAGGGCCAGTTAAACGTCTCGAAGGACAAACAGCCGACCTCAGAGTTTAAGTGCAAATCATGCAAAAGCCCCCTCTGCCGCTGCCAGGGCCGCAGCCGGAAAACCGGCAAAGACCAGGCCGGATTTTTAATGGACGGTCAGATGACCGCCGATCTTAATGGCTTTCAGAAATCTGATTTTACTTTTATATCTAATTGCTTATTAAATTTTATAATTAATAGTCTTAAGTCGATAAAGTTAAGGGGAAAAATTTTTATGCCTGAGGTCAATTTATCCTTGACAATCAATGTCTGACGTGGTAAATAAAAAGACTAAGAACTTTTATATGCCATAAGTATCACATTTTAAAACAATTATGTTCTGATTTGCGGTATAACTGGCCCTTCTTCAGTCGGTTTTCCGAAGTCTAATATTTAGATAGTGCTATAACTATAACTTTTGTGGCTGTTCCGACTGGGAGTGTAAAGACGATGGCTGAAAACCGGGCCAGTTAAACGTCCCGGAGATGCGTTTGTAATGACGCGGCAGAGGCAGGCAGTTTCTAGCCCGATCTTTGCTGCTTTTCACGGCAGGGCGTTTTTGTTTTCGCAGAGACATAGGTTTTTTGGGGCTTTGCCTAGTTTTCGAATATTGCAGGAAGGAACGCTCTCTTTCCCTATAACCAAGGAGTGCCGAATGAAATTCAGAAACATTATCTCCGCTGCCGCTGCATTGACTTTGCTTGCGGCAGGGGTAGCTTTCGCCGCCATGTCGTATGAATGCTGGTCCTACAGAAGCGGCAAACCGGATAAAATGGTTCATGTGTCGGCGAATAACAATGATCAAGCTGTAGGGCTGGCCTGCGAAAAATTCAAAAAACTGGGTATCCGCTACGATTACGTCAAATGCAAATAAGGAAAGGGGAAATGAAAACACGCATGGGGAGACTCTTCGTTCCCGGCCCTTACACTGCGCTTCGGCAGCGCTTAGGTCAAATTCAGGTCATTGCAGAGGTCGTCAATCTCTTCCCTTTCGACTCCGATATATCTTAAGGTAGTGCCGCTTTGGGAATGGTTCAGCATCTTCTGGATCATGCCCGCGTTACGGCCGGTTTTTTAGTACATGTGGCAGCCGAAAGTCTTTCTCAGCGAATGGTGCCCAAATTAGGCAGTCCGACCGTCCTGCCGGCTTCGGTGATGATTTGACGGGCGCTTTGCCGGATTATGTGGGCTTCAGGCCTTTATTGGACAGCAGCAGCGGCGAATTTTGCAGCATCGGGCCTCTTTCGGCGGACCTGACCTTCAAGTACTCTTTCAGGGCTTTATGGACGGCCGGATTAATGGGCACGGAGCGGGTCCTGCCGGTTTTTTCCCCTTTGAGGGCAATAAGGGCTTTAATTTGGGCGGCGGAGTCCAGGACATCGGCCAGGGTAAGATGAGGACATTGCCGATTCGCAGGGCGGTGTTGACTCCCAGAACGAAATAGCAGGCGTTTCTGGCTCCGTTGTGGCCGGACTTCAAAAGCTGGATTATTTGGGCTGTTTTTTTTCCGGTCACGGATGGAGGGACTTCTTTCATGGAGTCACAGCCCTAATTTTTCCCTCAACCTGATTTACAGAATCTATTTCTCTCCATTCGAAAAATAATCAATAAGTATTTTAGCCTCAGCATTCCCCTGTTCCGCAGCCTGACGTAACAGTTTTTGCACCTTAGTTTTGGTTGGGGATGCTCCGTCTCCGGTAAAAAGAAGAACAGTCAGGCAGCGTTTAGCTTAGGAACTGCCTTGTTCAGCGGCCAGGCTAAACAATTTAATGGCTTCATCTTCATCTTCATCTTGGTCTGCTCCGTCACCATGAGCTACATATTGCCTAGGGTGACTAGAGTTTCCGGATTCCCCTGTTCAACGGCCAGGCGATACCATTTCACAGCTTCAGCTTTGCCTTGGATTATATCAAGCCATGATAATATATGTTGCCTAATGCAAACTGCGCCTGTGCATGCCCCTTTTCAGCGGCCAGATTAAACCATTTTCGTGCCTCATTTTTGTTTTCGGGTGTTCCGATTCCGGCAAGATACATCAGCCCAGACTGTTTTGAGCTTCAACATGCCTCTGTTCAGCAGCCAGACGATACCATTTTACCGCTTCAGCTTTGTTTTCGGCTGCTCCATCACCATTAAAAAAACATATCGCCGATGTCCTGCATGGCCTCAGCGGAATTCTGTTCAGTCGCCAGACGGTACAGCTCCGCCAATTTTGCTGTGAGAGCAGCAACAGCATCATCTTTATTATGCATTTATAACCTTTCTTCCATAGCAGGCAGCAATTTAGCCATTTTAATCTGATTCCGTCTCTCCCGGATGGGTGAGCCGGAACACTTCCTGGCTGTCCAGGACAGCGGTTTTTCCGTTTTTCTTGAAGACGCAGGCCTCAATGTTGCTTTTCTCCAGGTTCACTGCCAAAGAGATGAGGATAGGCTTTTCATCGGCCCCTCCGTAGTCACGGGTCTGGATCTGGGCCATGCCGTCCCGGGCGGCTTTCACGGCCTTACCGCTGCCCCGGGCGGTTTTCAGCTCAATAATGTAAATCAGCCCTTTATACTTGACCTCCAAATCGGCCCGGCCCACGCTTGAATGCTTTTCAGCGCTGACCTCAGCTTCGGCCCCGCACAGAAAAGCGTATAAGACGCTCCGATAGAAGCTTTCGCCCAGCTGCTGGCGCATAGTTTCCAGGTAACTCTGGTTCGGATTTTTGTCGGTCCCTTCCGGCGGCTTTTCCGCCTCCGCCTGAACGATTCCTGCCAGAACATCTAAGCTCATTTTTACGGCCATGGCCGCCTTATGGTCCTGATAGGTCAGGCCGGCGTACATGCGCCAAAAAAGAACGATCATCTTAAGGACATCGCCGGCGGCCAGGCAGTCGCCCAAATTCAGCACAGCCTCCATGGCTTGAGTCTCAGAGGCGAAACAGTTGTCCAGGAACAGAGCCGACAGAGCGGCCCGGACTTCAAAGTTAGGATAGTCCAGAGAATAGGAGCCCAGATTATCTTTGCGCAGGGTCAGGTACCCGGCCTGATAAAGGAATCCGGCCGGAGGCGTTGAGCCGATTTCTCCGGGCGAATCGGCGAAATCACTGCTGATCCTAAGGCCGGAAAACTCTTCAACCGTAAGTTTTTTGTCCTTGAGAAATTTTCTTATGAAAGTGTTGGAACCGGACCACGGCCAGTATTTTTTAAATGCGCCTTTACTGAAGAAGAGCAAAGTGGAGAAGGGGTTGTAGACCCGGGTCTCTCCGTCAAAGGAAAAACCGTCGTAGTAATCCCGGATATGATCCAAAAGCTCATTTTCGTCCATCCGCATTTTTTGGGCGGTCGCCTTGATATACGGGGCGAAATTGACCTCCAGCTCTTCCTGGGTCAGACCCATGAAGGCGGCGAATTCAGGTTCAGTGGAGATATCCACCAGATTATTGAGAGCGGAAAAGACCCCCATGCCGGAAAACTTGGAGATCCCGGTGATGAAGACGAAGTCCAGATGCTCGTCATCGGCTTTAATTAAGGAATAGAAGTCCCGCATGTACTCACGGGTGTCTTCAACCAGCCTATGGTCGCAGGTCAGTTCCTTTTGGATGAACCTTATGACGGGGGCGTCGTATTCGTCTATCAGCAAGATGATTCTCTGGGAGAAGGCTGCATGGATATCTTCCATCAGGCAGGAAAAAATACTCCCAGGATTGGCGCCTCTGGCGGCAATTTTATGACGTTTAGCGATGGATTCCAGACGAAGACTTAATCTTTCTTTAAGAACCTCCAGGCCTTCGCTGTTCGCGATTCTGCTCATGTCCAGATGAATGACCGGTTTGGGGGTGAATTCGGGGGAATTCATGAATTCCCCGGCAGCCAGGCTTTTAAAAAGCTCCTTCCTCCCGGAATAGAAGGCCTCCATGGCTGAGACGGTCAGAGACTTGCCGAAGCGTCTGGGCCGGGCGCAAAAGACGACGGAGCCCTTCTTAGGCAGCATGGGAAAATACTTCGTCTTATCCACATATACGCCGCTCTTAGCCAATAGTTTATCAAAGTCCTGTATCCCAGCGGGCAGTTCCATATCTTTACTCCTATCGGCTTTAAGTCCGCGATATGATTATCATAAATAATATATCACTAGTGATGTTGCTCTGCCAAATATCCTCTCTGCCAAAACAATTTAAAGTCAGAGGTTCATTTATCCTTGACAATCAATGCCGGGCGCGGTAAATATAAAGACTGGAAAATTTTTACATATAAAGTATAATTTATATAAACTATTATATTGTTAAATGAGATCCAATAGGCTCTTTTTTCCTCGGGTTCACGTAATTTCGTCTTATTCAGACGCTAAAGTCCGGACGGTTTTTAAGTCCGGTGATACTGGTCAGCTTTAAAACACTGGCTGGAAATTTTTATTGGCGATAAATTTTATGACCCCAAAACAGCTGAACAGACACGAGGATAATTTTGCGTATGGCATGATTCTTGCTCTCTCTCTCTCTCTCTCTCTCTCTCTCTCTCTCTCTCTCTCTCTCTCTCTCTCTCTCTCTCTCTCTCTAAAAATTATCTAATAAACTTCAAAACAGGAAGATTCTTACCGGATCTTTTCCAAAGTACTAAAATATTTTCCGGCCACAATTCTTTTTTATTGGGTCCGGCCAGAAGTAACGCATTAAATCGCGCAGGTTCAGACCTTCAACCTGCTGAGAGGCAGGATCCGGCCTTGATCGCCGGTGTGCGTGAATTTTATGCTCAGCCGGATAAAGCAATGGAATAATGCCTAATTTATTGTTTATATGTAAATTGACATATGGCAATTTGCCATGCCTGATTGCCGCTTTCTCCGTCCTCTTCTTCGCTTCCGCATTTATCTGCCCGAATTCGGCTCAGGCCCAGACAGATCCCGGCACCGGAGTGGATGTGCTCGATCGTGATTCCAGGCAGGCCCCTCCGGAGCCCTTATCAAGGCCCAGGATAGCCATCGGCCAGCCGGAAGGCGCCGAGTCCGCCTTTGACACGAGCGCCCAATTCAGGCTGGCCTCCATTGAGGTGGAAGGATCTGCCGTCTTCAGCTCTCAGGAGCTGACCGCCCCATATGCAGAGCAAATCGGCCGCCAAATAAGCCTTGGCGATCTGAAGCGCATGGCGGATGAGATGAGCGCCAAATACCGCGAGGCCGGCTACATCCTCTCCCGGGTCATCATTCCGGCACAGGAGCTCGATCCGCAAGGGGCTAATGTCAAACTGGCAGCCGCAGAAGGTTTTCTGGGCGCAATCTCCTGGCAGGGCGATCCGAAGCTGATTGAAAAGGTTTCGGCCTACTTTTCAGCCTCCCGGACGAAACTGTTAGCCATGAGGCCCCTGCAGTACGCCGCCTTGGAGCGGGCCGTAAACCTTTTGAGCGACGTGCCCGGACTTACTGTTTCAACTACGTTTGCCAAAAGCGCTGTCCCCGGCGCCTCGGACTTGGTCATAAACGTCCGGCATAAAATTATGGAAGGCTATCTGAGCTCTGGAAATACCGGAACCCAGTCCGCCGGTCCCTGGCTGATTTCGGCCGGCGCCTCCTTTGCCGGAATTCCGTTTGTCGGCGGCCGGACCAGCTTAAGCTACAGCCAGGCTTGGGACTGGCGGGAATATTACTCTTTAAGCATAGCCCACCGGCATCTGTGGGCAAGCGGATTCTCGCTTTCGGCTTCCTACTCCTTCAGCGAAAGCCAAAAGCCCGGCACTGATTTCGCCAAGCTTTTCGACCACGCCACCAAAAGCGACACCTACACCCTGGGAGCCGGCTACCAGCTCATCAGGGGACGTGACCTCAATCTCAGCCTGGGAGCGATCTACACCCATCGCGACAGCCGGGCCGAACTTCTGGGGGCTCCGTACACTGAAGACAAGCTCCGCTCTCTCGCCTTTGACATCAATTTCGACTTTTCCGATGAGATGGGCGGGGTCACCCAGGTTATCCCCTCAGTGACTTTGGGGCTCGATTCCTTCGGCGCGACCGACCGTGATCCCCGGTCCTCCTCTCCACTGGCTCCGGCCAGCTACAGCCGCGTGAATCTCTATATTGCGCGCCAGCAAAGCCTCCCTCTGGACTTCAGCCTGGCCGCCAGCGGGGAAATTCAGCTGGCCGGAACTGTCCTCCCTTCCTACGAGCAGTTCTCACTGGGCGGCCAGCTTTTTGGCCGGGGCTATGACCCAGGGATCCTGGAGGGCGACAACGGAGCTGCCGGTTCTTTGGAGCTTCGCAGGCCCTGGAGGCTTTCGGAGCTGACAGTAATGCCTTACGTTTTCATAGACGGGGGCACGGTCTGGACCAAAGGCCGGACAGACGGAGTTGACCCGCACGCCGAGCTGTCTTCGGCCGGCCTGGGGCTGAGGCTTTCCAGCCAGTCCGAAGCCCTGCCGATCTCTGGTTTCAGTCTGAACGTCTTTGTCGCCAAACCGCTGAAAGCCGTTGACAATAATTCATCGGCCCGCTGGGCGGGCTTGCTGTCCTTTAATTTTTAAGAATATTCGCCTTTCTGCCAAATAATTTAACTCCCCTGAGGTGCCCTATGACCAGCCTTCAAGACCGTTTTTTGGTTGCCGCCGTCCATCTGGTTATCTTCGTGCTCATCTTCCAGCCGTCCCTGGCCCTGGCAGGGCCTGAAGGCGGTCAAGTGGCGGCCGGCCAGGCCTCAATTGAGAAATCGGGGGCAGACACCAGCATCAGACAGTCTTCCGACCGGGCGGTGATTAACTGGAACTCCTTTGACATCGGCAAAGGCGAAACGGTCGATCACCGGATGCCCGGCCCAGACTCGGCTGGCCTCCACCGGGTGGTCGGAGGAGGAGGCGCCAGCCAGCTGGAAGGAGCCCTCAAGTCCAACGGCAACGTTTTTCTGGTAAATCCCAAAGGCGCGGTCATTCACAATGGGGCCAGGATCGACACCAAAGGGTTTGTGGCCACGACGAGCGACATCAAAAACGAAGACTTCATGGCCGGCAATCTGGATTTCGGGATCAAGGGCTCTCCCGGAGCCGCCATCGTCAATAAGGGCGAAATAAGCGTCAAGGAGAACGGCTACGCGGCCTTGGTGGCCCCTCAGGTCAGGAACGAGGGGATCATAGCCGGGAGGCTGAGTTCGGTGGCCCTGGCTTCAACCGGCCGCTTCAAGCTTGACGTGTACGGCGATGATCTGATCAGCTTTGCGGTGGATGACGAGACAGCCGGGGGATTTTACGACACCAGCGGGGAACAGCTGGGCGCGGAGAACGTCGGACGGATCGAAAACGAGGGAGGAATTGTCCTTCTTACAGCCAAGCAGCTGGATCAGACCGTGGCCGGGACAGTTAATAACAGCGGCCTGATTGAGGCCGGGTCGGCGGAGCTTGACGGCGGAAAAATAGTTTTGAGAGGCATCGGGGAAAGAGTTAAAGTCGCCAATAAAGGGACGATATCAGCCTCCTCAGTTAAGGCTGACGGCGGAGTCGTCAGAGTGGTCGGCGAAGACGCAGTTGAAGTTTCAGGGAGCATTGAGGCCAAAGGCGGCCAAAAGGGCGGGGCGGTCGATATATCCGGCAAAAAGGAGACTTCCCTGGCGGCCGCCATAATAAGTGCCGAAGGGCCTGAGGGCGGTCTGGTCAGGCTGGGCGGAAGTTTTCAGGGAGGTAAAATAAAGTCAAATTTGTCCGATGACTACTACAAGGATAATTTTCTTAGCGCCGGGGCCTTAGCAGACAATTTATACAGCACTTTGGTTTTAAATATAGACCGAAGCTCTGTAATAAGCTCTGGAGTCAATGGAACAGCAATCGCCTGGAGTGACGGCGCTGCAAATATTGACGGCATCATCAAAGGCAAATACGTAGAGACCAGCGGCAAGCAATTAAATATAACCAGCCCACCTGTAATATTCGAAAATGGGAGCTGGCTGATTGATCCGGAAGATGTAATTATATCAGACCAATGTTCTGGCGATATAACATCAACATGTATTAATTCGAATTTATTAAGCAATTTAGCATCTAATATTGAAATTTTAGCTGATGATTCAATTAAAATACTTACTAATTTAAATTTTACATCAAACTCTTGGTTATTTAGACTATATAGTGGAAATGAAATAGTTATCAATGATAATATTACTATACATGGAGCAAATAAATATATAGAAATACAGACAAAAGAACTTAATATAGGTAGCTATTTTTATATTGAGTCATATTCAATTGAAATTAGAGCTTTAAATATTAATATTGAAGAAAATGCATATATATCATCGCGAGATTCTATTGAATTTTACCCATTTGATTATGATCAAAGATATGAAATGAAGCTGTCAGGCATTGAAAAGATCTCTATTGGGTTGAATTCTATACTAAAATCTGAGGACGTAAGAATATGGGCAAAGGACGTAATAATTCCTGGATTAACCATAATTTCAGATTTAGTTCTAGATAGGTGGCAATATTTATGGGCGATGGCTTATTTAAATGGAGGGGTGACATTTATGAATACGGAATTACTCTCAGGCCATTTGAAGGCTGAAAACTCCGATATTCTTTTCACGGGTTTAGGTGAGGAAAATATATATATTAAAAGTGAAGACGATCCATCAACGTCACTTAAATTGGAAGGGGGTTTGAGCGATAACCCAGTCGTTGAAGCAAGAGATATTTTTTTAAATAATGTTAATCTTTTTTTAGATGCCTATTCGCTAAAAGTAAATAATATTTGGTATGACGATAAATCTGCTATTTCTGGAACAGTTACTACTGATGACGCTCCACATATATTCAATGTAGACAATTGGGTTCCTGACTATTCCTACAGCTACTCTACCCGATTAGTAAATCCTATCCGATATGTGAATAAAGATTGCAATGTCAGTTATCCGAATTGGCCGTTTTATTCAGCAAGGATTCAATTTAAAGACGGAACAGTCAAAGGCGGAAGCTCAGAATTGCAGCGCAAAGAACAAATGACACTATACATGTATTATTTTCTTAAGGATCGCATCCCGACATATGATTATTCAGGAAAGAACTACGATATAGTACTTGAGGACTACAGCAATTATATTAAAATGCTAGTGGATATTGACATTGATACGCTAGGCGATACAGGTTTAGATTCTCTTTTAACGCCAAATGCAATTCTTGATACAATTCTTGCGGCAATGAAAAGCCAATATGATGAAAATTATCAGCTAGCATTATCTGATTCAGATATTAACCTCTTTGAAAAAGGAGCGTATATGCTGGCTTATATAAATGGTGCGGGCAAGCATTTCACGTATGATAACAATTTTAGTGATCTGCAAATAGCTTATAATGAGGCCAAGAATTATCTTTTAGAAAAAAAATCTCTTAACGACATTCTAACTAAACTTTTGGTGCTTGAGCCTACTTATAATGGCCCTCTAGATGCGGTTGGAAGCTATTACCCATACTTACATCAGGAAATGGTCAGCGTAATCAAAGCTTACAACGGCCACGATCACGGAAACGATACAGATGCCAACATCAAAGCCGCCTACGATTGGTCTTCCGGCCTGATGCTGACATTCATAAGGCAATGGCTGCCTGCATCTCAGGTTCCTACAGGAATAGAAGGGTTGGTGTCCGCCTATAATGGGGCTTTGGCCGCCAAAGCCGCTTGGGAGGCTAGCCAGAAGAATGATGAGAAACCTATTGATGAGGAACCTATTGATGAGAAACCTATTGATGAGAAACCTATTGATGAGAAACCTATTGATGAGAAACCTATTGATGAGAAACCTATTGATGAGAAACCTATTGATGAGAAACCTATTGATGA
>JAISEL010000051.1 GCA_031264185.1 Deltaproteobacteria bacterium
ACGGGCGTTGTTTCTCTGCCGGACGGAGTTGAAATGGTCATGCCCGGCGACAATGTCACCTTCACGGTTACTTTGATTATGCCCATCGCCATGGAAAAAGAGCTGCGTTTCGCTATCCGCGAGGGCGGCCGGACTGTAGGCGCCGGAGTTATTTCCGAGATCTTGGCCTGAGATTTTTTGGCCGGGATTTCAACCCCGGAGCTGTCCGGCGGGTCTGTGAACTCCGGCCTTAAGGGCGGGTCAGGCCTCCGGCCCCGGAGTTGAGCCTTAAGTTCGGCCCGGTATATGTTTTGGCGGCCGGACAGGCCGTTGTTGCTGCCTGCGGAGGTTTAGACATCAGTCGGCCTGGGAAGCAGGAAACCACCTAAGAGTTCAGGCGCGGCAATGTTTCTGGCTCTGGGAGAATCCCCCGGCTTTAGGCCGGGGAGGGTGTCAATTTTAGTGAGGTCAGTCCATGCCCCGAGAAATTATTCAGCTTCAGTGCACCGAGTGCAAGAACAAGAACTATTCCACGACCAAGAACAAAAGGAAGCACCCGTCCCGCATGGAAGTAAAAAAATACTGTCCTTTTGACCGGCGCCACACTGTTCACCGCGAAGTCAAGTAAGGTACCTACAGGCCAGTAGTTCAATTGGTAGAGCACCGGTCTCCAAAACCGGGGGTTGGGGGTTCGAGTCCCTCCTGGCCTGCCATAGCTGTCTATTCGGCATAATCAGCCGGTTAAAAGACCACAGGGCCTCCGGCCTTTTTGGTCAATCTTAAATCAGGAGTTTTGGGCTCCATGACCAAACACCGCAAAAATAAAGGGCAGGCCGTTTTAGACGGGACAGCTCAGGCCGGAGGGGCTGCGGCAGCCGTTAAGATCGACAAATCGGCTTCTCCGCCTCAGGGCAGGCTTAAATCCAAAAAGGATGAAGGCGAAGTTAAGCCCAAAAGCTGGTTTTTCCGTC
Source organism: Deltaproteobacteria bacterium (assembly GCA_031264185.1). Lineage (GTDB taxonomy): Bacteria > Desulfobacterota > Desulfarculia > Adiutricales > Adiutricaceae > JAIROO01. The sequence continues at coordinate 951 of JAISEL010000051.1, forward strand.
TGTTTCAGTTTTTTAAAGACGCCAAGAGAGAACTGGCCAGGGTATCCTGGCCGACCAGGAAAGAGACGGTCCGCTCCACTGGGGTTTTACTGGTTCTGGTGGCTATTTCGGCGGCCTATTTGGGCCTGGTGGACAGTTTGCTTTCCTGGGTGCTGAGGCTGCTGGTTAACTGAGCGGCAGAACCGTGGGCTGGTTAATCAATCAGTTTTTGAGACTGTTTATTTAATGATAAGCCCTTTCAGGGTATAATTGTTTAAGGTCATGAGATCTTTGGATTTGACCTCCGACGGCCTTTTAGGCTTAAAGACATAAATCTATTAAGGAGCGTAATTTAACTGTGGCCCTAAGATGGTATGTCGTTCACACATTTTCCGGATATGAAAACCGGGTCAAACAGGCTCTGGAGGAAGCCATCAAAAAGCATCACCTTGAGGAGCAGATAACCAATGTGGTTCTGCCCATGGAAAATGTGATGGAGATGTCCAAATCCGGCGGCAGAAGGACTGCCACCCGGAAGCTCTTTCCCGGCTATCTTCTGGTCAGGATGGAACTGACCGACTTAACCTGGCACACGGTCAAGGAAACGCCCAAAGTCACCGGCTTTCTGGGGGAAAAGAACCGGCCTGAACCCATAAGTGATGAAGAGGCCCAGCACGTTCTGACCCAGATGGAGGAGGGCACTAAAAAACCCAAACCCAAATTCCACTTTGACGAAGGCGACGAGATTAAGGTGGTCGAAGGTCCCTTTACCAACTTCACCGGGGTGGTGGAAGAGGTTAATGAGGACAAGGGTAAGCTCAGGGTTTTAATAAGCATTTTCGGCCGGCCCACTCCGGTGGAACTGGATTTTATCCAGGTTGATAAGACTTAGTAGCCAGACCAGTTTAGCCTGCGGGGGGTTGAACCAGAAAATCTGTTTTTCCGGTCCCGGCTTTTGGTTCAGTTTTAAGGTCAAATTAGACCCGGAAGCTTTTTGGCTCAGTATTTTCTAAAAAAATATACGGTGGCGGCATTTTTTTTCTGTTTTTTTGTATGATTTCTGTTATACTTAACAATTCACCCCCAAAGGGAGGGTGAATTACGGTTTTTTTCCGGGGGAGTTTGATTCAGCCTTTATTTCTGTTCATCTGGCCCCGGAACAGCTGTAGCCCTGGGAGCTGCCGGGGCCGGTTTTTGTTTTAGGAGTTTCGTTCATGGCTAAAAAAGTTGTAACGCAGGTCAAGTTACAGTTACCGGCCGGTCAGGCTCTGCCCGGACCCCCGGTGGGTCCGGCTCTGGGCCAGCATGGTCTTAATATCGGTGAGTTTGTCAAGGCCTATAATGCCCGGACCCAAAGCCAGACCGGAACCATTATCCCGGTCGTCATTACGGTCTACTCCGACCGGACTTTTACTTTTGTTACCAAAACCCCTCCGGCTTCGGTTCTTTTAAAAGAAGCCGCCAAACTCCCCAAAGGCTCGGCTACGGCCGGCCGCTCCAAAGTCGGTCAGCTAACCCAGGAGCAGCTGTCGGAAATTGCCCAGAAGAAGATGGAAGATCTTAATGCCTATGATCTGGAGGCGGCCAAGAAGATTATTGCCGGCACCGCCAGGAGCATGGGTCTGGACATTCTGCCCTGACCGGTCATTTAAAAAGGCCAGTTATCCCCAGCGCCGTAAAACTCCGGCCGAGGCCGGGGACAGGCGCCGTCCGGAAAATCCGGGGCTTGATTCCAGGGCCTGAAACAAGGCCGATCCGGTTGGGCCGTTAAAAATCTGGCGGCCGACAGGCTGTGTGCCGCTGCCTGCGGAGGTTCGGACGTCAGCCGGCCGAAAAGGCCGCACCCGCCCCGAGACCGGGCGGCTGATGTTTCCGGCTCCGGGAGAATCATCCGTTTTTAGGCTGGGGAGGATGTCAGCATAAAGACATCTTTTTTAAAGACTTCATAATTTTCGGACACAGTTCCGGGATTAATAATAAAAGACATTTTTTAGGTTTTTTAGCTTTTTGGCTATTAAACCTTTTGGTGTCTGCAGCTTTTTCAGTAATTCTGGCAGTTCAGCTGTCCGGGCGCTATGGGGAGCCCGTTACCGTGACCCGCAGGAGACAATATGCCCAAAGCCGGAAAAAAGTATCAGGAGGCTTTTGCCAAGGTCGACCGCCTGAATCGCTACACCTTTGAGGAGGCGATTAATTTGATCAAAGAAATTGCCAGGGCCAAGTTTACCGAAACCTTGGAGATCGCGGTCCGCTTAGGAGTAGATCCCCGTCACGCCGATCAGATGGTCCGGGGGACGGTTTCTCTGCCCGCCGGCACAGGCCGGACCGTCCGGGTGGCTGTCTTTGCCAAAGGTGACAAGGAAAAAGAGGCTCAGGAAGCCGGAGCCGATGTGGTCGGAGCCGAAGATCTGGCCGAAAAAGTCCAGGGCGGTTTTTTGGATTTTGACAAAGCCGTGGCTACGCCCGATCTTATGGGCCTGGTCGGCCGCCTGGGTAAAGTTTTAGGTCCCCGGGGTCTGATGCCCAATGCCAAACTGGGCACGGTGACATTTGATATTGCCAATGCCGTCAAGGAACTGAAAGCCGGTAAGATTGAATTCCGGGTTGAGAAAAACGGCATTGTCCACGCTCCGGTCGGACGGCTCAGTTTTACGGCTGAACAGCTTTTGCATAATGTGGCCGCCTTAATGGATGCCATTATCAGGCAGAAACCGGCCACTTCCAAAGGGGCATACATTAAAGCCATCTCTATGGCCTCCACCATGGGGCCTGGCCTGAAGGTCGATCCTTTGCTGGTTAAAGATCTTAAAGGCTATACCGGCTGATTCAGCCCTGAGCCCCGAATATCCGTCTTTTGGCCGGAGCTGGGAACTGGCGGCCGGCGGAGCATGGGAAAATAATCCTGGCCTTAATTTTTAATTTTTGGCCATTAATTTTGTTTTAATTCTCTAATCAGGTATCTTTTGGTTTTAATATTAGGATATTCTGGTCATAATAGTTAGAAGATTATTTTCAGTCTTTACTGACATTTTCGGACCTGAGACAGCCGGTCTGGGGTAATGGCCCCTTTAAGAGCATCAGCCGCCGGCCGAGGCCGTGGATATTTTTCCACCACTTGGGCCGAAAGAGGCGGCTTTTTTAGCCTGCCTGACACTGCCCAAGAAAGGAGGAAAACCAGATGGAGCGACAGAAAAAAGAAGCTGCAGTGGCTGAACTGAGTCAGCTGTTCCAGACGTCTCAGGCGGTCTTTTTAGCCGACTTCAAGGGACTGTCCATGGTGACTTTAAGCGGCCTGCGCCGCAAAGTCCGCCAGATAGGCGCCGGGTTCCGGGTAACTAAAAACACCCTGGTCAAACTGGCCTCTAAAGACAATTCCATGGAGCAGCTCGAAGGTCTTTTGGACGGCAACAATGCCTTGGGTTATACGGACGGCGATCCGGCCGCTTTAGCCAAGGTCTTGTTTGACTTTGCCAAAGACCAGGAAAAGCTGGTCATTAAAGGCGGCGTTTTAGGCCCCAAAGTCCTGAGCCCGGAACAGATTAAAGCTTTAGCCAAACTGCCCAGCCGGGAAGCTCTGCTGTCCAGCTTACTGGGAACCATGCAGGCCGTGCCAGCTTCCCTGGTCCGGGTTCTGGCGGCTGTGCCCCAGAAGCTTCTTTATGCCCTGGCAGCCGTAAAAGAAAGCCGCGAAAGCGCTTCTTAGTTATTGTCTGGGCTGCTATCTGGGACAGACCGGAATATTTTACCCACGGGTCGCCAGAGGGCTTTAAGACCCTGGGAACCTTAAATTTACATGTAACCGGAACTGACAGTTACTGGTTGGAGGATTTTCAGTATGAGTGTGTCCAAGGCGGATGTCATTGAGTATATTAAAAACCTGTCCGTGATAGAGTTGTCCGAGCTTATTCACGAACTGGAGGAAATTTTCGGCGTTTCGGCGGCTGCTCCTGTGGCTGTGGCGGCGGCGGCCGGTCCGGCTGAAGCGGCGGCTCAAGTCGAAGAGCAGACCGAGTTCTCGGTTGTCCTGTCGGCCATCGGCGACCAGAAGATCAATGTTATCAAGGAAGTCCGGGCCATCACGGCTTTGGATCTCAAGGGAGCCAAAGAGCTGGTGGAAGGCGCCCCCCAGACGGTCAAAGAAGGCCTGTCCAAAGAGGACGCCGAGAAGTTCAAAAAGCAGCTTGAGGCGGCCGGAGCTAAAGCCGAAATCAAGTGAAAATTCCGCTGACCCGATGAGGCGGCCGGAGTTTTTAATTTCCGGCCAAATTTTCGGGCCCCGGGATTTTCGCCCAGCACTGACCCGGCTTGCGGCGGAAGCGGACAAGAAACAGCTAAAATCTGAAAGCTGTTTGAAAGGACAGGAGAAATCAGACTTTAAAAGCTTAAAGGAAAACTGAAAAGCAGAAAAGAAAGAGCTGAAAAGCAAAAAACAAAAAGCTAAAAACTCAGTTAGCAAAAAAGCTGCAAATCCGGATTCTGAACGGAACAGCTTCTGCCAGAAACAAAAGGAATTATGTTCCCGGAGACGTTCCGGGCCAAAGTTCGGCTTTCCCGCAGGCTTTCATGGCCGGGATTTAAAAACAACTTGCTGAAAGGTTTTAAAGTTTCGGGCTGTCAGCCTCTCACCTTCGCTCCGGTCGGCCAGGTGGTCTTGCCTCCAGAGCTTAACTATCATAAAACCGCCGTCCATGTGCAGTTTCCTCAAGTCTGTAGGCGAAAAAAGTATTGATTTTATCCAAAGCGCTTTAAAACTCCGGCCGTGAGGCAGGGGAGGCAGGGCGCCTTCCGAAAAACCAGGGGCTGAATTCCAGGGCCGCTAAGGCGGCTGTGAAATTAAGACCGATTCGGCCGGCGCGTTAATAGTTTTGGCGGCCGGCTGCCGCTGCGGCCCGCGGAGGATCAGGCGTCAGCCGGCCGGTGAAGCAGGCGCCCTCTGACGGGACAGGGCGCAGCAGCGTCCGGTCTCCTGGCCCTTCTGTCAGGATTTGACAAATTTTCTGTTAGCCGGCTTATTTTTCTGATGAGCCTGTTATGAATGCTTTTCTGGCTTTGGCCAGCCATAAGGAGTTCCAATGGCTTCTTCTGTTCCCCATCTGTGCATTCGCAAAAATTTCGGGAAGACTGAACTGGTCACCGAGATGCCCAATCTGATCGAAATGCAGCGTTGCTCCTATGAGCGGTTCCTACAGAAGGATGTCCCTCCCGCCAAAAGGGAGGATTACGGTTTGCAGGCGGTCTTCAAAAGCGTTTTCCCCATCACCGACTTTTCCGGTCTGGCTAACCTCAAGTTCCTGTCCTACACCTTTGACGAGGTCAAGTATGACGTTGACGAGTGCATGGCCAAGGGCATGACTTTTGAGGCTCCTTTGAAGATCACCGTGGCTCTGGAGATCTATGACCAGGACAAAGAGTCGGGGGCCAAACGCATCAGGGACATCAAGCAGCAGGAGATCTATTTCGGGACCCTGCCTCTGATGACCAGCCAGGGGACGTTTGTGGTTAACGGTTCGGAGCGGGTTATTGTTTCCCAGCTCCACCGGTCACCGGGCATTTTCTTTGACCACGACCGGGGCAAGACCCATTCGTCGGGCAAAATTCTGTATTCGGCCAGGATCATCCCCATGCGGGGTTCGTGGCTCGACCTGGAACTGGATCCCAAAGACATCATCAACGCCCGGATCGACCGCCGCCGCAAGTTCCCGGTGACTATTTTGCTGAAAGCCCTGGGCTACAGCTCCCAGGAGCTTCTGGACTATTTTTACGAACGGGAGATAGTCCGTTTCAAGGACGACAAGGTCACCCGGGAGCTGTCGTCCTCTCTTTTAATCGGCCAGAAAGCCTACGACGATGTGGTTGATCCCAAAAACGGGGCCGTGATTATTAAAAAGGGCCGGAAGATCAACAAAATAACCGTCCGGAAGCTGGAAGAGGCCGGGGTAACCGAGATTGCCGCCAATATCGACGAGTTCTTCGGCCGGTACGCAGCCGAAGATGTCTTTAATCCGGAAACCGGGGAGATAATCCTGAGCTTGAACGAGGAGTTTACGGACGACAAGTTTCAGGACGCCAAAAGGGCCGGCATAACCGAGATCCCTCTTCTGTTCATTGACAAGATTAATATCAGCTCTTCCTTCCGGGACACCCTGACCCTGGATAAGCTGGAGACCCAGGAAGAAGCCATTTTAGACCTTTACCGGAAAAACAGGCCTTCCACTCCGCCGACTCTGGAAGTGGCCCAGGCTTTTTTTCATAACCTGTTCTTCAATCCGGAACACTACGATCTCTCCAAGGTCGGGCGGCTTAAATTAAACCACCGTCTGAAAAAAGTCCTGGCCGAACCAGGCGATCCCCTGGCCACTACCTTGTCCAGGGCCGATATCTTAGCGGCGGTCAAAGAGCTGGTCATGTTAAAAGACCGGGACGGGGTGGTGGATGACATTGACCACTTAGGCAACCGGCGGGTCCGGGCTGTGGGCGAGCTGCTGGAAAACCAGTACCGGGTGGGCCTGGTCAGAATGGAGAGGGCCATTAAAGAACGCATGAGCCTGCAGGACGTGGACACCATGATGCCCCACGATCTGATTAACTCCAAGCCTGTTTCGGCAGTGGTCAAGGAATTTTTCGGGACCAGCCAGCTGTCTCAGTTTATGGATCAAAACAACCCCCTGTCGGAAATAACCCACAAAAGGCGTCTTTCGGCTCTGGGCCCCGGCGGTCTGACCCGCGACCGGGCCGGTTTTGAGGTCCGGGATGTTCATCCGACTCACTACGGACGCATCTGTCCCATCGAAACCCCTGAAGGCCCCAACATCGGTCTCATCGTCTCCCTGTCCACCTACGCCCGGGTCGATGAGTACGGCTTCATTGAGACCCCTTACCGCAAAGTGGAAAACGGGGTGGCCACGACGGATGTGAAATATCATTCGGCCACCGACGAAACCGATCTGCCGGTGGCTCAGGCCAATGTCAGCTTAGATCCGGAAGGCCGCCTTTTGGACGAGCTGGTCCACTGCCACCGAAACGGCGAATTCGTCTTAAAGCCGGCCGGAGAAGTCAAGCTCATGGATGTCTCGCCGAACCAGCTGGTCTCGGTGGCCGCTTCCCTGGTGCCTTTTCTGGAGCACGACGACGCCAACCGGGCTCTGATGGGCTCCAACATGCAGCGTCAGGCCGTCCCGCTTCTCCGGACCGACGCGCCTTTGATCGGCACGGGCATTGAATCGGTCGTGGCCCGGGATTCAGGGGTCACGGTCATAGCCAAGCACGACGGGGTGGTCGAAGACGCCGACGCTTCCCGGATAGTCATGCGCTATACCAGCCCCGAGGCCAGTGAGGAAGGGGAATGGATTAAGATCTATAAGCTCAATAAGTTCCAGCGCTCCAACCACAGCACCTGCTTTAACCAAAGACCTATTGTCCGGCCCGGCGATGTGGTCAGAAAGGGCCAGGTCATCGCCGACGGCCCGGCCACCGAGCTCGGCGAACTGGCTTTAGGCCGCAACGTCATGGTGGCCTTCATGAGCTGGGGCGGCTACAACTTTGAGGATTCCATCCTGGTCTCCGAGCGTCTGGTCAAAGAGGATATCTTTACCTCGGTCCATATTGAGGTTTACGATACCGTGGCCAGGGACACCAAACTGGGACCCGAGGAAATAACCCGTGATATTCCCAACATCGGCGAAGAGTCTCTCTCCAACCTGGATGCTTCCGGCATTGTCCGCATCGGGGCGGAAGTCAAAACCGGCAACATCCTGGTCGGCCGCATTACCCCCAAAGGTGAAACCCAGCCGACTCCGGAAGAAAAACTGCTCCGGGCCATCTTCGGCGACAAGGCTCAGGATGTCAAGGACACTTCCTTAAGAGTGCCGCCGGGCGTGGAAGGCACGGTTATTGACGCCCGGGTTTTTTACCGGAAAGGCACGGAAAAAGACACCCGGTCCCAGCAGATTGAAACCGACGAGATCAACCGTCTGATGAAAGATCAGTCCGACGAGATCCAGATCATTACTAAAAACACCCAGGCCCGGCTGAAGGAACTTTTAGTGGGCAGGACCTTAAACGCCCAGGTCGTAAGCGGTCACAAAGACCATCTGAGCTTAAAGAAAAAAGACGTCATCACGGATGAGGCCATTGAGACGTTTACCCCGGGCTCCTGGACCGGTGTTGATCTGACGGAGGACAAAACCCGGGCCATTCAGACGGAAGTGGACCGTCTCGTGGCTTACTACCAGGAGCAGGTCGAAACCATCCGCATCATTTTTGAACGGAAAGTGGCCAAGGTCCAGAAAGGCGACGAGCTGCCGCCCGGGGTCATCAAAATGGTCAAGGTCTACGTGGCCATGAAAAGAAAACTGGCTGTGGGCGACAAGATGGCCGGCCGCCACGGCAACAAGGGCGTGGTCTCCCGGATTCTGCCGGAAGAGGATATGCCCTTTTTTGCCGACGGCACCCCGGTTGACCTGGTCTTAAATCCTCTGGGCGTGCCCAGCCGGATGAACGTCGGTCAGATTATGGAAACCCACTTAGGCTGGGCCAGCCGGTCTCTGGGTCAGGAAATAGGCCGCCTGGCTGACAGCTTAAACCGGGAAAAACTGCGCCGCTATCTGGAAGATATCTTAGGTCCTAAAGACTACCAGAAGTTCTGCGCCGATTTGGATGACGACGATCTTCTGGAGATCGCCTGCCGGTCCAGAAACGGTCTGCACATGGCCACTCCGGTTTTTGACGGGGCCGACGAGTCGGAGATTAAGGACATCCTGAGAAAAGCCGGTCTGCCGGAAATAGGGCAGACGGTCCTGAGAGACGGCCGGACCGGGGAAAGGTTTGAAAACGAGGTCACGGTGGGCGTCATGTATATGCTGAAGCTTCACCATTTAGTCGACGACAAGATTCACGCCCGGTCCATCGGGCCTTACTCTCTGGTCACCCAGCAGCCTCTGGGCGGCAAAGCCCAGTTCGGCGGGCAGAGACTGGGAGAAATGGAAGTCTGGGCCATGGAAGCTTACGGAGCGGCTTACTCCCTCCAGGAGTTTCTGACCGTGAAATCCGACGACGTCAACGGCCGGACCCGCATGTACGAAAAGATTGTCAAGGGTGACAATGTCCTGGAAGCGGGACTGCCGGAAAGTTTCAATGTTCTGGTCAAAGAACTTCAGTCTCTGGGCCTGGACGTGGAACTGATTGAAGACGACAACCGGGCGGAAACGGAAAATGACGGCCTGAAAAACGAGCCTAAATCCAAGGTAGCTTAAGGCGCCGGTCCCGGCCGAATTTATCAGGCGGACCGGAGGCCGAAAACCAAATCGCCTGGGTCTGGAAAAAATTACTTAAAGTCATAAAGTTCAGCCGCCGGCTCTGACTTGGACCGGCCTGAAGCCCCGGGGCAAAAAAACTTCGGGGCAGGAGGAACCAATGGAAGACATCCAGAGCTTCTTTCAGAAATCCAAAGATCCCGTCAGCTTCAATCAGGTCAGGATTTCCCTGGCCAGTCCGGATCGGATCCGGGCCTGGAGCCACGGGGAGGTCAAAAAACCGGAAACCATCAACTACCGGACGTTTAAACCGGAGCGGGACGGCCTTTTCTGCGCCAAGATTTTCGGACCCACCAAGGATTACGAGTGCAACTGCGGGAAATACAAGCGCATGAAACACCGGGGCGTGGTCTGCGAAAAGTGCGGGGTCGAGGTCATCCAGGCTAAAGTCCGCCGGGAACGGATGGGTCACATTGAGCTGGCCTCGCCGGTGGCCCATATCTGGTTTCTGAAGAGCCTGCCGTCCAAGATGGGCAATCTTCTGGACATCACCTTAAAGGACATGGAGAAGGTCCTCTACTTTGAGTCCTACCTGGTCCTGGACCCCAAAACGACCAATCTGACGGTTGGCCAGGTTTTAAGCGAAGAGGCTTTCCGCCAGGCGGCCGAGCAGTTCGGGGAAGACGGCTTTGAGTGGGGCATCGGAGCTGAAGCGGTCAAGCGCCTGATCAAAAGTCTTGATACGACCGCTTTATCCGTCCAGCTCCGGGAAGAGCTGGCTGCCACGTCCTCGGAGGCCAAGCGCAAAAAGCTGGTCAAAAGGCTTCGGATAGTGGAATCTTTCCGGGACTCGGGCAACGATCCGGCCTGGATGATTCTGGAAGTCATTCCGGTTCTGCCCCCGGATTTAAGGCCCCTGGTGCCTTTGGAGGGCGGCCGTTTCGCCACTTCGGATTTAAACGATCTTTACCGGCGGGTCATTAACCGCAATAACCGCTTAAAAAGGCTCATGGAGCTGGGGGCCCCGGAGATCATTATCCGCAACGAAAAGCGTATGCTTCAGGAAGCGGTCGATGTGCTCTTTGATAACGGCCGCCGGGGCAAGACCATCACCGGCCCCAACAAAAGGCCCCTTAAGTCTCTGTCCGATATGCTTAAAGGCAAGCAGGGCCGGTTCAGGCAGAACCTTCTGGGCAAGCGGGTCGACTATTCGGGCCGGTCGGTTATAGTTATCGGCCCCGATCTGCGTCTTCACCAGTGCGGTCTGCCCAAGAAGATGGCCCTGGAGCTCTTTAAGCCCTTCATCTACCACCAGCTGGAGAGAAAAGGCCTGACCAGCACCATTAAGGCGGCCAAAAAGCTGGTCGAAAAAGAGACGTCGGAAGTCTGGGATACTTTGTCGGAAGTGGTCCGGGAATATCCCATCCTGCTTAACCGGGCCCCCACTCTGCACCGTTTGGGCATCCAGGCTTTTGAGCCCATTTTGATTGAAGGGAAGGCTATCCAGCTCCATCCCTTGGTCTGCGCAGCTTATAACGCCGATTTTGACGGCGACCAGATGGCCGTTCACGTGCCTTTGTCCATCGAAAGCCAGATTGAGGCCCGGGTCCTGATGATGAGCACCAACAACATCCTGTCTCCGGCCAACGGCGAACCGGTCATTGTGCCCAGCCAGGATATTGTTCTGGGTCTTTACTACATGACCAAGGAAAAACCGGGGGCCAGAGGCGAAGGGCGGCTTTTTTCTTCCCCCGAGGAAGTCCGGGTTGCCTTTGACGCCGAGGCTCTGGAGCTGCAGGCCAGGATTAAGGTCCGGCTGGGGCAGGAACGGGTGGAGACGACCTGCGGCCGGGTTCTGCTGTACGAAATAATCCCGGCCCAGATCTCTTTTGCCGAAGTTAACAAGGTCATGAACAAAAATGAGCTGCGGAACTTAATCGCCAAATGTTACCGGATCTGCGGCACTAAGGATACGGTTATTTTAACCGACCAGCTCAAGGACTTAGGTTACCGGTTCGCTACCCGGGCCGGCATCTCACTGTGCATCTCCAACATGATCATCCCCAAAAGCAAGGTCCGTATAATTGATGCGGCCCAGACTGAGATAACCGTAGTGGACGGCCAGTACAAGGAAGGTCTCATCACCGAGGGGGAAAAGTACAACAAGGTGGTCGACATATGGACGAGGGCCTCCAATGATGTGGCCGAGCAGATGATGAAGGAGATTCAGACCACCAAACTGGACGGCCAGTCGGCCGAAAGTCAGGGGCCTCCGGGCTTTAATCCCATTTTCATGATGGCCGACAGCGGAGCCAGAGGCTCCAAGGATCAGATGCGCCAGCTGGCCGGAATGCGCGGTTTGATGTCTAAACCGACCAGTGAAATTATTGAACAGCCCATTACGGCCAATTTCCGGGAAGGGCTGACCGTTCTGCAGTACTTTGTGTCCACCCACGGCGCCCGGAAAGGTCTGGCCGATACGGCCTTAAAGACCGCCAACTCCGGTTACCTGACCCGCCGGCTGGTCGATGTGGCCCAGGACAGCATTATTCTGGAAAAAGACTGCGGCACGCTGGACGGCATTGAGATTGAGGCTCTGAGGGACGCCGGAGAAATCAGGCAGACTTTAACCGAGCGGATCTTAGGCCGGACGGCTTTGTTTGACATTGTCTCGCCGGTCGATAATACCATTTTAGTGGGCGCCGGAGAGGAGATCGGGGAACTTGAGGCCGAGGCTATTGAAAAATCCGGTTTGACCAGGATCTTAATCCGGTCGGTTTTAACCTGCCGGGCTCAAAAAGGCGTCTGCGCCAAATGTTACGGCCGGGATCTGGCCCACGGCAAGCTGGTGGAAATAGGCGAATCCATCGGCATTATAGCCGCCCAGTCCATCGGCGAACCAGGCACTCAGCTGACAATGAGAACCTTCCATATCGGCGGCACGGCCTCCAGAAGGGTGGAAAAGAATGTCATCTCTTCGGACATAAAGGGCACTTTGGAATTTTCTCCGGATGTCCGTCTGGTCAGGGCTTTAAACGACGAATTAGTGGTCATGAGCCGGAAAGGCGAAATCGTTATCCGCGATGAAAATAACCTGCCCCGGGAAAAGCACGATCTTATATACGGAGCCCATTTGCGCCTGAAACCCAGAACCAGCCGGGAAGCTCTGCCGATTTCTCCGGCCGAGGAGCTGACCGAAGGGGATTTGGGGCCTTATATCAAAGAGCTGGAAGCTTATGCGGAGATTTTATTTAACTCCGCTGACAACAAAGAAGACCTGGAGGCTAAAAGCCGGGAACTGAAACCGCTGGTTGAGCGTCTGAAGGTCTGGGGCCAGGCTAACGGCTTTATAACTCCGACCGCCGTTCTGACCGATTTGGCCAAGAGCCGTCCGGAGATGAACGATTTGGTCCGTCTGTGGCCCCATGTCCAGGAGTGTCTGAATAACGCCGACCGTCTTTTGGCTGAATACGAACTTAAGCAGCCTGAAGAGGCCAGAAGACTGGGGCGTGATTTTGAGCTGTCGGTCGTAAATCCGGGGGAATTTGCCGAGTGGGATCCCTTTACCCAGCCGATTCTGACCGAGGTGTCAGGTTTTGTGTCCTTTGAGGATATCGAAGAAGGCAAATCCATGATGGAGAAAGTGGATACGGTTACCGGCAAGGCTTCTAAGTTTATTGTGGAGCCTAAAAATACCGAACTGCGGCCCTGCATTAAAATTGTCAGCGAAACCGGAGCTATCCTGAAAAACTCCAAGGGCTCTTCGGCTTCCTACCTCATGCCGGTTAATGCCATCTTAATGGTTGAGGAAAAAGCTTTTGTCAGGGCCGGTGACGCTTTAGCCAAGATTCCGCGGGAAACGACCAAAACCAAAGACATCACCGGCGGTCTGCCCAAAGTGGCTGAACTTTTTGAAGTCCGCAAACCTAAAGAAGTGGCCGTTATCAGCGAAATTGACGGGGTAATCTCCTTCGGCCGCCAGTCAAAAGGCAAACGCAAGATCATAGTCACTCCGGAAATCGGGGAACCTAAAGAGTATCTCATCCCCAAAGGCAAGCACGTCACGGTCCACGAGGGTGATTTCATCCGGGCCGGCGAGGCCTTAATGGACGGCTCGGCCAATCCGCAGGACATCCTGTCCATCCGGGGAGTTAAGGAACTGGCCAAGTATCTAGTCGATGAGGTCCAGCAGGTTTACCGGCTCCAGTCGGTCAAGATCAACGACAAGCACATTGAAGTCATTGTCCGTCAGATGCTCCGGAAAGTCCGGGTCAAGTCGGCCGGGGATACGGAATTTCTGGTGGGCGAATCGGTGGAACGCCTGAAGTTTGAGGAGATTAACGAGGCCGTGATTAAGGAAGGCAGGATTCCGGCCACGGCCGAACCTCTGCTCCAGGGCATAACCAAGGCTTCCCTGTCCACGGAGAGCTTTATTTCGGCGGCCAGTTTCCAGGAAACGACCAAGGTCTTAACCGAAGCGGCTGTGGCCGGGAAAGTCGATTCTTTGACCGGCTTAAAGGAAAACGTCATCATGGGCCGTTTAATTCCGGCCGGCACAGGCCTGCTCCGCTACCAGTATTCTCTGGCTCCGGAGGCGGCCGGCGGACTGAGGCTGGTTAAGTAGCATAAAAGCGCAAAACATAAACCGCCGGAAAGCCGTCTGTCTCTTAACGGGACGGACGGCTTTTTTGGTTTGATAAAGCAAAAGTACGGCAGCAGACAAGGACAGCAAAAGGGGAATTCCGCAATGCGGGTTATGTGAAGATTCGTATAGTTCCGCCGCTTCCGGGGCATAACCCGGGCTTAACAGCTCTGATCTTCGGATTCACAGGCCGGCACAAGGTATTGTCTGATTTTTTGTAATACAAAATACAGTGGAGTAAAATCCGGCTGGGGCGCTGAGCCGGAGTGTTCAGGGACTGTCCGGGCTCACTGAATGCGGCTGGCGGCCGCTCCGGGCGTGTCACAGGGATCCGCCGGCTGAACAGCTGCTGAATCAGCAAGTTTATGGTGTGATGCCTCTTTCAGGCTCAAATTAGGGAGCGTCGTGTTTTACGTTTTGTGCTATAATAATACGCTGAAGAGTTTTACAGGAGCCGTAATGACGGAAAAGCAAATCGCCGTTTCCGAAGAGCATGAAATACGCCGTGTCTGTTACTAAAAGGCCGAAACCTGGTTCTTTTCAGCTATTGATGCAATCAAGGCGCTGACTGAGCAGCCGAATCGCGGCCGTGCCCGAAATTATTGGAAAGTATTGAAAAGCCGTCTCAAAAAGGAAGGTTCTGAGCTGGTTACAAATTGCAACCAACTCAAGCTCCCGGCTGAAGGCGGCAGGATGTGTCTGACCGGCGCGGCCGATGCGCGGACGCTTCTGCGTCTGGTTCAGTCCGTGCCCTCGGCCAGGGCAGGTTATGAGCGCATCAAAGAAACGGCCGATCCCGAAATCGCCCTGAACCGGCTGCGGGAGCTGCGGAAGAAACACGGCCGCCCGGCCAAGCGGACAGAGCAGCGCATGCTGGGCCGGGAGACCCGCATCAGGCTCACCGGTTACTGGAAGGATCATGAGGTCAGGGAAGGGATGGAGTCCGCCGTCCTTAACAGCATTATTCATGAGGAGCGGGCAGGCCTCAGCGTCAGGGAGCACAAAAGCCTGAAGGGCCTCAAGACCCGTAACCTGCGCTGCCGCATGAGCGGGGCGGAACTCATCTTTACCTCCCTGGCTTAACTGTCCGTCCGCCAGACCGCCGAAATTACGGACGCCGCCGGCTTTGATGAAAACAAGTAAGCCGGGAAGAAGGGCGGCGGCATCGCCGGAAAAGCCTGTCAGGAGCCGGAAGGAAAAACCGGCCGCAAAGTCGTCACGGCCGGTACGGGCGGCGGCAGACTGATAAAGAAGCAGGTCCCGTCTGCGAAAAAGGATTGTCCCGCTCTGTTTCCTTCTTCGGCTTCGCCGTCAGCCTGCCTTCCATGCTGTGCACTGTGACAGTTGAAACTTTAGATTTTACACCAGGGATTTATTTCTCAGGCTGCCGGACTGAACTGAAAAGGCGGAGTTCATGAATGACATAAAAGAATTGCCAGACGGGACAGCCGGTTTCGAGGAAATCCGCCTGGGGAACTATGTTTATGCCGATAAGACGAAGCTTCTGTGCCAGCCGGCCAAGACCAAAAAGCCCTATTTTCTTTCCCGTCCCCGCTGGTTCGGCAAGTCTTCCCTGGTGAGCGCCTTAGAAGCTATTTTGACCGGCCGGCGGGAGCTGTTCGAAGGGCTTTGGATCCATGACCGCTTTCAACAGCCGCGATTTCCTCACGGACAGCTTAAACGCCGTAGATGCCGGCGCCGGCTGCAGCCCCAAAATTTTGCTGTTCCAGGCCGGCTGCCTGACAGTCGGCCGGACTGAGAAAAAAGGAAGCGGGAAAAAAAAGTTTTACCTGCGTTCCCCCAATCTGGACGCAGAAGCGGCCATGGCCGTCCTTTGGCTGTTCCTGGACAGTCCAACAGACAACCCTTTGCTGATGAAACGGCAGGCCAGGGCGGTGCCGGAAGCGCTTATCAGGAAGAAAGCCGGTGATTTCCAAAACGCTTTCAGGAGCTTCCTGGCCGCTCTCCCCTGGGAGCTTAAACTCGGGTATGAAGCCTGTTTCAATACGGTTTTCCTTCTGGCCGTGAATACGGCCGGTCAGACCTGGGACTGCCAGGGCCCGGTCGGGGACGGCCGGTTTGATGTCCGTCTGAAGACCAGGGACGGCAATGATTACATCATTGAGATGAAGCATGTCAGGACAAAGGATAAAGGCCGGGCGCTTGCGCCGGAAGAAGTCCGGCTGAAAAAGGAAGAGGCGGTCCGGGAGGCCATGGACCAGACAGAGAAAAATAAATATGCCCTGAAATTCCAGGGTCTGAACAATAAAATCTATAAGACAGCTCTGGCTGCCGCCGGACGGAACGATGTCCTGCTCGTTTTTGAGGAAGCGGAAAACTGGACCCTGGAGTTAGATCCGAGCGAAAATTTTTACGGGGTGCCGGGAGGTTTGAACCTGGAGATGTAAGGGCGGCCTTCCAGAAATTAAGCGCCTGCAGATTATAAAATTGAATACGGCCTCCAGGGTTCGGCCAAAGCCGAAAATGATCGGGGAATAGAAAGCGGGGGAACGGAAGCGGCCCTGGCTGCGAACGGTTACGCCGGAGTTAATTTAAGTTCAGCCTGATCGGCGGCCCTTTTAATTTTTTAGTTTTTTATTTTTAGGCGTTTCGGGAGCATTTCATAAAATTTGAGGTTTAAGTTAGTTTAATGGCTAGAATATTTTTAATAATAAGTCTTTGTATTTGCTGGTTGGCCTTGTTTTTGGGCAATTTATCTTCCAAAGTTTTGGCTCAGGATAAGGCCGTAGTTCAGATTATGTCTCTTTCCAGTGAAGAAGCGGCCCGATCGGAAGCCGATAAACTCATGGCTCAGGGAGTACCGTCTTTCCAAAGATCAGAGGATGTGCCTGGAGTGGGTGTAAGGCACCATGTTATGGTCGGTCCCTTTGACACCAGGGCCGAAGCCAGAGCAGCAGCCGAGGCTCTGAAGAGCCAGAAACTGGTGAAGGACTATATTATCCGTTCCGAGGCGGCGGCTTCTGGTTCCCAGTCATCTCCCGTTCTTCCGGCCGCGCCGGATGTCCCTCCGGGTCCGCCGGCCACCAATGTTCCGTCTCCTCCGCCGGCATCTTCAGGGGGAGATCTGGCCGGAGTTCCGGTTCTGCCGCCCAGTCCTCCGGCTCAGGGTAATATTCCGCCTTCGGCCGATGATTCCTGGCCTCCTCCTCCTGGCAGCTCTCAGGCGCCGCCTGCCAATAATCAGGAGTACTGGCCTGTAGGTCCCCAAAATCCGGGCTCGGTGCCAGGCAGTACCGGCCAGGGAGACTGGCCGCCGCCGGGAACCGGGAACAGTGACTGGGGAACCCCCGGTGCCTCCAATTCTTCGGGCAGTTCAGGTCTGGTTCCGCCGCCGGTTACTCAGCCGGCTCAGGCCGGTCCTTCGGTCTCCTCTCAGGCTAATCCCCCGGTCGCGGGCAGTCCTCCTGTTGCTCTGCCGGTCAGTCCGCCAGCAGCTCCGCCTTCGGCTTTGGACAGAGATCTGCGGAATGTTCCGGTTCTGCCGGACTCAGCCCTTACGCCTTCTCCGGGCGGGACCTCAGGGGAGCCTTCGGATCTTTCGGGCGGCTCTGACGCTTCCGCTCCGTCTCAGGGTCAGGCAGGCAGTTTCCGGTCAGGTCAGCCGGACGCCCAAGTGGCTCCGCCGCCGACCAATCAGGCCACTATTATTCCGGCCAAACCGACCGGACCCATGAAGATCCAGGGCTTTATTATTCTGGCCGATCTCTCCAGCAGCATGAGAAGCCTGTCGGCCTGTCCTGGACGTCTGGTTAAACAGGAAGCGGTTAATATCCTTTTAAGGCGGATGAACCAGAGGATCCCCAGTCATCCCTATACGGCCGCCTTGAGGGTTTTTGGTTATAAACAGGCCTGGACCAGGAAAGATTACACGACTTTATACTTCGGACCGGCTGCTTACGACCGGGCCGGCATGGAATCGGCCATAGGGCGCCTGTACGCAGCTGACTCCATCTCGCCTTTTGGTTCGGCTCTTGTGGCTTCGGAAGAGGAACTCCGGCAGATGAATAACCCCCGGGTTATACTGATGGTCTCGGACTTTGAGGAGACGGCCGATCCAGGCCAGCCGGCCGACAAAGCCCGCTCCATAAGGCGTGAATTTGGCTCTGATACTAAAATTTATACATATTATGTCACCCAGTCCGTAGCCGGGCCTAAACTGGCCGCCGCTGTGGCCAAAGCCGGAGGCGGGCACGATTATAATATCTGTACTATACTGGAAGATGAGGCCGCCTTTGAGACCATGATGACCGAGATTTTCGGGCCTCGGGATCTGCCTCCCTGCCGGGACAGTGATTCCGACGGGGTCTGCGACGACCGGGACAAGTGTCCGGGGACGCCCAGAGGAGCGCCGGCCGACGAGCGGGGCTGCTGGATTGCCGCCTATGCTCAGTTTTTTGATTTTGACAAGGCGGAAGTTAAATACGCTTTTCAGCCTAGGCTGAAAGCGGCGGCTGAGATCTTAATCAATAACCCCCAGCTGGCTCAGGTGACCATTGCCGGTCATACTGACAACAAAGGGACGGAGGCCTATAATATGGATTTAGGCCTCAGAAGAGCTCAGGCGGTCAAAGATCTGCTGGTTAAGTCCGGAGCTCCGGCTGATAAGCTTAAAGTGGCCTCTTTCGGTAAATCCCGGCCCGTTGATACCAATGACACCGAAGAGGGACGGGCTAAAAACCGGCGGGTGGAGTTTCATGTGGGTGACGTTCCTGTTGACCTTTAATTTTGGAAGGTGATATTGTGATCGGACCGGTCAATCGCGGTAATTTATCGTCAATCGCGGCCGCAGCCTCATTCAGGACAGCTCTCCACTCGGAAAGAACCAATGTCTCCCAGCTGCTGACCCGGAGCGAAGCTCAGGCTATGGCTCACAATTCGGTCGGCCCCATGCAGAGGACTACCTATTTGTCGCCCCAGATTGCCCCGGTTTCAGTCGGCCGCCATTTAAACGGCCACATCCCGGATCTGACGAAACAGAATTACAGCGCCTTAGCCGACGCCCAGAGCCATTATCATGCTTCAGACTATCTGCCCCAGAACTATAACGCTCTGGGGCAGGTGGCCCAGATTTCCGATCAGGCCTCGGTCGGGGCAGTTATTAACCGGGTTATTTGAATTTTCTTCTATCCATAAACCTGAAAGCTCTGAGGGCTGCCGCCCTGCCAGTGTTCGGCCTGAATCCGGCCATAAAAAATTTTTAACGGATTAAGTTATGTCTTTCAGTATTTCTGAGTTTGCCAAGGTTAACCGGGTCATCCTCATCTGGACTGCCTTTTTCGCTTTGATTTACCTCATGCGGGCTATGTTCGGGCTGATTTTTTTGACCTTTGTGATGTGTTTTATAGCTCACAGCCTGTCCAGGGTTTTATACCGGGTGACCAAGCAGAGGCGGAAATTTCTGGTTATTACTCTGTATTTAATATTTTTATCAGCCATTATCTGCTTTATACTTTTTGCTTTTCCCCAGGTCATCAGAGAGGCCCGGAATTTTTCCGAGGGTCTGCCGAATACGGTTCGATTAATAAGGAATCATCTGGATGAGTTTTTCCGCTCAAATCCGGCTTTTGAGCCGTATAAAGAAAGGGTTAAAGACTTCTTTTCCCCTGAAGTCCTGATCAGTCAGAGTTTTAAATGGGGCAGGAGCGGTTTGGAGCATCTTTGGAAATACGTGTCCTGGTTTTTTCTGGCCATACTTTTCAGTTTTTTAATTATGATGGATTTGCCCAATCTTATTCATAAGTTCAGGCGTCTTCGGGAAACTAGGCTGAGGGTCATCTACGAGGAAACCAGTTCCAGCATTATCAGATTTGCCCAGGTCGTGGGTGAGAATTTCCGGGCCCAGATCTTTATCTCGGCCATCAATACGGGCCTGACCTTTGTCGGCCTTCAGATTATCGGCACCGGAACTACGGCTCTTCTTTCCATAGTGGTTTTCTGCTGCGGCCTGATTCCGGTTTTGGGGGTTTTTGTCTCCTCGGTGCCCATCATGCTGGTGGCTTTAAATGTCGGCGCCGTGCCAATGGTTTTAAAGACCCTGCTTCTGATTGTCTTTATCCACTCCGTGGAGGCTTATATCTTAAATCCCCGGATTGTCAGCTCGGTTATGAAAATCAACCCGGTTATTACTTTAATGATTTTATACATTGCCCACAGTCTGATGGGCATCTGGGGAATGCTTTTAGGCGTGCCGATTTCGGTCTATTTCTTCCGCCAGATAAAGTACAAAGAAGACCGCAGTCATAATAATCATTCCGGAGAGCATTTTAACGGAGCCTCTGCCCCTGGCGATCTCTGTCCGGACGGCGGCCGGGAAGGTTCCGGTAAAGACGCTTCTGAGACAAAGGCTCTGTAAGGTGCGGCAGTTCTCTGGGCCGGCGGGCGTTTTTTTGGCCTTAATGCTATTGGTTCAGCTTTTTGGGGGAGAGGATTCGGTCTTGGCCCGGGAAGAAGGCATATGGCCCCATGACGGACTTACGATTGTTATGCTCGGGGACAGTCTGACCGCCGGAGGCCGGTGGAGGCAGCTCAGACAGGGGGCTGAGATCTATAATATGGGCGTACCCGGTGATACGACTTCGGGGCTATGGTCAAGGGTGGATGAGGCCTTGGAAAAGAAACCGGATTTCATATTTCTTCAAATAGGCATAAATGATCTGGGCCAAGGCCGAAGCGCCGGTGAAATTGTGGAACAGTCAGTCTTAATTTGGCAGGAGATTAAAGAAAAAGCTCCCCGGGTCGGGCTTTTTGTCTGTTCTTTAATTCCTGTTAGGGAGTCTTATTTCAGCAATCCGCCCCGTAAGCTGAAAAATAGCTACATCAGGGAAGTTAACCGGCAGCTTTCGGAAGCGGCCCGAAAAGAGGGTGTGACTTTTATTGACCTGTTTTTTCCTCTTCTTGGTTCGGACTCGGAGCTGCCTGCGGCCTTAACTTTTGACGGGGTCCATTTGCAGGCCCCGGCTTATAATGTCTGGCTTAAGACCATCAGGCCTTTTCTGCCATAATGTTTCGCCTGAAGTCAGGCGTTTTTGGCTACCAGGGACGGTTGACCGGTTCTTTCCAGAACGCTGTTCCAAAGTTCGCCCATGGGATCGACTTTTTTTCTTTCGGCTATGGCTAAGGCAATGGGCACGTGAACAAAATGGTCATTCCACTGGCCGATTAGAAGATCAGTTTTGCCGGCCATGGCTGCGTGGACAGCTTTCTGGCCCAAAAAGGAACAAAAAACCTGGTCGCTGGAATTGGCCGGAGCGCTGCGGATGATGTATGAGGGATCAATGTATTTTAAGTTCAGTTCCTGATTAATGTCCTGGAAAAATTTCCTGATGCGGTCGGCTAAGAACTGGCCGATATCTTTGTGCAGAGTATTCCCGGAGGCGTCCTTAATGATCGCTTCGGTCTCAAAAAACTTCTGACCGGCTCCCTCGGCCACCACTAAAACAGCGTGCCCCCTGGCTCTCAGACGATCCTGGAGCTTATCTAAAAGTCCCCCCCGGCCCTCCACATCAAAATCCACTTCCGGAATTAACACAAAATTGGCGTCGCCGCGGGCTAAAGCGGCTGTGGCGGCGATAAACCCCGAGTCCCGTCCCATTAGCTTGACTAAGCCCACTCCCCAGGGAGCGCCTAAGGCTTCGGTATGGGCGCTGCGTATAACTTCTGTGGCCACAGCGACAGCGGTCTCAAAACCAAAAGAGCGGGAGACCATGCTGATATCGTTATCAATGGTTTTGGGAATCCCGACTATGGAGATTTTCAGACCTCGGTTTTTTATCTCTTCATATACGGCGTGGGCGCCCCGCAGTGTCCCGTCGCCGCCGATACAGAATAAAAGATTCATGTTCAGGCGTTCTAAGGAATCAACCAGTTCCTCCACCGACTGATCCCCCCGAGAGGAACCCAGGATAGTTCCCCCGAACTGATGAATCTCGGAAACGAGCATGGGAGTTAATTGAACTAAACTGTGCCCAAAGGCCGGAATAAGACCCTGGTAGCCGTACTTTATGCCCAGAATATTCTGGACCCCGTAACGGTAAAAAAGGGTCATGACCAAAGACCTGATGACATCGTTTAAGCCAGGGCATAAACCGCCGGCCGTTAAGATTCCGGCTCGGACCTTGGATGGATCAAAATAAATCTGGCGTCTGGCTCCGGCCTGCTCAAAGCTGGCCGGAGCCGAGCCTTCGTCTTTAAATTTAGCCACCGAAGCCAGGGAGGCATCCATTAAAATTCTCTGGCTGTCGTCAGTAAAGGCCTCCCAGGCCACGGTTTCGTCGGTGGCCCTGGCTCCGCTCAGGTTATCTCCCAAAAGGGGCGATTTAATTTTGGCGGGCCCTAAATTGTCTATATCCAGGTACTGGCTGTAGGCGGTTGTCTTGCGGGGCATGATTTGTTCCTTTATTGGGTCCGAAAATGGGCATTAAACTTTTTTAGCTGAAAGATACAGGTAAACGAAAAGGCAAAAACAGTCATTAAGTATGGCCCAAACGGGTTCAGGGGAAAAAACTATTATATGTTAATGATTCCGCTTGAGCAACAGAAAAGGGACGGGGGCAGCAATTCTAATTATGGCCTCTGAGAAATAAAATCACCGCCCTCAAGTATAGATCTTTGGGAGGGATCAATGGCATCCCGAGTCCCAAAATTTTCTGTTCCAGTGGAGACGTAATAAAACTAGCGAGTATTTGGATCTAGGAATTGATGGAAAAGATTTTTTGGACAATACTCCTTCAGCCGCCTTAATTTTGCGGATTTCGGCCCGGAAAAATTTTAAGGCCGACACAAATTATGGCGTTAAGTACCGCACAAAAAATATGGAACAGCTATTGGCCGCTGCC
>JAISEL010000083.1 GCA_031264185.1 Deltaproteobacteria bacterium
ACATAAAGCCCACCCTTTTTCAGACCGTTCCAACGGGTGCAGAATACCCGCGATTGGTAAATCGGGCATTGGTCTGCAAAAAGCGCGCCCACATAGGTCAGCGTGTCATCGCCCATCAGCATTCCGAAAGAACGATAGTCTCTCGGCTTATCAATGGCAAATCCAGTCTTCTGCTTGTAAGTCGCCTCGAACAGTGTATAGCTGTAATCCGAAAACCGATACTTTGTTTCAAGGGCGTCAAAGGTCTGGTGAAGCCCTTTTAGGAGCAGTTCGTTAAGGACTGCGGCTGGCGCTTGGCAGACTCGTTCCCGATACGATGATAGTAGGCGATCTTTGTGCCGTCACCGGTATATTACCTCGGCGGATTATTATGATAATCTATTTCTTTATTGATTTTACCTTATGGTGATTTGTTTGTATCAAAATTATCCGCCGGGGTAATAGTAATAGGGCGTATTCGCTCCGCCGGAAATCTGGACACGAAGGATGTCCCTGCCATCAGCGTTCAGCGGCTCAAGCATAATGTTTTTGATGGCAGACTCGATTCTCGCCTCGATTAGTTCGCTAATCTGTTCGGCGGCTTTCCGTGCGTTACTCAATCCGATGGCAATACCATCGTCGGACACGCCGAAGTATATGCTGCCGCCCACGCCGTTGGCAAATGCGCTCACGGTTTTCAGCCAACTGCGCGGCTTGTTCGCTTCGGCAGCGGACTTGAACTCATATTCGGTTGCTTCTGCCACAAGCAGCTTTTTTAACGTCGGCATATCTTCATCCTCCTGCTTATATTATATCTTTCCCAGCTCGCTATGATCCACTCACTGCATCGCACTAGCGAAACCGTCACCGGCAATAATGATATGGTCATCAAGTCTAATTCCGAGCAACTCTCCGGCATCATTTATCCGCTTGGTAACTTCCTTATCCTTATTGCCAATATCAAGAGAACCGTTCGGATGATTGTGGGCGATGATTATGGAGGCAGCCCTATCTTCCATTGCGGGCGCAAATACCTCTCGCGGATGAACGAGCGAAGCCGTAAGCGTGCCAACCGATATTGTATGGGTTTTTATATAAGCCGTCTTGCACCATCAAGTGTGAGCATAACGAAGTATTCCTGCTTTTTGTTCCTGATGAAATCAAATTGCTCCACAGCTTTTTCTGTGTTATCGATTAGCGGGCGGGTCTTTTTCGCAAATTTTCTCTTCCAGTACTCTAAGGCGGCAAATACAACTGCAGCTTTGGCATCGCCGATGCCCTTGATTGCCTTATTACCTCGGCGGATTATTATGATAATCTATTTCTTTATTGATTTTACCTTATGGTGATTTGTTTGTATCAAAATTATCCGCCGGGGTAATAACATCATCTATCGTCAGGTTTTCAATGCCGATTTTATCAATTGTGACACTAAGGTTTTTGGCGATCTGCTTGAAGTCATTGTCTTTGCCTCCGCTGCCAATCACCGCTTGAAGCAGTTGTTCGATGTCAGTTAGAGTCTCCGCGCCTTTCTTACCTGAAATCCCGGTCTTTTTTTACCAGATGATATTCGGATATTAATCACAATAATTTTATTTATTTAAGTAAATTTTTAGTATTAAATTGTGTTATAGGAAATGATTTAAAAATTTCGTTCTGTGAAGATAAAATTTACTTTATAAACACTTCATTTTTAGCGTTAAAAAAGTATTTAATATCACTAATATGTTTTATTAAATTATTGAAAGTATATTTAGAAAACATTTTATTATCTTTAATAACTTTATCAATGTGTAATTTTATGATTAGAGATATAAAAGCGATAAAAGATTTAGAATTTAACATATGATTTAATTTTATATAGAATCGTTTAATACCTAAACTATATTTATATGACTCAAAGGCTTTTTCTACAGTATTCTTTTTCCTATAAATTTGATGGCATTTTTGTGAATTTTTGACTTTATTAGAAATCAAAACAAGCCACCCAGCATTTTATTGATACCTAAATTTCTCCAAAGTTTTCTAAATATTAAATTAGGTCCTGTCTTTTTTGTGCTGAGAGATGTAATATCGGCGTTTCCAGCCTCTGACAGAAGAACCTAATTTTTTCACATACCGCTCTCCTGACAGTAAAAGACGTTCAAGTTTGCCTGAGCTAATGGCATCTTCCAATAACCCAAAACTGGCGACAGTCCTTTGCCTGACTTTACCGTTTTCTCGGTATCCTTCGACCAAGAGGAGATAAGTTCTTCCCTTGACAGTTGAAGTTCTAAAATACATAAGGCCTCCTGGTTTGACAACAACAATATTATAGGAAGCTTGTATTGTCAAGGGTTCAAGTGACTAGAAAAGCTCCAGGTTTCACAACATTTTGGAGGAAAAAAGCCAAAATCACCCCATCCCATGAAATAAAACCACGTATTTTCAACACGTTAGCATTTTCTGCTCCTCCCAAAAAATTTTTTACTGTCTAACTTGGGTTTTAGTTTATATGATTGTATTTTTGACTGGCTAATATGAAGTAAACAGAGTGAGGTGATTCCATCATTCCGGCAGGACAAGCCGAGTTTTTCAACGTTTTTTGAACGGCAGTAATATGTAATAATTACCGGTATTTACTAAACTCAGGTGCTCAACTCGGAGAACAGGCAGTTGGGCCCGCAGAGCCTAAGAAAAAGTTTTAGTATGATGATCTATTTACCGGGGGAAGCTTATGAAAAGCAGAGAATTCAGGGTTTTGGGTCAATAATCAGGGCGGCATCGGCCGCCCTGAAATATCACAAGCCCCGTAAAAGGTTCTGGCTTTTTGGGTTCAGGTATTGCGGCGGGAACTATTGGCAA
Source organism: Deltaproteobacteria bacterium (assembly GCA_031264185.1). Lineage (GTDB taxonomy): Bacteria > Desulfobacterota > Desulfarculia > Adiutricales > Adiutricaceae > JAIROO01. The sequence goes on from JAISEL010000083.1 coordinate 2,824, forward strand.
TGGTTTGCCGGGGACCTGTTTCTTTGCCATTGTCAAAAACAGTCGTGTAGTTTTCCTGTCCCTGATAGTTAAAGAACAGAGCCTGTCCGTGGGGCTGGCCGTTGACAAAATCAGCCTGATAACCGCTGCCGTCAGGAACTGTTACGGTGCAAAACCCGTTAAGTTTGCCGCTTTTGAAATGGCCGATGATCTTGATTACGCCGTACTGCTCGAAAATACCGGCCCCGTCGAAATTGTTGTTCAAAAACGTGCCGGTGTAGTTGAAGATGTTCCTGAGGCGCAGAGTGCCCTGGCCGGAGAACTGACCGTCTTTAAACCCGCCTTCATACAGCCAGCCGGAGGGAAATAAAGACATGCCCTGGCCGTTGGCCAGATCGTCGGCAAACTGACCTTCGTAGCGCAGACCGGAGCGTTGATCGATGTATACTCCGTAACCGCTTTTTTTGCCGTTCTTAAAGTCGCCTACGTAGCTGTCCCGCCCTTTGGCTAAACCCCGGCCTTCGGCTTTGCCGTTACTGTTAACCTGGCCGGTATACAAGGCGTTGATATCCGCATCGTCAACCGGGTTAATCTGGGCTGTTTGGGGTTCCTGAGGAGGGGGCTGGACTTCGGCTTTAGGCGCTGGAACGATTTGGGGATTAGGGACTGCGGCCGGAGGCTGATTGAGGTTCGGTAAAGGAACCGGATTCTGCTGCTGAGACTGAACCGGGGCCGTCCGGTTGGGCTCTAAAGCCGCCAGAGTCAGGGAAGTTTGGCTGCCCATCAGGATAACGGCCAGGATCAGGGAGAAAAAGAAGGATTTAATGACTGACCGGAGCATTTGTGTTTACCTCAACAGACTATAGTTATAGGATGTCTTGGTATATTTTCCCATTTAAAGAAATTATTGTCAACGGTTTGGCCGGAACTCCAACGGTTCCGGCCAAAAAACTTTTTTAAAAAAGTTCGAAAATTATTTAGCCTTCGGCCCTGACAGCCCGGTTGTCTGTTTAGCCGGGCCGTTTTGCCAGATTGCCGGGGATGCGCCAATTTTCAGTAAAACGTCTTTAGGGACATTGAGGCTGGAGGGGCCGTCGGCGTAGGACCAGCCTTCATAGGGACCTAATACTAAAGTCAGGCCTTCGGCTGTAAAGACCGGGTTGCCCAGAGCGGCCAGACTGGGATCGGCGTTTTTCAGGACATCGGGCAGAGGCGGTGCCTGCCCCCCGGCCGGGCATTTGAGGTTTATGCCGGCTGAGGAATAGTAGCTGGGCAGGGCGCTGTAATCTTTGTTATAGGCACACCACTTTGGTCCCACGTAATCCCAGAATTGGGGTATGCTCTTCTGGGGATCTTGAAACAGATCGAAAATGGTCATCACCCTTCCCTGGCCGACCAGATAAGTCTCGGTCTGGTAGCTGGTATCGGGATGAGCCGCCCCGGACGCATACTCAAAGGTCTGGTAGACCACTGAAAGATACCGGTTGGATGGTCCGTAAGCAGTAAAAGAGGTCGTCTGCTCGGACTGCCCCCGGTCGTCGTCGGCTTCGGCATCTGCCGGGCACTCCCCGGAACCGAAATCTTCCAGCATCAAAGCTTTCCGGTCATTAATGGACTGACGGAACTTCATTTTTATTAGTTCGTCGACCTTTTGATCGCCGGTCAGGTCAGGGTAACTGCTTTTTAAGGAAAGAGTGTAATAGGGGCATTTGGCCAGGACGATCCTTTCATTGACCGTTTCGGCGCTTAAAAGGGGGTAAACGGAAGTGGGCAGAACGTTGCCCAGCTCATCCCGGGTATACCCGGCCGGCAGCTTGTCCTCGTCCCGGCTGTCTTGGGCTTTGAGGGCCAATCCGGAAAGGCATAAGGCGGTCAGGATTAAGATGGACAAACAGACTGAGGCTCCAAACGCGGAGAGAGATTTTCTCATATATCACCAGAAAATTTATTGATGTAAACTCGCCGAAAAATCGGCAATTTCTTTAAGAAATACAGGAACGTTAATGCTCTGAGGGCAGTGGCTGACGCACTCCCCGCAGGCCACACACTGGTCGGCTCTTTCAGGGACCAGCAGAGATTTTTGGTTATTTTCAAAGACCAGATGGGCCGCAACAGGATCGGAGATCGACATTTCTTTATACTGGTTGTAGATGGCAAAATTGGTCGGAATGTCTACACCCTGAGGGCAATCTTCGCAGTAACGGCAGCTGGTGCAGGGGATGGCGTGAGAGGCCCGGTAGGCTTTGGCCGCTTCCTCTAAGACTTGCCGCTCTTCCTGGCTCAGGGGAGTGAAATTATTCATGACTTTTAAATTGTCTTCCAGCTGGTCAAGTTTAGACATACCGCTCAGAACGGTCATGACGCCCGGCAAAGAGGCGGCGTAACGGATTCCCCAGGAGGCGACGCTGTTGTCAGGAGCGGATTTTTGAAAAATATCCCGGGTTTTGGCGTCCGGGGCAGCCAGAGATCCGCCCCGCAAAGGCTCCATGATCACGACAGGGATATTTTTAGATTCCAGAAGGCCGTACATTTCCCGGGCTTTTAAGGTATCCCAGTCAATGTAGTTAAGCTGGATTTGTGCAAAATCCCAGTCAAACTGGTCGGTCAGGGCCTTTAAATGGCTGGGGGAGTCGTGGACAGAAAATCCTAGATGTCTTACTACTCCCTCTTTCTTTTTCTGAAGAAAATAGTCGTACAGACCTAAATCCTTCATGACCCGGAAACTTTTCTGGTCAATATTGTGCATAAGGTAGAAGTCAATGTAGTCGGTCCGGCATTTTTCCAGCTGGGTTTTGAAGATATTTTCGGCTGTCTCAAAACTGTCCACTTCCCACAAGGGCAGTTTGGTGGCCAGATTATATTTGTTCCGGGGATGACGGGACAGAGCCCGGCCGGCCAAGACTTCGCTCTGACCTTTGTGGTAGATCCAGGCTGTGTCAAAATAGTTGACTCCGTTTTCCAGGGCCATATCGACCATAGCCTGAGCCAGGGGATAGTCAATTTCTTCGGTATTGCCGTTTAAGATGGGCAGGCGCATGAGACCAAAACCTAAAAGAGATATTTCTTGCCCAATACTTTTGAAAAGACGTTTTTCCATGCGGAATCCTTCCGGGACCGGTCAGAAAGCCGGTTTCAGGTCCGGGCAGGCAAAAGCTTTTGGGTATAAAGCAAATGTCTGTCTGGTATTTATCGGTCTGGACTAAAGATTAGCAGCCGGCCAAATTATGACCGGCGCAGGGCGCCTTTTAAATCCTTCGCCGGCTTTTGGCTGGGCTGGAAGAACCGGAAGTCTTGCCGCTTCCTGTCTTCGGGCGGGCGCTGCCGGGCATCCGGTTTTCTAAAGGCTAAAAATTGGACTTCCGGCTGTTAAAACGCTTCCGGGGCTTTGGATAAGCTGCCCAAAACGAAAGAGGTCTGAAGTCAGGAGGGTTTATTGTATTTCCCCGACTGGCGCATTCTGGTGCCCAGATCGTGAGAGAGATGGATCTCGGTGGCCGACAGTCCCCGGGGGAAGAAACAGCCGCTTATTTGAGCATTTTTGATGCTGGCTCCGTCGAGGTTGGCCCCGGACAGGTCCAGACCGCCTAAGTTAGCTCCCCTCAAGTAGCAGCCGGTCATATTGGCATTGTTGAGGTTGAATTTTCTAAGATCCAGATCGCTCATATTCTGGTTGGAAAGATCGGGCATCTTGCCCTGACGGACCAGAGTGTTGAATTCGTCGGCGTTTTCCTCAAAGAGGAGCCGGAGTTTAGGATTTCTTTTGATTTCCATATGGACCTCAATTAAGCTGAAAGAAAATTTTATAGCCCTGGGTGACCAGAGATATTTATAGATCAAACAGAAACTGTTAGCAAATCCAAAAAGGTTAACCTGGCCGGAGACTTAAAGTTTTGACAGGGTCAATAATAATCCACCGGCCGGCATACGAAGGCCAGGCTATGGCTGTAGCCGGAAGACAGGTCGCCGAAGGTTAGGCTGAAATTACCGGTCTGAACAGTTGCGATCAGACAGATTTATCATCCCACATTATATAGATTAGATCAGCCGATGTCTACATTCCGGCTGTTGTCGAAAACAAGTATTTATGACTAAAGTTAAAAAATAAAAAGCCGATTATAAATTTATTGACTTGAATTTTGATTAAATATCGGAAAAATTTCACATAAAATTTTTCCCGGCGAAAACTTTGACGACTCGTCACCGGGAGGTGGCGGACTGTTGGCCGTTGGTTTAAGTCGTTTTGAACCGGAAACTAAGTGTGGATTTTGCTTTTTTTGAAGTCTGGCTGTAAGTTAACAATGAAGCGTACCGTGTCTGCCGAAGACTGCTTGTCTGTCCCGGACAGGCCTGAGATTTCGCCGTCGGCTTTCGGTTTTTTTCCGCAGAGCCGTCGGATACAGCAAACTGCCTGCGGATGCCTTCGCAGGCTGGCCATACAGCTCCTGTTCTTCAGGGTAGGGTTGTTTATATAATATAACAGGCTTAATAATTACCGTTTTTATCTCTGTTTTTAAAGTCCGGCTTAACATGCGGAGAGCCATAAAGAAAAAACTAAATTTACAGTCAGCTTTTTTACAAGACTTAGCAGGATGTCCGGATCCGGGTCATTTATGATGATAGGACAAAGTTAAATGGTATTTATTTTATAGCAAAATATTCAATTTCGGCCAAAAGATTTATTTTACAATAGAATAAAACTCAAAAAATTTTAATCTGTGCCTTCAGGTTTTTCTCCGGATTTTCTAAGCCTGTCCTACAACAGCCTTAATTTTGGCTGTTGTATCAGATGGGAGTCTTTGTTAAAATAAGGCCTCTTATGAGTTTAGTATCCTTATTATTTTGCCTGGGAGGCGGCTTTTTGGGCCGATTGTACTTCTTTTTAGGGGGGGCTAAAAGCGGTAAGACCGGGGCGGCACTGGCTTTGGCTGAGATCTGGCCCGGTCCTCGGGTGTATCTGGCCACGGCTCAGGGCCGGGATGAGGAGATGCGGCAGAGGATTTTAAACCATCAGGCAGAACGCGGCCCCCAGTGGCGGACGGTGGAAGCGCCCTTAGAGCCGGCTGCCGCTGTTTCATCTCTGGCCGGCTCCAGTCCGGTCTTACTGGACTGTCTGACTTTGTGGCTCAGTAATCTGCTGGAACAGATGACCGAGCCTTTTGAGTTTGAACCTTTGGGCCGGAAGACAGAGGAACTGCTTGAGGCGGTTGACCGATATCCTGGCCCGGTGATTATGGTCTCCGGTGAAGTGGGTTCAGGCCTCGTGCCTATGGATCCTTTGAGCCGGTTTTACCGGGACGCTTTGGGCCGTATTAACCAGTCAGTTGCTGCCCGGGCCGATGAGGCTTTTTTGGTGGCGGCGGGCCTCAAATTGAAATTAAAGTAACAGTCCGCCGGAAGACCGCGAAGGCTGAGGCCGGCGGTCTTTTCCGTCAGGTTCAGACAGGCTTCGGTCTTTATTTCCGCCCTCCGGAAGTCTGGGGTTGCAGATAAGCCTGCCGGCAGGCCTGAATTTTTGTTATTGCGGACAGGCAGTGATACTTTTCGGTTTGAACTAAGCGTAAGGAGGTGGCGTTTGTCCTCGGCTTCCGCCAGGGGTTAGCTCGCCAAAGAACTGATGAATCCCGGTCTTTACGTCCATGTCCCTTTTTGTCTGCGTCAGTGCCCTTACTGCGATTTCTTTTCCGTAAGCGATCTGACTAAGATACCTCTGTGGCTGAACGCTCTGGACATTGAAGTCAGCCACCAATCCCCTTACTGGACTTATCTTTTTGACACAGTTTATTTGGGCGGCGGCAGTCCCAGCCTGCTGGCCCCGGAAGAGCTTTTGACTCTGAAAGCAATTATTCACAGGTTTAAAATAAGCTCTAAAGCCGAAATTACTTTAGAGGCCAATCCCGAAGACGTAACCGATGATAAAACTGAGTTGTGGGCCAGTTTTGGCGTCAACCGGCTGTCTTTGGGGGTTCAGTCTTTTCAGGAAAAAGCTCTGACCGGCCCTTTGGGCAGGTCCCATAAACCTGAGGACATCCAAAGAGCCATAAGTTCAGTCCGCAAAAGTAAACTGCCTTTAAGCATTGATTTAATCTTTGCCTGGCCCGGCCAGACTTTAGTGAACTGGCTGGATGAGCTGGAAACCGCCGCAGCTGCCGGAGCCGAACATATTTCGGCCTACTGCCTGACTTTAGCTCCCGGTTCGCCGCTGGCCGAATCCATAAAAAGCGGCCTTTTTGAAGCAGTGCCGGAAGATCTGGCTGCTGATATGTTTTTAAAGACCGGCTCATTTTTAAAAAAACGGGGGTTCGGGCGATATGAAGTATCCAATCTGGCCAAAAAAGGGGCCCAGTGCCGTCATAACCTTAAGTACTGGCACCGGGACAACTATTTGGGCTTAGGCCCTTCAGCCCATTCATTTGACGGCACCAGAAGATCTTCCAACGTATCTTCGGTGGACAAATGGGCACAGGCTCTGGCTAACGGCCACACGGCCGTCAATTTTATAGAAGATATTACTTTCGAGCAGGCCCAGACCGAAAGGATCATGCTGGCTTTACGTCTGGCCGAGGGAGTGCCTTTAAAATGGCTCAAAGATCTGGACAAAGCCGAGTTTCTGGCTAAAGAAGGCTATCTGGCCAATACAGGCGCTTATTACAAACCCACTGAAAAAGGTTTTCTGGCCAGCGATTTTCTGGCCCGCTCTCTGGCTTAGGCTCGGACCGCAGTCCGATAGTTTGAAGGAGAATCCATTAGCATGTCTGAGGTGTTTTATACCACCATGCGCTGCAAATTAGGCGACAGTTTGTTAAAAAAGCTGAGTCGCCTGATTACTGCCGCCGGAATAGATAAGATCAACTTTCATGATCGTTTTTGCGCTATTAAGATCCATTTCGGGGAACCGGGCAATCTGGCCTTTTTGCGGCCTAATTTTGCCAAGACCGTGTCGGATCACATTAAAAAGCTGGGCGGCCGGCCTTTTCTGACCGATTGCGGGACTTTATACGTCGGCCGCCGGACTCACGCTTTAGCTCACCTTGAGGCGGCTTATGAAAACGGCTTCAGCCCTTTATCGACCGGCTGCCAGGTCCTGATTGCCGATGGTTTGAGGGGTACAGATGACGTGGAAGTGCCTGTTCCCAGCGGTCAGGCAGTAAAAAGCGCCTTCATCGGCCGGGCCATTATGGATGCCGATATAGTGGTCTCCTTAAACCACTTTAAAGGCCACGAACTGACCGGCTTCGGCGGGGCCATCAAGAATCTGGGCATGGGAAGCGGCAGCCGTGGCGGCAAGATGGTCATGCACAATGACGGCAAACCCTCAGTCGAGCCCAATCTCTGCACCGGCTGCAAGACGTGCTCCAAATTTTGCGCTCAGGCCGCTTTTACGTTTAAAACTAAAAAAGCGCACATAGATCACCGCAAATGCGTCGGTTGCGGCCGCTGTCTGGGCGCCTGCTCTTTCCACGCCATTACCAACAGCTGGGATTCGGCCAACAGCACTTTGAACTGCAAAATCGTCGAGTACGCTCTGGCCGTGGTCCAGGACAGACCCAATTTTCATATCAACATAATTAACCAGGTTTCGCCTTTCTGCGACTGCCATGAGGAAAACGACGCAGCCGTCGTGCCGGATCTGGGCATGTATGCCTCCTTCGATCCTGTGGCTTTGGACCTGGCTTCGATTGAGGCGGTCAATAAAGCCGCCGGTCTGGCCAACAGCATTTTGGCCGAAAGGGTTCAGGACGGTTCAGATCTTTTCACTAGTATTCACCCCACCACCAACTGGCGTGAGCAGATCGACCATGCCGTTAAAGTCGGCCTCGGCCAAAATAAGTACAGGCTGGTTGAAGTCAAATAACTACTGCCGGTCAGAAAAATGACGGTAGCCAGACGGCAAAAATCAGAGCCGGCAGAGTGCTGGAGATGTTTATGGCCGGCTTAAAACCCAGCATATTGACTCCGATGGCCATGACCAGAAGGCCGCCGGTGCTTTGGAGGCAGTTCTCCATGGCCGGGGACAGCAGGGGAGCTAAAACCGTGGCCAGAACAATAAGGCCGCCCTGGTAGATTAAGACCGCCACAGAGGAGAAGATAACTCCCGATCCGGCTCTGGAAGCCAGGATGAGAGTGGAAAAGAAGTCAATCAGGGTTTTGGTGAAGACTGTTGTCCGGCCGCGGCCTAAGCCTTCCTCAAAGGAACCGACAATGGCCATTGCCCCGACACAGACCATGACTGAAGCGTTAATCAGTCCGTCGGTAAAGAGGGGGTTTTTGGATTTGACTTTACTTTTCAGCCGGTCCGCCAGATTTTCTAAAATCTCGCCAAGTTTTAGAAGTTCACCGGCCACTGCCCCTAAAACAGCGGCTAAAATCACCGGGATGAAGTTCTGGCTGTCCAGGGCCATCTTAAGGCCAATGACCAGGAGACACAGCCCGAAAAGCTGAAAAACCAGAGACCGGATCCTCTCCGGCAGCCGGTCGCCGATAAAAAGTCCCACGGAAGCTCCGGCCGCTATGACCGCCGCATTGATAACCGCTCCCCAAGGAAAAATCACAGTATACCTCTGATTTTACTGAAACAGCTGAAAAATATCGTTATTGTTTGGCCATGAGCCAAAATTTTGCGTTTAGCGTGTTTTTCAGGCCAGACCCTAAATGCTGGTCCGTTATATCAAATCCCCGCTTTATGTCAATTTTAAATTTTTGGCCAAGGCCTTTTTAAACCTGGATACAATGAACATGGAGCCTTTTAACATCTGCGTTAACCTCTTTATTTTACTGGCCTTTTTTCTATTTGGGGGAAATATTGGTCTTCCTGCTCTATAATATGTCCGGCTTGATTCCGGATAAACCCGGGCATTTTAATCCTGTATCAGGGAAACAAGATGAATCATTTTAAAAACAGTCCGTCTTTTTCGGTCAAAGAGCTTCTCAGTTCTTCATCCTCTCTGCCCCAGGTGACGGTCCGGGGGTGGATCAGGACCAAAAGGGACAGCCGGGATTTTTCTTTTTTGGAACTCAATGACGGCTCCTGCCTGGCCAACCTACAGGTTGTAGTTCAGTCTACAGCCAAAGGCTATGATTTGATTAAAGATATAACTACCGGCTCGGCCGTGGCAGTCGAAGGCGATCTGGTGGAAAGTCAGGGCCGGGGCCAGGCCTGGGATCTTAAGGCTAAAAATCTTGTCCTGACCGGACCGGCCGGAGCCGATTATCCGCTGCAGAAAAAAAGGCAGACCGATGAGTACTTAAGGGAAATGGCCCATGTAAGAGCCAGAACAAACAAGTACGGGGCCATGTTCCGGATCAGAAGCGAATGTGCCTGGGCTGTTCACCGGTTTTTCCGGGAAAAGGGATTTTTTTATGTCCATACCCCCATCATTACCGGCAGTGACGCCGAGGGAGCCGGGGAGATGTTCCGGGTCACCACCCTAAAAGAAGGAGGCGGGACGTCCTTTAAAGACGATTTTTTCGGCCAATATGCAGCTTTAACGGTTTCCGGCCAATTGGAGGCCGAACTGTTGGCCCACGCCTTAGGCCGGGTCTATACATTCGGTCCGGCTTTTCGGGCCGAGAATTCCAACACGGCCCGTCACGCAGCTGAGTTTTGGATGATTGAGCCGGAAGCGGCTTTCTTTGATCTTTCTGACGACATGAGCCTGGCCCAGAATTTGATTCAGTCCGTGGTTCGTTTTGCCTTAAATGAGTGCGCCGAGGATCTGGCTCTCTTTGACCGGTTTATTGAGCAGGGCTTACTGGATCGGCTGAACGGTCTGCTGTATTCGGACTACCCCCGGATACCGTATGCCGAGGCGATCAGGATTTTGACTGATTCGGGCCGGAAGTTTGAGTTTTCGCCTTTTTGGGGGGCCGATTTGGCCACGGAACATGAAAGGTTTCTGTGTGAGGAGCATTTCAAGTCCCCGGTCATTGTCTTTGACTATCCTAAAACGATTAAGCCTTTTTACATGCGCTTAAATGACGACGGACAGACGGTGGCGGCCATGGATCTTCTGGTGCCCAAAGTCGGCGAACTGGTGGGCGGCAGCCAAAGGGAAGAAAGAACGGAAGTTCTGTTAAGCCGGATGGCCGAACTGGGCCTTAAGACAGAGCCTTACTGGTGGTATTTGGACAGCCGCCGCTGGGGCTCGACACCTCATGCCGGTTTCGGGCTGGGCTTCGAGAGATTTTTAATGATGCTGACCGGGGTCAGTAATATCCGGGACGTCATTCCTTTCCCTCGGACTCCCAAGAATCTGGCTTTTTGACTTGTAAAATAAAATGGTTATAATTTAGCAGGCGTAAGCCTTATATATATTTAGGAGATAGTATGTCCTTAATCATTGGCATGGCCGGTAAAGGCGGCACCGGCAAAACCACCCTGGCCGGACTGGCCGTCCGTTATCTGGCCAAAATCGGGAAAGTGCCTATTTTAGCTGTGGATGCCGATTCCAACGCCAATTTGGCCGATGTTCTGGGTATGACCTACGATCGGACTTTATCCGAAGCCCGGGAAGAAATGAAATCTTCGGTCGGCAACGTGTCCATTACCAAAGATACCTTAATTGAGTTACGGACCCAGGAAGCTATTGTCGAAGGCGATGCGTTTGACCTCGTGGTCATGGGACAGCCCGAAGGATCCGGCTGCTACTGCGCGGCTAACTCCATTTTGGCGGCTGTTTTGGATAAAACATTAAAAAATTACCCCTACCAGGTCATTGACAATGAAGCCGGCATGGAGCACATCTCCCGCCTGACGGCCCGGTATATGGATATCTTCTATGTGGTGTCCGATGCCTCCCGGCGGGGTTTTACTGCGGCTGTCCGGATTTGGCGCCTGGTGGACGAGCTGAAGATCACCATTAAGCATAAATATCTGATCTTAAACCGGACCCGGGGAGAGGTGCCCAGGGAAGTCAAAGATCTGATTAAACAGGAATCCATGGAACTGGCCGGGGTGATTCCGGATGACGACAATATCTACCAGACCGATCAGGCCGGAAAACCGACCTCTTTTTTAGATGAAAAATGTCCGGCTGTGGCCCGAACTATGGAGATCTTTCAAAAAACTCTGGTTGAGTAGTGTTGAGTAGTAATGACTAAACTGGCTAATCTGGCCGCTTACGGTCAAAGCTGCCTGGATTGGGCCAGGGAAAATCTGGATTCCTATCAAAGTCCTATGGCCGTTGAGGCGGCTCTGGCCTCGGTCAATGCCTATCCAAATTTAAATAACTTAAAGGCGCCCCAAAGCCTGATGGTTTTAGAAGAACGTCCTGACCGAGGCCGTTTGCTGGCTCTTGGGCGGGAGGCCGTTTTATCCGGCCGGATATTCTGGGAACACACGGCAGCCGGGGAGGGCACCCGTCTGGGACTGGGCCCTAAGTTTTTTGTCAAGTCTTCTGAACTCTCCGGTGAACCCAGACCAAAGCAGGAAAATTTGCCCCTTGGCCTCAGGCATCTAATCCAACTGGTTTTCGAAATCTACCGTCTGTCCGAAGAATCGGGTCAGGATCCGGTCCGGGTCTTAAGGCGGCAGAAGATGCTCATTATAGCTTCTCAGGACAGCATTAATGAGACTGTCAGGCTGACTTTAAAGACATTTAGCCCCCTCATTCCCCCGGAAAATTTTCTTTTCTTAGCCCAGGCCTCTTTTTACGGATTAAACCGCCAACCGGGCGGTGACTGGTATTTTGATCAGAATTCGCCCAGAAGACTTCACAACCACGGGGCCATGGCCATCCAAAAGATCATGGATGAGCAGGTTTTCCGGCAAATAGCAATCGGTGGCCAGGAGGACAGTTTTCAGTATTTAAGAGACTGGGAGTTTTTTAAGCTTTTAGAGGAGTCCTGGGATCTGGTCTCTTATAATATAGAAGATCTGGACTATCTGACCAGGGCTCTGGATTTTGAAACCCTGGGGTTGGCAGTAGCCTGCGGCCAGGCAGGCTGCGGCATGGTCATGGAGATCTTAGGCAACAATCCCGAGCGGCCTATCAAGGGGGGCATGTGCGCTTATGACGAAGTCTTAGGCCGGGATGTGATGATTGAAAGTTTCCGCCTCAAAGATATTCAACCCCGGGATATCCGTTATCTGAACAAAAATTTTAACCACTATCCCAACCCGGCCTTGGTTTTGGGACGTCTGAAAGAAGAAGGGCTTTTTCTGCCCGCCGTGGTCCACGATCAGCGTCTTTACTTTCAGCCGGTTCAGGGTGATTTGAACTTTCTGGTGGCCACAGTATTTTTTACCCGCCAAAATGCCAAAAGCATTAACAGTTTAAAATCAAAGGCAGACGTCCCTTCGGCTCTGGCCGCTATGTACGCCCAGGACCGTCAGCCCGGTTTTCTGGGCCTGATGGATGTCTTTGGCTAGTGTGACTGCCGGGTGACTGAAATACAGTTCATGACATCCGGACCGTACAGAGAAAGACATATTTTTCCAGCCGCTGAGTCTCCGGATGCAAGTCTTAAAGCCCGGCCGAACCAAGCGTAAACCTCGAAAGACGGTCGAGGTGAAGCTCTTGACTTTTGTCCTGCTGGGCTAACCCAGATTGAAACAGTCTTCCTCTCCTTTTGAATATTATAATATACTTCTGAGCCAATTAATATATAAAGAGTTGCCTAAAATCCCGTATTTTTTTACTATAGGATAGAAAAGAACAAAATAAAATTTTTAGACAAGTTAATATTTATTTTTATTCTATTAACTATCTATTTACCTGTTTATCAAATTATTTATAATGATAATATGGTTGATATTGCTACTTTATATATTATAATAGAATAATTTGAGTCAATAGTAGGAACATCAAAGCTGACAGTGGTCATAGACAAAGATTTCTATAATGATAAAAATTTACGTTCTTTGTTAAATAAAAATGATATAAAATTTATAATTGCAGTGTTTTTTTACAAGTAAAAAAGTTAATTTATTAGTTGAAGAAATTAAAATTTCTGATGAATTACTGATACAATCCAATTTTATAACTACTTAAAATTAATTAATCATATTAATTTATATATTTTTAATATGTTATAATAATATAAAACTTCATATTCATATCTATTATGATGCATAAAATGAAAAAAAGCAGAAAATAAACTTCTTAAATAATTATTAGATACAAAAAGTTATTTTTATCTATAAAATTCATACAAATACTACCAAATTTATAAAAAAATGATGCTATAGAGAAATTTTTTTAGTTATATAAATATAATTTAGGCAGTAAACATTTTTATACAAAATTAAATCATGTGTTTAATTCTAAATATTTTATCATTTTTATAAATATAATCATATAATTATATATTGATAAAATTATAGAAGATAATGAAATATTTTATAAATATATTTTTAAAAGTTAATTAAATATATTTATAATATTAAATATATCTTTAATACGGATGATAAAATTTTTAAAAAGGAAATTTTAGCTTTATAGAACAAAATTTTTAAATTATTTGATATAATTCAACCTAGTACTTAAAATTTACTCGAATTAATAAAACAATTAATAGCCGAATATCATCGGGTAAAAAAATGAGCAGGATTTCAGGTAGTAAACGTTCACGCTTACAAAATATAAAGTCAATTGCCGCCTGCCCCCTTAAGAGGTCTGCAAAAGATGGCCACCGCCTCTGCGACCAGTTTTTGCTAAACTCAATATAAGCTGCCTGGGAGTTGCGACCTTATAACCGACCTTCCTTGTCGTGAATTGAGCAATTCGAGGCGGTTGAGCTTTTTGAGAGTAATTATTTGGAAGAGAAAAACTGTTCTGGCTTTTCCAAAACTGAGCATGTCCCAGAACCCGATGTAATTTGTCAGAAATGTGACTTAACCACAAATCAATTATAACGAAAGAATAATAATCATGCTTGTTTACCAGATTTTATCGTTGTAAACTCCAAAGATGAATAATATAGGCTAATAAATTAAAGTTACATAGTTAATAATTCGGAGATTAAGCAATAAATATTAAATATTACTTGAATAATAGCTTATTATTTATAATATTATAAATAAAATAATATTATAAATAGCTATTAAAACAATAGAAAACAATTTTATAATTAAATTATTAAATTGTATCAATGGTATTTCCTAAAAAAATGAAACATCGTTGCTCTTAGTCATACGTCGTTGCTTTTAGTCGTAAACGAATCCTCTGTATCAGCTCATAGGCTAAAATTAAAATTGCTGAACAATGAAGGTCTTGACAACACTGGGGTGAAGGGATACGATCTAACTACTTAATTACCTCACCAAGCGAGATATAATTTTAGGATAAAATTATAGTAGTCCTAATTAGGTCAACTTCTAATCAAATTTTTTTACTCTTAAATGGCAGCCAGCCACGACTGTCAGTCACCGGTCCCATCTCAGTACTTAGTACGGTTACCAAATGAAGAAAAAGTGGATTGACTTCAACTATTAAGTCTCCCCCTGACAAACTACGCCTTCCGAGGCAGATTAAAAACCAAAAGGCTCGTTGTTGGACAGAGCCTTTTGGCGTTAGTTCAGGATTGTCAGGAAATTAAATCATACTGAGTTACGGAGGAGGAACCCTGTTCGCTATACGCATATTGAGACATCGCTCTTATCACAGTGGAGCGGCACTCCAAAAACAAGCACTTGGGGTGTAAGGAGTCTGAAATGGATGACAAATCAGCCAAACAAAATGCGGCCAATGCTGAAGCGCCCGGTCGCGTTTCCCGCCGGACATTTTTAAAAACAGCGGGCATTGGTGTGGTCGGCGCTGCGGCCATCACCACCGGTCTGGTTAAGCTCGGTCAGCAGGAAGAGTCCGACTTGCCGGAACCTTCGGAAGTAACTCTCCGGGAAAACCCAAAAAACGGAGACATGATCTCAGTTTTGGGTTTCGGTTTCATGCGGTTGCCTTTTTTGTCTGGATCGTCTGGACCCGCCCCGGCGAACGGCATTATTGACGAAGCAGCCGTGTTCAGAATGGTGGATCGAGCCATTGAGAGCGGGGTCAATTACTTTGACACAGCTTATGTGTACCATGGTGGTAAGTCAGAGGTTGTTTTGGCCAGGGCCCTGCAGCGGTACCGGAGAGATAAAATTTTCATCTCCGACAAAATGCCTCGGATGGAGCTGGATTTGGCTGGAGCAAAAGAAGTTTTCCAGACTCAGTTAGATCGGCTGCAGACTGATTACATTGACTACTACATGCTCCACAACCAGACAACGACTGAGGCATACAAAGCCATGTACGAAGAAAGCGGCATTCTCGACTATCTGCTGGCCGAAAAAGAGGCCGGCCGGATTCGGAATTTGGGCTGGTCTTTTCACGGCGACAAAGAATGCCTTGAGTATCTTCTTTCCCGACCGGTGGAATGGGATATGGCTTTGCTTCAGTTGAACTATCACGATCTTCTTCACGAGTATCAAGCGCCTCCTTATGTGATTGCCAGGACAAGCCAGCCATCGCCGCCAAAATGGAATTATGAACGGATGATGCAAACTGATATTCCGCTGTTTGTGATGGAGCCGTTGCTGGGCGGCCGTCTGGGCCGGTTGAGCAGAAAAGCGATGGCTGTCCTCAGTCAGGAAAAGCCCCGGGACAGCGCCGCCTCCTGGGCTTTCCGTTACGCAGCCGGTCTTCCCCATGTCGTGGGTGTTTTGAGCGGGATGACTTATATGGAGCATCTTGACGACAATTTGCGGACATTTGGGCCTTACAGTCCTTTGAGTGAGCAGGAAATGACGGTTCTTCAAAACGCCGTGGCCATTTTCGTCTCCCAGGATGTGGTTCGCTGCACCTATTGCAACTACTGTATACCTTGTCCTTACGGAATTGATATTCCGGCTGTGTTCGCCCATTTCAACCGCTATGTAGATGACGAGCAAGTCCCCAAAGGCGAACGAAACGCCGACTATGAACAGGCTCGCCGGGCATATTTGGTCGGCTATGACCGGTCTGTGGCGGAATTGAGCCAGGCTCAACGCTGTACCGGTTGCGGTAAATGCGTAAAGTTGTGTCCACAATGGATTGATATTCCCGCTGAGATGTCAAGATTGGGCCGATTTGCGGAACAGCTGAGAAACGAGGTCTGATCCATGCTGAGAAAAATCCGCACGGCCGCAGCAATAGTGGTTTTTACCCTGGCCTGCTTCCTTTTTGTCAGCGGGTCTTTGTCAGTTTATTTTACCTGGGTCATTCACGCGCAGCTGGTTCCGGCGATTTTATCGGGCAGTCTCATAACGGCAGCTCTTCTATTGTCGGTAACAATGCTTTTCGGGCGGCTCTACTGCTCCGTCCTTTGTCCTTTGGGGATCTTACAGGATATTTTCAGCCGGTTTGGCGCTGCCGGAAGGTTTCAATATTCAAAAGGTAAACCCAGGATGAGACTGGTATTTTTGTTGATTTTTGTTACCAGTCTGCTAGCAGGGACGCCTATCATTTTTAATTTGCTGGAACCATACAGCGCGTTTGGCCGAATAGCCGCCGCCATTCTCAGCCCGGTTTGGCAGTTGGGCATTAACGTCCTTGCCAGAATTGCCGAACATTATGAAAGCTATCTTGTGTCCGCTACCCCTGTCTGGATTAAAGGGGCGGCCTCATTAACCGTGGCTCTTCTAACCCTGCTAGTTATTGGTTGGCTGTCATACAGAGGCGGGAGAAGTTGGTGTAACACTGTCTGCCCTGTTGGTACGGCGCTGGGATTTCTCAACCGTTACGCTCTTATTCACCCCAGAATTAAAAAGGCAGATTGCGTGCATTGCGGTATCTGCGCAAAAAAATGCAAAGCCTCGTGTATTGATTCAAAAAAGGCCTGTATTGACGCCAGTCGCTGCGTGGTATGCCTCAATTGCCTTGATGTATGCCCTAAAAAAGCCCTTTCCTACACCGTCCCTAAGTGGCTGAAAACTCCGGGCCACCATGTTCATTCTACGACAGAGCTTCTTCGCCGCAATTTTGCTGTTGCGGCGGCCGGAACATTGGCTACCCTTTTATTAAAGCCCGCCAGTGTTTTTCCGGATTCAGGTGAAGTTGATGCTCTAACGCGTAAACGGCCTTATCGGCGGGCTGTGCCTGTCTTGCCGCCAGGTGCCCATAGTCTAGAGACTTTCAGTGACCACTGTACCGGATGCCAGCTGTGCGTCAGTATCTGCCCAAATCAGGTCTTGAGCGTCAGTGGCCAGCTGTTGGAAGCTCCTCAACCCAACTTATCTTTTGAAAGAGGCTACTGTCGACCTAACTGCGTTGATTGTTCCAATGTGTGCCCAACAGGGGCCATCAGGCCAATAACTCTGCCGGAAAAAAGTGCTCTCCAGATAGGCATGGCTGTGGCTGTTCCGGCTAGGTGTCTTTTATCTCAAGGTGAAATATGCGTGGCCTGCAGCCGAAATTGTCCGACTGCAGCCATAGAAAAAATGGAGGCTAATGACGGGAAGTCGTATCTCACCATTAACACCGAACACTGTACCGGCTGCGGCGCTTGTGAATATTATTGCCCAATCCGCCCTCAGGCCGCAATTCAGGTCCGGGGCAATGATGTTCAACGCTTGATTTAGTAACCCTAATTCCTATGGTCCGTCAGTAAAGCCAGATTTTTTTAAGTCTGGCTTTACTACTTAAGGTTAATGCCACAGCAAGGCTTTTTTCTGTGGTTCCATAAAAATTCAACTATTTTTTTAACTTCCGGCGATTATCAATATTTCTGTCTCTTTTGACATTGATTTAGTTTTTTTTAATTTAATTACTTGGCATTTAACAGTTATTGCAGCCTCCGCCTTAAAGCTTCATTAGTCACTTAATGGTAACCTCTATTTCCAGCGGAAAAGCTAGCTCCCAGTCTTCAGCCTCATCGGTAGAATTAGAATTGCTCTTCGGCCATAAGGCTGTATTTGAGTGCCTGCGGTTATTCAAAGCCGAATAAAACCTCAGGCTGACTCGGTAAAAATTAGGAGTAAAATACTAATCATTGCCCAAAGAATTTTTAATTAAAGCCAGATTTTTTGCAGGCATCAGTTGCAGCGGATTTTGTTTAGCTAAAGACCTAAAAGAGAAGGACAAAAATGAATCTGTTCTCTGGTCAGATTAAAGGACTCATTGTAATCGTCGATGCTGACGGGACCAGATAATCCCAACCTCAGCATGTCACCAGAGCCGGCGCGACCGAGTATTTTTTTGGCCAATATCTGCCATGGCTGATATTTTGCAGCAGTTTCCGGTCTTTCGTTAAAATCTCACATCGTTAGCCAAACCTTATTCATTGGGATTTTGACAAAATGACATCTCTGGATCGGACTGACCGAATATTTATCCAGAGAGTCGGGTCAGAGGACACGAACAGAGAAAAATCGACAGTGCGTCTGGGACGCCCAAGCTATTGACGGCGATTTTAGTAGAACTGGCTTTTTTGTCTAGCTCGCTAATTCTAAGTCGCTTTTAAGACAGCAATAATTAAAGTCAATAATACAGAAATAAAATTATTGATCACAGTTGTGGTTATCCCTGAAATAGCCAGTCATAGCTGACTTTTCTGAGATAAAAATGAGTATTATAGCAATGAAATAACTCCATTGTTGTAATTAATAATAACTGCGATCTTGAAAACAATTTAGAATAAGGACCGTTGGATAGTCCAAGCTCGTGCCTGTGGCAAAATTGCATCTTTGACCCAGAGTAATTATTGGACTGTGTAACTTTTGATTTGGCCTCTGAGCTCTCTCTTAAGCTGGGTTTAGGGAGCTATTAAAAGAGGCGTGAAACCAGAATGTTTTTTTAATGTACTCTAGACAGAAATTGGGTATATAAAAAGAAAATATCGGCGCCGCTGAGGTTACAGACCAGGAAGACGGTGGCTTCAAAGCCGAAAAGACAGATTATGTTCCTGCTGGGTTTTAAATACTTATTGGATTCTGGAGCACTTGCTGGTAAATTTATGAGGAGGCCAGGTCATGAATTTTCTCAGAAATTCCCCAGTTGATATATTGCTTCTATGGCTAAATTCAGGAATCTTAAACAGACATAGCCAAAATTTTAATATCACCAAAGGCGGCAGCTGCAGAGGTCTTGGATCTGTTGATAAATTTAGCCAGAAGCCTTTCATTGGCTTTAATGGAAACGGAAATAGTTCAGGCTTTTTCAACAGAGGTCTCTTCCGGTGGCTCATCTGGGCCACTGGTTTCGTGTTCAGAATACGAAGAGATAAAATTTGGCGCATACCTGTCTTCTGACTGATTGTTCTCTTTCTCCGTAGCTCTTAAGGTGCCTGACTCACATTCACAGTTGAAAGGAACAGCCTCGGTCAAAGCGGACATTTTTAAAATGACAGCTACCCCCCCTGCCTTTAAGGAAAAAAAACTGCTAGGAATCAGTTCTTGGTTCTGTTGGTTGGCCTGCCCAGAGACTGGCTGTGTCTCGGTGAGGCGGCTGGCCGAAAAGGCGTCGGTATTCCCTGTTGAATTGCGTTTGACTTTCATAGCCGACCATGAACCCGACCAGAGCAGCGTTTTCATTGGTGGTCAACATAAGGCGTCTGGCCTCATACAAACGCAGCCGTTTCTGGTACTGCAGTGGACTTATACTGGTCACCTCGCGGAAATGCCGGTGAAAAGTCGAGGGAGCCATATTGATCATCTTAGCCAGGGACTCTACCGAAAGAGGTTTTTGATAATTTTCCTGCAACCAGACGATTGCTCGAGAAATTTGGTTCCCGTTTGATTCAGCTGCGCAAAATTTTTTCAGCCATTCGCCCTGGTTTCCGATAAGGAGGCGGTAATGGATTTCACGAATGAACAAAGGAGCCAGAACCTGGATCCGTTCTGGATATTCCAGGAGCTCGGTCAAACGAAAGAAGGCGTCCAGAATCTCCGGTTCAGCTGTAGCTACGGCGGCACCCTCGCCGGAGCAAGCTGGCAATTCGGCGGTCCGTAGTGTTTCGGCTGCCAGGGAGGCCACTAGATACCTGTCCAAGCTCAGGGTGATCCCCAAAAATGGCTCTTCAGGAGAGGCTTTGGTTATGCGGAACACACCAGGTAGGTCCACCCCTACAAGTAGGCATTGGTTTTTTTCATACTCAAATTTTTTAGTGCCCAAGACAGACCGCTTGGCTCCCTGAATCACCACTCCTATGACTGGCTGATAAAAACAACGGCCGACATGAGGAATTTCGTCTATCCGGGAAAGACTAAAACCGTCGATGGCTGTTTGGAGTTGGCCGGGTTCCGGCAGCCAGTGTAAAATTTTGTCCGCTAAAAGACTGTTGGTTCGGTCAAGGCTCCTGGATCTTTTGTCCGTCATTGCGTCTGCCTCTGATCATTAAATAGTAGTACTGCGGGATTTTAAGTCTTGAGGATGTATTATGCTAAGTATTGTTTAAAATGTTATCTATCCATGGTTACCAGGTAAGCTCCTTAACGCTATCCTTTTTGAATTATTACCTCGTCATTTAATTCTGAGAATGCTGTAATACCGTATTCTATTGCAGGTTTTGAGCTAATTCTCTAGAATTTCGTGCCGTGGTAATAATCTTAAAACGATCACAAACGGCTTGAGCCATAGCGTCTTTCAAACAATTGAAGTGTTTATTAGCGAATTAGGTTCTCAATAATACGAACTAAATACGGTATTTATATGATAATTACGCTAATTTTTAGTATAAAATAGGAAAAATTAGCAGTAATTAACATTATTTTAACTTATGTGAAGAAGCACTATCTGAGATTGTTATTACGACGTGTTTGTTTGATTGAGCTTTTTTAGATCTCTTACGAAAGAAGAATATATTTTCAATTTTTATATTATTGTAGACAATCAGGTAGTTAAGTGACCTGTTCTGTTTATGGACATACCGCTCCCTAGGCATATTGATACTCATCGACAAGTGCATAGTAAACGTTAGATAGTTTGGAATAAGCGTCAAGCATTTTTGGTGGCTGCCGTATAATCTCCGAACCTGGTTTCATCTACATACATGGCGGCGAAGAGAGGATGGGCCATTTTTATTGTTCAGGGAATCTTTACCCAAGTCTATTTTGAGAGTTTTTTAATTTTTCACGCTCATCATGATTGACTTTTTGGTGTATTTTGCCTGGCATAACTCTTCCGCTAAATTTGGTCCTATATAAGAGTTCGTAAAGTCGGCTTTGGATTAAGTAAGTCAACCCACTCGCCGATAGTCCGATGGTGTTAAGAGTGAAGCTTTTGCCTTGTGATACTGAATCCGTTTTTGGCAACTTCTTGTAATTATTTGAGAAATTTGAATTCGTCTCCAAATGTCTCCAGTTGGCTGTTGCATTTCCCCAAACTTCCTCTTCAACGTAGGATATTGAATTGTTCTTGAGGGGTAACAAGTCCCGCAAGGATAGAGAGGTCGTGGTCAGGCCGGCCTTATCTTGTTAAAAGAGTTTTTTGTCAAATTGGCAGATAGAGCTGGAAGACTCTGGCCCAGAAGTTCCAGAGCCTCCATCCGAACAAGTCTTTATTGCTAATACAACTATAGCCCATAATAACAATTTCCACAAGCCGCCTAGTAGAATCGGGCAAAAATCTGAGTGAACTGTGTCCTAAACTAGCCTACTGGATAACGTATATTACACTTAACTGATTTTAATCAGTACTGTCTGCTGGTTTTTGCCAAAACGCTGACTGGAACAGACTTCGATAAAGAGTGATAATTGCCTTGGTGAAAGCTTTTTAGTTTTTTTAATTGACCGTGGTCCGGTCTGCGCACAATTACTATATGGACTGATGATGATCAAGGCAACAAGCCTTGAGATTAATAGTTCTATGTTGTGTTTTAGGGTAAAGAGGCCTAATAAAGATTGGGTTTACTTGTATCGTCATATTTAACCCACTTGGTTGAAAAAAGCTATTGTATCTTTATTTTTTATATATTATTTGTTTTAATATTTATTAATAATATATAAATTTCAATTGATATGTAATAACTATAATATAGTTGATGCATGAATAATATATTATTAAGATACCTTTTTTTGCTGTAAACGCATAAAAAGTCACTCTCTCGTTGTCAATAAAAGTCCCAATATTTAAGAGTTCCAATGTTTACAAAATGATCAGCTTGGACTAAGATAAAATGGTTCCTTTTAGAGATTTTATTATCTTCCGCCAACCCAACCAACACAAAAAAGAGAAAAGGTCGGCCAAAGTAATTCGACTCTTTTCGGGACACACATCTGACATTTTGGCTAAACATTTTCTGCTAAGGATAGATTTATGCTAAAGAATTTATGGTGCCTCTTAATTTTAGCCGTCGTATGTCTGGCCGCCTCCCCGGCCTATAGTCAGCCAGAAAAGCCGAAACTTCTGTTTTCTGGTAGTGAAGAGGGTTTCTTTTGCGGCTATGAACATTCAGAATCCGGAGACAATCCCGATGAAATACTGGTAAAAAGAGGGAGATTTATTTTCAGTCTACAGGCAGGATTTCGGACAGAAGAACTTTGGAAGCAAATTGAAACTTTAAAACCGGATGTGCCTATTAAATTTGATTTTTGGGTCATAGATTATTTTGATGAAAATGGTGGTGGCCGAATGACAGCCGTGGGCGTTAGGAAATTTGAAGTAACAGGCGATCCTGTCCCCGGTTCATGCAAAAGCGGCAAAATCCCCGAATAATTTATTTCGCATTAGAGGTCGGATGACTTCTTTGGTCTCTAAATTCTTGAGTCTGGGGACGGCCTGCCTAATGCAGGCCTCCCTATCTGGCCGGTCAACAGCCAGATTAAAAACCGGAAACCAATCAGCCTTCTTTTTTGGGGGCTCAATATCAAGTTTGAAGTGAGTTATTACCTCGGCGGATTATTATGATAATCTACTTCTTTATTGATTTTACCTTATGGTGACTTGTTTGTATCAAAATTATCCGCCGGGGTAATAAATCATGAAAAAATACCTTTGGTTCCTTTTGGTTTTGGCCGCTGTAAATTGTTTGACTGTAAGTCAGGTCTGGTTTCAGCAGGACGAACCGAAAATTTTGTCCTCCGGAAATTCAAGCGGTATTTTTTGTGGCTATGAACCTTCATAGTCAGGTGACGGCCCTGATAGTGTCGCAGTAAAAAAGGTAATGATATTTCGTATTTGTCCGTCGGCATGGATTCTGAAGATGAATTGCTTCTTATCCAGTCGCTAAAAAATGGTGTTCCCATTACTTATGATTACGAGGTGGTAAATTATTACAATATTTCCTGGGACGAACGCGTAACCAATACGTTTATGACTAAATTTAAGGTCTCCGGGGAACCGGTTCCCGATTCTTGCCAAGGAGCCAAAAGATAAGAATTGATATTTTTTTGGAACATTGCCTGATTGAAGAGTGTCCCAAGTCATTTACTGCTTTTCTTCTGTCCATAGCAAATGTTTCCTGGATTGTGCTCCTTTGAAAGTATAACCAGATGCATAAGTTTCATTTTATGGTCCAATTCATTCTTAAAACTTCCGGTAGTTACCAACAAAGATCGAAGATGCTCTTTCTGGAGGCATCAGATTTTATTTGTTTGGCTGATCAAATGAAACGGCTGCTCTATAGCAACTATTTACCAACCTGGTTTGAACAGCGGGGCTTAACAAGTAATCCTTAAGTGTGTTGGCTAAAGGTATAATTTCTGTATCAATCTTGACTAATGTTCCATACAAAGGCAAATCAAAATTTGCAGGAAACTGCACATAAGCGGCGGACGGCAAGATGGTACAAATCTGATTTTTCTCTACAAATCCTGCGTCTTTAATCTCATTGTAAACGCTGTCGTATGTCTCTTTGATGCTGGGATAAAAAATTGAGATCGAATCGAGTTCAGCTTTCTGATCTAAGAAATCATTCTCAATTCTCACAGTTGCAGCACTGTTTGAGGTTACATCGGGGTCGGTTACAGCAAATGTTTCAACATTACCTGTTCCCAAAATAATTTTGCTTTCACTCGTATTATACATTTGAGGAACCGATAATTTATGTGAATAAAGAACATTGATGACCGATGCATAATGAAAGGCATTTAAAGCAAAGGCATTGGCTACTATATCCGCTACATCCTGGTCAGACGACAGGAATAATGAATAGTTGTAAATATTACCCTGGGAAAGAAGTAATTGGATAAATGAACTGTTAGAACCATGGCAGACAAGAATGGTTGCAGTGGAGTAAACCGGGTCCTTTAAAAATTGAGTCACAACGTCAACTCCGTGCTCATAAAAATTTGTGGCCACCGCGATTTTGAGACTGGCTTCAGTAGTAGGAGGGAGACCTGATGACTGGCTTGAGTAACTGACAATAGTGCAAGAAGCGTAACCCATATCACCACAAAAAAATATCAAGACCGTAGAAAGCACTATTGTGGTTACAGTAATAATCAGGCAATGTGCTCTTTTTTTTGGCCAAATAAAAACCGTGGACATAACATACCTCCATGCTATTAGTGGCGGTAAAATCAAAAATAACCAATTCTCTGTCAAGATCAGTAAAGTCGATTCTGACAGAGGGCCGACCTTGACTTGCCTTTAGAATAAAACGTTTGCGGCTCCTCGCCCATAAATATAATAATATAGAAAATTCATCCCCCATTTATTTTGAGACTGAAAATCGCTCCAGTTAGTCGTCTGTTTGAGAGACATCGGGGAGCCAAGTTAGCGGAAAAATGAAATAGTCGCGGAGAGGCCAGACAATCAGAGAGAGATGACCGGCTGGCTCTTTTTGCAAGCGTGAATGACGAAAGCTGTACCAAATACAGGAAAAGACTTTCTCGCTTAATTTTCGATTGATCTGATAATCAATTGCCCGTCAACGCAGTTTGTCCGTATTTGTTCCCGGAAGAAAGCGTTATAAATCCAAAAAACAATTTTTTTGCTGTCCTGTCGTAAGCGGCTCTGATTCTAATTTGGTTTAAAATTCCCTTAATCCAATCCCAGTATGTCAAGCTTCTAAACGCACTTCGGTTGCTTTTCATTTCTTCAAGGCCACACTCAGCCTGCTCCACAGCTTCATCTAATGAGTCGATGTATCTATTTAAGAAATAGTCTCTTCTCATTGTATTCCAAATTCTTTCCGCCGGATTAAGCTCTGGAGAATATGGAGGAAGAATAATCAATGAAACATTTGAGGGAATGACCAAGACTTTAGCCTTGTGTGCTAGCTCCATATCAAGAACCATGATAATGAACTTTTTATGATGGGCTTTGCTGACATGCTTTAAGACGCGTGACATACTGTCAGTCTTCATGTCATCGGCTGTCAAATAATCCAAATGACCGGTATGAGGCAAACGGCTCCAAAAATACGCTTGCATTGACACAACAGCGATGAAAGGACCGTTGGTCTGTATAGCGCCTGGGCCCAACACCTTCAAGGGTCATAAAGCCGCCCAATCCTTGTTTCATCCTGAAACATGAGATAAACTTGCAGATTCCGTTCGTTTTTTAGGAGAACTTTTTCCATCTCCATTTTAAGCGTTTTTTTTGAACTCATCCTGAACAGCCGGATCTGCTTTTGTGTGGCAAGCATCCGGCATACCCTTTCGCCAATTATGTTGTTTTAGCAGACGGCAGAAAGTGGATTTTGGGTTGCCAAGTCCAATTCGTTTATTATACTCAGCGTGTAATTCCGGCACAGTGATCATATGCCCTGCTTGGGCTTTTCAGAATATTCACCGGTAAATTCTGTTTCCTCCTCAACTGTCACCAGACAGTTGTGCCTGCCTCCCCATTCTTTTGTATTTTCAAATTGAGGATTCTGAATCATTTCCATGTCATTAAAGCAGTCTTGATGTCAGTACCAAAGATGTCGGCCACTTCTTCCCTTGTAAGATCTCAGCCGGCTATTGACAGAACTATAAGGGAAGTCCTGTATTTCTTCTCATTCTCATTGGCATCTCTAAGTTTTCTGGCTCTGTACAGCTCGTCTTGAGTAAAGGTCGCAATTCTGGCCATGGAACACCTCAATGGCTAAAATTATGTCATACAGTTATATTGAAGGGAATTTATAATAAATAACTTCTGTCTGGGTTAAGTTCAGCCTAACCTCAAAGGGCTGATTTACGGACCGGTCTCCGATCCATTAATTTAACCCGACCTAACTTGCCGCACCTCCGCCGTTTTAGGTCAGTTACTGAAGTTTTTATAAACTGTTCGACACCTTATGTACGGGCGCTTAAAAGTAAACTTTTCTACCTGACAATTCGTCCTGCTTAATAGCATTTTCAGAACAGAGGATAGCGATATAACCAAGGCCGGACCGCTGAAAAGAATCTTTTAGGTATGCGAACAGGTCGAGTTCCTCCAATTTTAAGCAAGCGGTTCGCAAGCCTTAAGCTCTTTTTGCCTGAGACGTCAAGCTCGACAAGCCGTCAGAGCAGTCCCGGACGGTCTTGACTTCAGAGAGGCAGCCGAGGTTTTGCCGGAGTTTTTAACCCTTGATTAATTTGATTATTACCACGACACAAAACTCTGAGAGGATTAGCTCAAAACCTGTAATAGAAACGGTATTACAGTATTCTCAGAATTAAATGCCGAGATAATAATTTGATTCTGGAGTCTCGTTTAAATCCTGTTACGGTTGGAATATATCACATTACCTCGTGAACTTTAATTCACAATTCGCTCTGATTCTTGCCCATTTCTTCCAGCTTTTCTGGCGGTATTTTCTAAAAGGCTATCAAAACGCGAAATTATTTGATCGACACTGGCCTATAAGCGACAGTGCAAATCGCTCTGGAACTTACGTTGAATCCTATTCCGGGGTAAGAAGCCTTCCGATGAAAGGTTCGGCCAACCACATTGAGCGAGAGCGACGGACT
This sequence comes from Deltaproteobacteria bacterium, assembly GCA_031264185.1. Taxonomy (GTDB): domain Bacteria; phylum Desulfobacterota; class Desulfarculia; order Adiutricales; family Adiutricaceae; genus JAIROO01. The sequence goes on from JAISEL010000083.1 coordinate 29,576, forward strand.
GTTTTTCTGGTCAATTATATTTTCTTATTTGGCCTGAAAGAGAGTTGTCAAGCGTTAGTAATGGGAAAACCAATAACCTTTCAGGCCTACTTTTTTAAGTCATCAATGAGCAAATGCTACGTCCAGCCCAAAGTCGCCAGTTCCCGTCCGCCGCCTGAGGCTCTGTCTCCATTTTTGGCCACAAACCAGCACTCCTGCCATTTTTGATTCCAGATTTGACCGGATGACTCAAGACGCTGTCGCCATCAAAAAGCAGTATATCCATCCTGCGGCGGGGAATATTTTCAGGCCTGATTAGGCCTAAAGGCTGGCTGGCTGGTCATGGAACGTCCGATTTTGGGAGCAATGGACCGGAATTTAGAGAAGCTGGCCACAGGCTCCAGAAACCAGAAGAGGACTTTTGCCCTTGGTATATCCTTCTGACTGTTGGCCAGACCTTTAGCTGCCAGTGCCCGGCTGATGTTTGAAGTGGACTTGGCTTTAATATGGGCCTAAACCCTGACGCTCAAGGGAATGGAAATTTTTAAAAACTTTAATTTTACATGACCGTGACTGTTTTAAAGACCGGGCCCAAAATACGGCTTCAGGGAGCTTTAAGTTGGACGCGATTTGAACAAAACAGCAAAAACACGGATAAACTAAAAAAACTTACCGGAAATAATAATTTTTAGGCCAATAATTTTCGAAGACAAATTTTACACAGACAAGACTCCATATATTTACAAAATGGTGGAGGAATCGGAATACAGCTGTCTGTTCCTCTCAAGGCCCAGAAGTTTTGGGAAGAGCTCCTTTTATTGGACATCCTGAACTGTTTATTTTCAGGCTGCCAACATCTTTTTGAAAATCTCTGGACAGGCCGGGAGACCGATTACGATTTCCTGCCCACAGTCGGGTCATTCGCCGTCCATGAACTGCGACGAGGCAGACAGCTCTGGACTGCTAAAATACTATTACCACAGCATGAAACTCTGAGAGGATTAGCTCAAAACCTTTAATATTACCCCGGTGGATAATTATGATAAAAGAGTTTATCCTTTGTTTCTTCAGTCTTTAGTATACTCAAAAATTATGCAATTTATATAGTCTGTTTGTAATATGGCTAAAGAATTATTATACCGTGATTATCTATAAATAATGAGGAATATTTGATCTATCATAATTATCCGCCGGATTAATAAAAACGGTATTACAGCATTTTCAGAATTAAATGCCGAGGTAATACATCATAAATCAGCTATTATCCGCAGCAGAAACCATGGAAATCTTTATACTCTCAGCATACGACGGCACCGTTTTAGAAGAACTTCTCTTAAATAAAGAGCAATTTGAAAAAAATTTCAGTGTCCGCCCTGTCCACTGACGGCAGCCAGCTCTTTTTCTAATCAGCTTGTATAATAACTTCAGAAGACATTCTGTGGTTGAATAAGCCAGAGATGTCAGGTAATGGGAGAAAAAACAGTTGATATTTTCATGATATTTCTTTAAGGCATTTTTGGATGTAGCCTTCGGGGTCCGGCTCCTTCATCAGGGGCCCTCTTATAAAGATAGTTTCAGCTCCGGCTTTTATTACTTCTTTAATATTGTCTGGCTTAAGACCGCCTACAGCCCAGACCGGTATGGAAAGATTGCTTTTTAATAGGCAAATAAATTTTATGCCTGTTCCGGGATGGCCCGGTTTACTGGCGGTCGGGAAAATAGGTCCGGCCAGGACCTGAGAGGCTCCGGCTTTTTGGGCCGCCAGGGCTTCTGCCAAACTGTGAACCGAGACGCTGACTGACAGATCAGGATATTCCGGGCTTAAGACCTGACAGCCGGACTCTTTCAGTCTGGTGAAGGGCAGGTGCAGGCCGAAAGATCTGACCTCCATGGCTACGGTTAAGCTTGAATTTATTATTAATTGTCCCTTGGTTTTATCGGATGCGGTCTTAATTTTCAAGGCCAAAGTTAATAGCTCCGGCTCGCTTAAATCTTTTTCACGCAAAATAATCCGGCCCGCTCCAGCTCTTATGATTCTTGTGGTCCTTTCAGTTAAAGGCTCAGAACACAGTAGGCGGTCCGTAATTAACCCGAGCCTAAAGTCACAGTCGGGCATAATCAGTGAAAACCGGCTGAAATCCCCTGGTTATGACTGCCCGGCAGACTTCACCGACATCTCGGGAGTCAGATTTCAGGAACTGATTGTCACCGTGATCTTCTCCGGCGTAACCGCCCACTGAGGTCGAAACTCCAGCTGACAACCGGTTTACGCCTATACCCATGAGTCTGTCTCTGAAAGAAGGCTGTTCCCGGGTTGACAGAGTCAGACCGAAAGAAGGACTGAAGATCCTTAAGGCTAGAATAATCTGGAATAAATTTTTTTCACTGATCTCGTTGAAAGTCTCTCTCGTACCGATGACCGGTCTCAGTCTGGGCACGGAATAGGCCAAATCTGAGGCCGGAAATTTTCTGCTCAGGTAAAGGCCGTGGACCCCCATAGCCAGAACATCCCGTCGAAAATCGCCCAGACCCAGTAAAGCCCCCAGACTTGCCCCTCTGATCCCGGCTGATAAAGCTCTGGACTGGGATTCCAAACGGAAAAGGTAGTCGCGTTTTGGGCCTTTTAAGTGGACCCGGCCGTAGAGATCAGGATCGTAGGTTTCCTGATAAACGCAGACATAATCGGCCCCGGCTTTTTTGACCTGAGCGTATTCTTCGGTCTTAAGGGGATAGACCTCTAAACCCACGCTGGGAAAGAGCCCGGCGGCCAGTTTCACCGCTTCGGCTATATAGGCCGGTCCTGATTTAGCTCTGTTGTCGCCGGTTAAAAGTAAGATATCCTTCAGACCGGTTTCTTTAACAGCCAGAAGTTCTTTTTCAATTTCCAAAAAATTTAATCGGCCCCGCCTGATTTTGTTGGAAAAGCTGAAGCCGCAGTAGGCACAGAGGTTAAGGCAGTAATTGGACAAATAAAGGGGGGTAAAAAGATTAATATTGCGGCCGAAAAAACGCTTTGTTAGATCCATGGCTCTTTGGGCCATTGGTTCAAGATAATTTTCAGCAGCCGGGGACAAAAGAGCGGCCAGATCTTCAACTGTCAGGCTCTCCCGCTCCAGAACTCTCCTGGCTTTTTGGGTGGTGACAGAGGAAAAATCAAAAGCCAGAGCCTTATTTATGTCATTTTGTAATTCAGTCAGATTATGGGGAATATGAGCATTATTTGGGTACATAGTTAATTCCCAAGATAATTTCAGTCTGTCTTGCTGCTTCCCGGCTCGGAAGTAAACAAAAAACCGGTCAGAGGGGAAGAGGCCTGAGGCTCTCCGACTGGCCCCAGACCGGCTAAATAGGCCTCCCGACCGGCCCGGACAGCCTGAGCAAAGGCTCTGGCCATGGCTGGCGGATCGTCGGCTGTGGCTACGGCCGTATTTACCATAACTGCGGCTACTCCCATTTCCATAGCCTGACAGGCTTGGCTTGGGCGTCCTATCCCGGCGTCCACAATGACCGGCACGGTCAGTTCATTGATCATAAGTCTTATTAATTCTTTGGTCATAAGGCCTTTATTGCTGCCAATTGGGGAGCCTAAGGGCATGACGGCCGCTGCTCCCGCTTCTTCCATTTTTTGGGCCATGACCAGATCCGGAGTCATATAGGGCAGGGCGATAAAGCCATCTTTGACCAAAAGCTTTATGGCCTGTAATGTTTGTTCATTGTCCGGCAGAAGGTATTTGGCGCAGGTGATGACTTCAATTTTAATAAAATCTCCGCAGCCCAGTTCCCGGGCCAGATGAGCTAAAGTCAGGGCTTCCTGGGCCGTTCGGGCTCCGGAAGTATTGGGAAGGACGGTTTTACCCTGGGGCAGAAAATCTAAAATATTTTCCTGACCTCCTGCGTTAACCCGCCGCAAGGCTAAAGTTACTATTTCCGCTTCCCCGGCCTCCACCACCTCTTTGATTTGGGGCAGGGGATATTTGCCTGACCCCAAAATAAGACGGCCGGTAAATTTATACCCTTTTAGATAAAAGGGATCGTCATCAGGTGAGTACATCAGCCGCCTCCGACAAAAGCCACAACTTCCAGAACATCGCTGTCTGAGATGGCCAGGGTGTCGGCCTCGGTTCTGGACACGATCTGACCGTTTTTTAAGACAGCCACCCGTGACGGCTCAAAACCGGCCTGAGCCAGAACTTCGGCTAAAGTCTGGCTTTGGGCCAGTTCGACGTTCTGACCGTTTAAGATCATAAGAAATCCCCCAAAAAACTGCTTTCAAAAGAAAACAGCCTAATAATTAACCAAAGAACCCAGGCAGCTTCCTGCGCCGAATACCCGTGTCAGGTTCAAGGGTTCGGCTCAAGCCGTCTCAGCGAATGCTCTGCACTGGCTGGACTGACCCGAGTCTGCAAGTTATTTGACAGAAGAACGCTTATGACTGATTGAAATCACTGAATTTTTTTACACCAGTTTGTATCTAAACTAACATTCATTTCAGAGTTTGTTTTTTAATGCCTGTGACTGTCCGGTGACCAGAGGCTGGCAGAAACACAGCTGCGGTTTCTCTGTAACTGCCGCCCTCCGCCATGCTGATTCAATAATGAAATCAGGTGCGTTTTTGAGCATAAGAAAAAAGAGGCTGCCGGCTCACCTTTTTTATGGGTGTTAATGAAAAAGCTTTCCGGCCCTAAGTAGAAATCACAGGACAGCTTTTTTGGCAGCCCAACCGGCCTCTATTGGACAACGTAAATCCGTGTCCCGGCCTAGTGGGTTCGTAGAGGGCGGAGTCTGGGAGGCGCAGAGCTGAAAATAGCGGATAGACCTCAGCCGCCCACGAAGACCTCGTCTATTGTCTGGGCCTGAAGGATGCGGCCTGCCCGTAATTCAATTTGTTCGGAGTTGGCGTTCTGGAGCAGATTGGCCGCATCGGCGCGGGCACTGTCCAAGTCGAATTTTATTTTGAGCTGACGCTTCAAAATTTTCAGCTCCCCTTCAGCCCGTCCCTTAACTTTTCCCTCATTTTCGGCTTTATTGAATAACTCAGGGAGATTGTCTTGAGACGTGTCCAATTCCCTCGGAGCCGAAAATTGTGGAGAGACCTCAGCCTCACCCTCGTCTGTGGTCCTGACTTGAAGTATGCGGCAGCCCCATTGTTCAATTTGTGTGGGGCTGGCGTTTTGGAGCAATTCAACCACATCGGCGCTGGTGCTCTCCGAGCCGAATTTCATTTTGAGCTGATGCCTAAAAATTTTCAGCTCTCCCTCAGTCCCTCATTATTCTATTTTAGAGAATAAATCAGGGATATTGCATATAAGTATATCCAATTTTATCTCAATTGTAGCGCTTTGAGGCCACCCAAGGCCTAGTTTATTCAATTTTGGCAGGTAAATATGCCCTGTAATATCCATGAACGCATGGGCAAGTGAAATACGCTCTTCGACTTTACTGCGGATTGCCTTTCAAGGCTTTGAGTGTTTCTTTCAGCATTTCCTGACCTCTGGAGTGTTCCTTTCTGAGAAATACGGACATTAAAACTGAGATTCTTCTGTCGTTCCGAAACCTTTCCGGCTTCAGTGAGAAAAGTAGTACCGCCCCAAAATTAGGTTCCATTCCTGGCGGTATCTTTGAGATCAGCTCGGTGGCATCCTTATGGGCAGTCCAGAAGTATTTTCCAGTATAAATAACTGCAGGTATAACTGCGGCAATATCTCTTGCTTTTTTACATCCTCATCGGACACTGTCAGGTACTGGTACAGCAAACCGACATAGGTCATGAACCGGATGGCCGTTTAGGGGTCAGCTGGGGTTTGAAATTCTAGGAGAAGATAGAAATAACGCCGCTGGTCTTTAATTTTGAGGCGTCAGACTAAATCGTCGCGGCGGCGGACCAGATTATAGTGCGGCATAGCGGCTGTTTAGCATCTCCAAGAAGTCAAAATTAAGATACTCCCCCCATTCTTCAGGGATGTGGTCTAGGATCAGGCTTTAGATCATCTCCGGATGGCTGAAGGGTTTTTCAGACGCTGTCATACTCTAAAGACTGTTCAGTTTCTTTAGTCGCTGAGGTTATTATCTTGTAAATTGGCCTGCATGTCAAGTTTGCCGATAAGCAGTTTGAGAGCAGAGAGCCAAGAGAGCAGCTGTTCAGCTGTCAGAAGCGAAAAACAGCTTAATTGCGGTTTTACTGAAAGCACTATGAATGTTTTTACGAATTCAGGTCTTTTTTGGATCCTGACCCGTTTTTACAAGTTAATGTAATTGCCAAATAAAATATAAGCTTACCTAAAAAATAATTTTATAGAGAGAGCATATAAAATTATTGGGCTTATGCGGCCAATGAATAATTGCATTATGTAACTTATTTTAAAATAATTGCTGATATAAATTCCATTATATATCTGAAAATGGAATTTAATTACTAAAATATATATGAAGTTTATCTTAAGATGTCTATTAAATTATTGTAATAAATAAATTGTAGCCAATATTGTCGATATTATTCTTAAATTGAAAGTATAGCGCCACGTAACGGACTGATCAAAATTTGACTATCAGGTTCTAAATATAAAAAACAGATAAAAAAGATAATATTCAATTAAGAACATAAAAGCGTATAATCCCAAAGCCAGGTGAAAAGATTTTGGGGCTGACGCTGGTTTTGTCAGTCAGGGGAAATCATTGCGCAAGCCGTTTTTTTGTTTGGTCATAAAGCAGGCTCTAAGAGATGATTAGGGACCCCTAAGATTACTTAAATTCAAAACAACAAAAATAAATGACTGGGACATTATTTTGGTCACAGCTGTCATTCGGGCAGCTGCAGTCTGGAATTAGCAAAAAACTTCCGGGGCGCGAGGCTTAAAAAGCAGTCCTAAAACTGCTCCAAAAACCTTAAATCGCCTTCGTAGAGATGACGGATATTGGACAGGCCGTATTTAAGCATAGCCGCCCGATCCACCCCTAAGCCAAAGGCAAAACCGCTGATTTCCCGTGGGTCGTAGCCGACAAAATTATAAAGAGCCGGATCGACCATGCCGCTGCCTAAAAGTTCCAGCCAGCCGCTGCCTTTGCATAACCGGCAACCGCGTCCGCCGCACAGAACACAGGCGATATCGACTTCGGCCGAGGGTTCGGTGAAGGGGAAAAAACTGGGTCTTAAGCGAATAGCCGTATCAGGAGAAAAAAAGGCCGTGGCGAAGGCTGACAGAATCCCTTTCAGGTCGGTCATGGTAATGCCTTTGTCCACCACCAGTCCTTCGACCTGATGAAACATGGGTGAATGGGTGATATCGTCATCACGGCGGTAGGTCTTACCGGGAGCCACAACCCAGACCGGGGGAGACTGTTTTTCCATGGTTCTTATCTGAACCGGCGAGGTGTGGGTCCTCAGTAAGAGTTTATCCCCGACAAAAAGGCTTTCCTGCATATCCCGGGAGGGATGATCGGCTGGAAAATTTAAGGCCTCAAAATTATAGTAATCAGTTTCAACTTCCGGACCTTCCACTACCGTAAAACCAAGTTTTTCAAAAATGCGGCAGATTTCGCTCATGGTCCGGCTGATTAAATGCTGGTGGCCAAGTGTCGGTCTTCGGCCTGGCAAGGTGACGTCCAGAGCCGATTTCTGGCTTTTAGCCCGGTTTAAAACGGTCTGGGCGTTTAAAAAGGCCTCTTTGACTTCCTTTAAGGCTTTATTGGCCGCCTGGCCGGCCGCTGGTCTCATTTCGGCCGGCAGAGTGCCGACCTGGCGGGTCAGTTCCGGCAGCCGGCCTTTGGTTCCCAGAAATTCCACCCGGATTTTTTCCAGATCTGGGGCGGTCTCAGCCGAACCGATAGCCTGAAGAGCTTTGTCGCGGATTATTGGTATTTTTTCCAGAAGACTGCTCATTATTGTCTCCGAATCCAAAGGTCTAAAGCTGCGGAGGGTAAAAATTAAGCCGCCTGGGACCGGCGGCCTGATGTAAATATTTTTTCATGGCTTTATTTTAAGCAGTTCAACAAAAGCCGCTCATGCAGCCTGACCCTGGAGGGATCTTACCAGAGAAGCAAAATGTTCCGGTTCCCTGGTGGCCAGTTCAGAAAGAGATTTGCGGTCCAGTTCCACCTTGGATTGGTGCAGAAGGTGAATGAGCTTTGAATAGGAAAGGCCCAAATTTTTGGCCGCTGCTCCCAGACGGACTATCCACAGAGAGCGCATCTCTCTTTTGCGGACTTTACGATCCCGGTAAGCGAAACAAAGGGCTCTTTCCACCCCTTCCCGGGCGCTGCGGTAGAGAGTCCGGCGGCCGGCCCTAAAGCCCTTGGCCATTTTCAGGTATTTATTATGTCTTTTCTTAGCCTGCAGGCCGCCTTTAACGCGCATGGCCCAGCTCCTTTAAAAAAAGGTTTCCCCGCAAGGGGGCCCCGGTGGTATCTTCAGCTGCCCAGATAGGGCAGAAGTTTGCTTACTGATTTTATATTGGCCTGATCCACCAGAGAATGGGCCCTTAAGCCTCTTTTCTGTTTAGTGGTTTTGGTGGTCAAAATGTGGCGGGCATAGGCTTTATACCGCCGGACCTTGCCGGTGGCCGTTGCGTGAAAACGTTTAGCCGCGCCGCGGTTGGATTTCATTTTAGGCATAAGCTGACCTTAAGGGCATAGATTCGAGCCAGAAGCTCAGGGCCCCCTTGACTCAATATAACCTTGGAAATGTATCAAAAAAATAACCGGCGATCAAGAGGTTTGGAGGTTTTTTTAGAAAAATCTTTTTTTTATGAAAATCCGGAATATTTTTTAGAGCCTTAAGACTTTGAAATTAAAGTAAAACTGGCTTTTATTAAAAATATTTTACTATTTTGTTGTTTAATTTATTGATAATAAATAAACAAAAATCGCATATTTCAGTTTTATTATGCTGAATCAAGAAAACCGCCGTTTCAGGCTGCATTCAGACATCTAAAAAATACAGGTCCTGTTAAGACCGGCTGAAAAAAATGAATTTTCTACTCTTTGCCCCCAGGTTTTAATAAATCGGACAGCCAGACAGGGATCTTAGTAACTTTGAGTTCTTCGTTGACAATAGCGTGGATAGTGTGGCCGGCCACCCGGACTTCATGACTGTCCCCGTGGTACAGGCGGTAATCAAACCGGAAACTGGCCCTTTTAACCTGCGAGATCCAGGCTTCCACTCTGATTAAATCATCATAGTGGAAAGAGGCGTAATAATGAGCCCACGCCTCAGTCAATGGTGTGCGGATGCCTCTGGCTTCCACTTCTGAGTACGGCAGCCCCATGGCCCTTAAATATTCACCTCTGGCCTGCTCGAAAAACCGGAAATAATGGCCGTTGTTGACCACCCCCATGAGATCGGTGTCGACGTAAAGGACCCGGTACCAAGTGGTTATTTTAAAGGTGTCCTGATCCGGGCAAGTCATCGAAATCGTCACAGCGGCCTCTCCGGTCCGAAAATGAATTCCCCTAAAGTCGGTCCGTCTGGAATGAGACGGCCTGAAGCCAGAGAGTTTTTTTCGGAATAGCCGGCTGTCCCTGAGGCAGCCGGTTTTGTTGAGTCGTAGAAGACCATCGGCACCGGATCGTCGGAATGGGTGCGTAATTTCAAAGTCGTAAAGTGATCGCAGGCGGCCATAAGCCGGTAGGGACCCATATCCCTCAGACCTTCTAAGACCGGTCCAACAATAAGTTTATCAAAATTTTCAATGGCCTTAAGTTTAGCGGCCAGATCTCCCTGATGGGACATCTCGTCAGGAGCTTCCAAATGGATGATAACCAGATCTTTTTCTTTTAAGGCTTTAAGTCCGGCCGAAACTTTGCCTTGATAATTGGTGTCCAGAAGACCGGTCGCCCCCGGGACGGTCAAAGGTTCCAGACCGGAGTAAAGGGCCAGTCCCCGGATAATATCCACCGCCGAGACCGTTGCCCCCGACAAACCCCATTTCTCACGGTAAGTCCGGATTTTGGGGGCCTGACCCTGACCCCACAGCCAGATGGAGTTGGCCGGAGGCAGATTTTGCGCTCGTCTTTTCTGGTTAACCGGGTGTGTGTCCAAAACAGCCCACGAGGCCTTAACCAAAGACATTACGGGCTCTAAAGCCTGGTCGTACAGGAATTTTTTGACCGATTGGTCGCGGTAGTCGTGGGGTGGCAGAGAGGGCAGATTTAAATCAGCGCCATCCGGCCAGACGAGAAGATTCCGGTAGGAAACTCCCTGATGGACAGTCCTGTTTTTTAAAGGCAGGTTTTTAGTCAGAGCCTCAAGAAGTTCGGCCGCTTCCGGGCTGGTGATGTCGCCGGCTGCGTGATTGCGCATGATGATATCGTCACCTAAGTCCAAAGTGACCAGATTGAGCCGGAAAGCTGAATCCCCCGGATTGAGCGGAATGTTCAAAGCCGCAGCTTCCAAAGGTCCCCGGCCGGTCAGAACGCCTTTGGGGTTGTAGCCCATTAAAGTCATAATGGCCACATCCGAACCCGGGGACAGACCTTCCGGCGTAGTGCGGACCCGGGCGATTAAACCCTCTTTAGCCAGACGGTCTAAGTTGGGGGTGGAGGCTTTTTCAATGGGGGTCAGACCGCCTAAAGCCTCAATGGGATAATCACCCATGCCATCGCCGATTAAAATAATATATTTCATGGTGAATTTAGTTTAAATATAGATAAAATAACCTAATCTGACATAAAAAAAGGGTACCCGGTTGCTTTAACCGCACCCCTGTAATTTTAATTCTTGTGGCTGAAGCTGGGGCAAGGAGATACATACTTTTTCCGGCCCAAGGTAACACTTTTTATCTTAAATGGCAAGAAAAAAGCGGCCTTTGGCCTTTCGGCTTTTATCTCAAAAACCTTGATAAAATCTGCATTTCAGAGCCAAAGGGCAGCTGGCTGGGATTTTGGGCAAACCTTCCCCCTTGTCATGACGGAAAAAGAGCCTACCTGCCGTGTCGTCTGCTTAGTTGCTCCCTATTGAGGTCAAGAAAATAAATTCAGACCTGACCGGGCAGAAAAAGCCCTTCCAGTTGGGATTCCAGTTCGCGGATCCTGGCTTCTATGCGGGAGTAGTCTTCCACTACACTGCGGTGCTGCAGGACCAGTTTATTGTAATAATCCCGCTCCTGGCCATCGACCAAGCCACTGGCGGAAGATTCTTTAGTTAGCTGGGTTAATTTGTTTTCAGGCACATCAATGACTTTCGGCACAAACCGGAATAAGGTTCAATACATTAAAGGAAGTTCAAAGCCGCCTGGCAAAATTTAAGACCGGATCTCAAGGAACCGGCCAATTTTCGGCCAAAAGGAAAAAAATTTGCCGGAATATAGGACTGATTTTTAGGTCATTAAGAGTCCCGTCTGGGCTTGGGTTCTATATATTGACTCATCATATTCAAATACCACAAGGGAGGCCCTTTGGGGAACTCTTTAGACAAAAGTCAAGATAAAGAATAAAATATTAGAAATTGTTTGTCAATAGTTTTTTACAGAGATTTTAAAGAGATTTGACAGTGGAAATATTTAGATAGTTTTTAATTGTTCAGAATGTTTACATTTTTTAGTTTATCTATAATGCCCGATAAAAGATGTGATAACAGGTTTTATTGGCTATAAAGTCATATAAAACTATAAATTAATATCCATATATGCTTTATATAGAAAATAACGATTTTTCTGTCAGATCTGTAAAAATACAGCTCAGGGATTTAAGACTTCCGGAATACCCCGCGGGCAGGCCGCCAGGCACTCCAGCCGGCAGTCCTTATGCATAAGGCAGGCCGGTTGATTGAGAGAAGGAGGGCCGAACTCTCTTTTGGTCAAAGCTTTGGCCGGACAGGCTTTGGCGCAGCGGCCGCATCCCAAGCAGGCCCTCTGGCATAAATCGGCCATGACTTTTAGTTTCTTTCTCCCCCGGCAGGGAATTATGGCTTTTAACGCCTTTGGTCTTAGAATTAGAAGTTCCTGGGGGCAAGCGGTTAAACATTGTCCGCAGCCCCGGCAAGCAGCCGGGTCAATTCTGGGGGCGCTCTGGCAGTCTATAATGATGGCTTCATAAGGGCAGGCCCGGGCGCAGTCGCCCCAGCCCAGACAGCCTGCGGCGCAGGCCAGGGAAGATACGGCTAAGGCACAAGTTTTGGGCGGCGGCAGTTCCCCCAAAGTGTCGACCCGGCCAGATTCCCGCCGGCAAAGACGATGGGCTGTAAAATCCGGTCGTTGGATCATACCGGCCCGGAAGGCTTCGGTATTTTTGTCATCCGCAAAAGTCGGACATGGCTGGGGGCCTTTTTTTATGGGCCAAAAAGCGTTCAGGCCCCAGACAGTAATACCCAAAGCCAAAGTTAACGGACTGCCCGCTAAAGCCAGAAAGCCTGCCAGAAGAGCCGATAAAAACGATCGCCGGTCAAAAGGCCTTCGGGGTCCTAAAAAAAAGAGGATAACCCAAAAAGTGATGTTTCGGTTTAGATGCCAAAGCCCTGGTTCCGCTGCCCAGACCAGATAAAGAATTATAAGGCCGGCTGCGTTTTTTATTTTTACTCGGCCCGACAGAATTAAAATCATGGCCCCGGGCAGAAGAGCTAATGGGCTGTAACTGGGTGGGGATGTTAAAAACATAAGCCCCAGTAATGCCCCCAAAAGGCCGGGTGCTTTAATTAAGCCAGGGCCGGCGGCTGCAGCCGCTCCGCCCAGACCGGCGGCTCCGGCCGCCCACAGGTTGCCCGGACCGATTACAGCCAGAGCGGCCAGAGTGGCCGCCGGAGCATCCAAGTCCCGCCAGGGTGTTTTTTCCTGGGATTTTGGGCCAATTCGGGCGAGAATCCAAAAGCCCAGAAAAGCTAGGCCTAAGGACAGCGGCAGCCACAGGCCGGGCCCGGCAATGAACCAGTAAGCGATTAAAGGACCTAAAGATAAAATAATTTCCAGGTTATAGCTTCTAAAAGAACATTTTTTAAAAGCATAGGGTCCAAGTTTAATAGATAAGGTTGGTTGGCGGGTCATGGAACAGGTGAGGTCAGGACCCTTAAAGGCCGGTTGGCCGGACAGGCCAGGGAGCACTGGCCGCAGTCGGGGCAGGATATTAAGATCTCTCTGGCCGGACTTATAAGGTCCGGCCAGGATGAAAGGGGCTTGTCCGTCAAACTGTCAATTGGCAAATTTAAAGGACAGACCCGCCGGCAAGAACCGCAGCGCCGGCAGGGACCGGGCCGGGGACCTAAAAAACGGGCCCGGACGAGGTGAACAGAAATTACCTCCGGTCCTAAACCGTCGTCTAAGCGGGCTGTGGGCCGGCCTCTACGCAAACCGCCTAAAACGACTGCGTCACCGGCCAGAGGTTCCAGGCTGACGGTCTTTAAGATATCCCGGGGTCTTAAGCCGGGAGGCACCAGATAGTTCTGGGTCTGGACCGTCATAGGCCACAGTCCCGGAGGACGGCCCTGCCGTCTAGTCTGGCCCAATAAATAAACAGTCCGGCTGTCAAAAAAAGCTTTAGGGGTCAGCTCATATTCGAACCCCAGCACAGTTTTTAAGAAAGGCGGCAGAGTATAGGGATAAGGGTTGGAGACTAACCGTGATTTATAGTTTTCCGGGCAGATAAGTTCAGGGGGGCGGGCTATTAAAAGGTCATTGTCAGGGTAGAGGTTTTTAACGGTCTCTAAGCCGTCGGCCATAATCTGGGGCCATTCGGACCATAAAACCCCGGCTAGGCCCAAATCGGGTTCTGGATCTAAGCCTGAGATAACCACTTTTTCGCCCGGCCGGGGATTAGGCGGCAATTTTAGGCCCAGATCCAGTAAAGCTTCTTTTAAGTCCGGCCCTTTTAGGGAGGTTATGTCCAGTGCAGGCGGAGGCGCGGCTGTGCCGGCCGAACCGGGAACCAGGGTCACAAATCCCGGCTCTAAGGCAGTAATTTCTCCGGCCGCGGGCGCCCGGAGGTGCCCGACCAGCGGTTTCCGGCTTCTGGCCAAAAGCTGTCCGTAAGCTACGTTTTTTCCCGGTTTAAGACCTTTTTCCGGAATTTTAGAGTCCAAGGGCAGATGAAGTTCCCCCGGCTGAGGCCAGGCTTTTAAGACTTCCCGGGCCACTGTTTTAATGCCCCTGTCTTTTTCGGCCGGCCGAAGAGTAGCAAGTGAAATAAAGAGCCAGAAAAATGATCATAAACACGGCAGCCAGCAGGTAAACCACTTCAAATGTCTTAAAGTAACCGGCGAAAAAGCCCATGAACATGGTGCCCAGACCTATGCCGATGTCAAAGGCGTTGTAGAAGTAGGCCGAGGCTCCGGTCCGGTAGGCCATGGGCACGGAACTTAAGGTTAAAGCCTGGATAGACGGAAAAAGCGAACCCACGCCAAGTCCGTAAATAATGGCCGCCAGATAGTAGATCCCCGGAGTGAGGGCCTCGTAGACCAAAAATATTGAAGCTGTAATGAGCAGTATGGACGGCGGAATGACTGTGAAGTGACCGTAACGGTCATAGATCCGGCCGCTCGTCACCCGTGAGACCAGAGTGCCGACTGTGGAGACCACAAAGAAATGGGCCGCCGGGGGCAGGTTCTTTTCATGGCAGTAAACGGCTAAATAGGCCGAGACAGCGCAGATAGCCATACCGTAAATACAGGTCAGAAAAGACGGGGTTAAGGCCTTTTTCAGGGCCTTAAAGACACTGAAAAAAGATTCCGCACCTCTGTCCGCTGCGGCTAAAGTAACTTTCGGCAGGGTCAGACTGATGAGCGTGGCCAGGATATAGCACAGGGCCACTGAGGAAAAGAGGACCGAGTAACCCTGTCTTTCAGCCAGATTAAGTCCCGCCAGAGGCCCTATGGCCAGAGCCACGGTGGCTCCCAGACCCAGATAACCCAATCCTTCGCCCAGCCGGGAGGGCGGTATATTTTGGGCCGCCATGGAGACCATTAGGGTGGAAGTAAAACCGTAGCCTGCGCCGAACATGAGTCTGGCCAGCACATAACTCATGGTCTTGGGGAAGACAAAAAACATAAATGCGCCTAAGCAGCACAGCAAAAGGCCGCATTTTAAGATCTTTAAGGCTCCGAAGCGCTGGCTTAACCGGCCGGTCCACAACCTGCTTGTTACCGAGGAGACGGCAAAGGAGGCAAAAATAAGCCCTATGACTTCCTCTGGACAGCCCTGAGCGACCAGGTACAGAGACAAAGTCGGCAGAAGCATGTCAAAGCCCATAAAGATACACAGGTTAATGAGCAGATACGTCAGAAAGGTCAGGGTCCACAGAGGCGGCGGGCCGGAACTGACCCTCTGATCCGACGGACCGGGGGGCATGGTCAGCTCCTTAATGGGGCGGGTTGTAGCCCCAGGCCGAAGCCTCTGGGACTGATATTTTGTCTCAACTGAAAAATCATGATCCAAAGCCAAAAAACGTAATGATTCCCGAAGGCTAAAAAATCGGGGCCGGATTGAGCTCAGGGGAGCACAGGTCAGTCAATTCTATAAATTTAAGATTTTTACATAAGTTTAGGATTATTTCCACCCGGCCAAACTGTGGCCAGCAATTCTGATTTTGGCCGATGAGCCACTGCAGAGGGCCCATTTAGCTAAGACCGGCGCACTTAAAATTTTTCAAAAATCTTTTCAGTACAACCTCAGTAATCTTCAGAACCGGCGTTTGCCAAAAAATTACTTATTAAATTTGTCTATATTTATCGCATACAATAATTTCAAAAATAAATTATAAATAGTATTTTATTATATATTTATATTAATTTATAATATTTTATTAAATATATTTTATTTAACATTATAATAAATATATAATACATTTATTTTTGTTTATTAAAAATATTTTTTTGTAATAATAAATCATATGAACGTCCTGCAGTACCTTACATGCCTCCTTAGAGAGGCTGTAAATATTATCCATGACCCAGGGAAAGAGAAAAATAGTAATTACTCATTAACTGATATTATTTTATCAGCGCATGCTGTGTTTCGCTTTCAAAGTCCTTCCTGGTTAAGCCGTCAACGGAAAATGGCTTCAGAATATGGCTCATTAAATCTACAATCCCTGTTCGGAAATCTACAATCCCTGTTCGGCTGTACAGAATCACCGGCAGACAATCATATTAGGTCTGTATTTGATAATATTGATAATAAATAATTTAATAATTTATTTCATAAAATTATAAACATATTTATAAAAGCAAAAGTATTTAATTAAAATATTCAAAAAAGGCATTTAATTGCTTTTGACGGAACTGAATACTTTAATTCTCAAAAATTAAATGGCCCTAATTGTTCAACTAAATATCATAAATCTAAGGATTGCATTGAATATCATCATACAGCAGCTTGCGGTGTTATTTGTTCTACTAAAACTTCAGAAGCTGTCCCTCTGCCTCCTTTTTTTGTTTTCCGCGAAGAAAACTGCAACAATAAACAGGATACTGAATGTAAAAGTTTCAAGTGCGCTTCAGGTGATTTATATGATAAAATTTTAAAGCCTGTATTTCTATTGGATGCAGCATGTGGCAGTCAACCGATGATTAAAGAAATTAATAAATATAAAAACTGTAATTTCATAATAACATGTAAGTCTGGCAGTCAAAAAACTGTTTTTGATTATGTTGAAGGAGCGAATTTACCAATTTATAAAATTCAGGAAAAGACTGGCGATACTAAAATTATAAAAGAATATCGCTGTATGACTGATGTCCCAATCAGAGACATTAAAGATGCTGTTAATGTTCATTATATTGAACTTAAAGAGACTGTAATTCCATCACAGATAAAAATTGAACGTATAAAAGAAAAATTACGTAAGAACTCTAAAAATAGGATATATCAGCATAAGGAATCTATTTGCTTATATTACCGACATATATCCTTCACAAGGCAATATAGAAACATTAATTTCATGCGGCAGAACAAGATGGTCCTTAGAAAACGGATTCAATTCCCTAAAAAATCGCGGGTATAATTTCGCTCACAATTTTTGGCATGGGCAAAACAAATTTTCATATATTTTAGCAATATTAATGTTGTTAGCTCTTTTAATAGATATTATTTAATGTTAATGTGACAAATTATATATAATAATATATAAATTTAGTTCAATAAAAATTTTTGTCCAGAAAATAGTTTTTGTTGCTAAATAGTTTTATTTAAAGTCTTTTAATTATCTTTTTAGTTTATTATACAAAATTAATTTTAACAAATACTATAATAATACTTTATAATAGCTTTTCCATCCAAAAACCGCCAATTTTAGCTTTAACTGTTTCTTGAAGCCAAAAGGCTTATTTTCTGGCGGACAAAACATTTTTTGCCAAAAAATTTTAAATCTTCCGGTGAGTGAAATATTTCTGTCCTTTTTCCCCTCATTATCAACCTGTCATAATTGGAACGGCCCAGTTTTTTTTCTTAGCTGCTTCCGGGGCGCTGAATATTCATCAGCGAATCTAAATTGACCGCTATCCTCTGTGAAAAAAATTGGGTCTCCAATTACTTCGGCAAAATTAGAATTGCTGTTTAGATTTGAGCCGAATTAATCATTTTCACGGACCTGTGATATAATTATCCGGATGAGGTTATTACAGTAATAGGGGATAATCCGGGTTATAATATATGAGTAATGACATTCTGGAAGAATTCATCTTTGATTCCCGCGAACATCTGGCCAATGCCGACACTCAGCTTCTGGCTCTGGAAAAAGCCCCCCATTCTTTGGACGACTTAAACGCCCTCATGGGTACCCTCCACACCATCAAAGGCAACAGCGGCTTCGTTAATCTCAAAAATCTATATAATCTTCTCCATGCTTCCGAAACTCTCCTTCAGACCGTCCGGGAGACACCGGACCATTTTTGTCCGCCTTCGGTCATAGAGCAGCTTTTCCAGGTTCTGGATACGGCCGAGTGCATCATGGACCGCCTGGAGAGCGGAGAGAGCGATGAGGTCGATTGGCTGTCGGCTTTGAATCAGGCTTTAAAAGAGGCCGAGGCGGCTTTAGAGGCCGGAACTTCGGCCGAGTCGGCTTCGGAGGTCGGATCTGCCACCGGGGCCGAAAGTCCGGCTGACGAAATCAGGACCGTACGGCCTGAAGGCTCGCCCTCCCCGGCGGCCATAGGTCCGGTGGTGATTTTGGGCAACGGCCAGCTGGCTGAAGAAGGCCTGAGTTTTTTGGACTCCTGTCAGGCCGCCAGGGAATTAGGGCAGACAGGTCTGGTTTTGGATTTAACTGAGCTCAGTCAGTTTTCCAGTGAGGAGATGGATCTTTTATTGGCTGTCCAAAAGGCTTACGGCTCGGAACTGGCCGTGGTTCTGGATCAGGACGTCCAGACGGATTTTTACCGGGTCCTGACGGTTTTGGGGCTGGACAATCTTTTTCGGCTTTATCCAGACCGCGAGACTGCTCTGGCTTCTTTGGGGGGCGGTTAGAGCTTTGGCTGGTTTTTGGGGTTTGTAGTATAAGTCCATCTATTTGGTCTTAGCTTTTGGTCTGTTCGGCCAAGAATATAAACCGGCCCGCTGCCGGTTTTTGTAAGGCGATTGTATTATGGCGGAAATAATCCACCGGCCTGGGGTGGCCGTAATCGGCACCGGCTATTGGGGCCGGAATCTGGTGCGCAATTTTTATCAGCTGGGGGCTCTTTTGGCCGTAGCCGACTCCAACCGGGACATTCTTCAGAGAATCTGCCGGGAGTATCCAGGCATTCGCGGAGCCGAGAGCTTAGAAGAGGTTTTAAAAGATCCGGACATAAGGGGAGTTGTTCTGGCCACTCCGCCCCGGCTCCACGCCGAACAAACTTTAATGGCCTTAAAAGCCGGCAAAGACGTGCTGGTGGAAAAGCCTCTGGCTTTAAACCTTGAGGACGGCAAACGGATGGTCCGTCTGGCTGAGGAAAAGCAGGCCATTTTAATGGTCGATCACATACTGAACCGCCACCCGGCGGTCATCAGGCTGAAAGAAATTATTAATACCGGCGATCTGGGCCGGATCTGCCATGTCTACTCCAGACGCCTTAATTTCGGTCGCATCAGGCGGGAAGGCAAGGCTCTGTGGGATTTGGCCCCCCATGATATCAGCCTGATCATGAATTTACTTGGCACTCTGCCGGTGTCCGTCCAGGCTTTCGGAGGCAGCTATCTGACTCCCGGCACTCAGGATGTGGCCGACGCGGATCTGGTTTTTCCCATGGGCATTAAGGCCCATATCTCGGTTTCCTGGCTTAATCCTTTTAAGGAGCAGCGCCTGGTTTTAGTGGGCTTGGACAAAATGGCCGTATTTGAGGATACGGCTCCCTGGCCGGAAAAGCTGATCTTATATTCCTACCGCCTAAAATGGCGGGGCTTAGAGCCTGAGGTGGAAAAAGCCGAACCGGAAAGAGTTCATTTAACAGAAAAAGAGCCCTTGAAAGAGCAGTGTTTGGCTTTTTTGGCGGCCATAGAGACCAGGATTCCGCCCACAGACTCCAGCGGAATGGAAGGGCTGCAGGTTCTGGCCGTGCTGACGGCTATGGACAGCTCCTTGGAAGAATCCAGGGCCCAGCTGATGAAATTGGATGATCCGGTCGGGGATTTTTTAACCAAAAAGATAGAGGCCGGTACGGATTATACGGCTCACCCCACAGCGGTAGTGGATTCCGACGTCGTTGTCGGCCCTGGCACCCGGATTTGGCATTTTTCCCATGTCCTCCAGGGTTCTCTTGTCGGTCCGGAGTGCAATATCGGCCAGAACGTGGTCATAGGACCCCGGGTAAGAATCGGCCGGGGCTGCAAGATTCAGAACAATGTCTCCATTTACGAAGGGGTTGAACTGGAAGACGATGTCTTCTGCGGACCAAGCATTGTTTTTACCAATGTCTTTAACCCCAGGGCGTTTATCCGGCGGATGAGCGAGATGCGGCCTACTCTGGTCAGAAGAGGCGCCACCATCGGGGCCAACGCCACCGTTGTCTGCGGCCACACTTTAGGCGAATACTGCTTAATCGGGGCCGGGGCGGTCGTAACTTCGGACGTCCCGCCGTACGCATTAATGATGGGTGTTCCGGCCAGAAGGACAGGGTGGATTTGCCGCTGCGGAGAGAAACTGGGCCTGGATTTAAAATGCCAGGTCTGCGGTTTGGAATACCGGGAAACAGGCTTTGGTCTGGAAATTAAGGGTGAAATGGAGGTCTAGATGGAAGCCATACCGTTTATTGATCTGAAAAAGCAGTTTTTATTATTAAAGCCTCAAATGGAGAAGGTCTTGCTGGATGTGGCCGCCGGCAGCCATTATATAGGGGGATCGGAAGTAGGGCAGCTGGAAAAAGTTCTGGCCGAGTATGTGGGGGTGGCCGAGTGCATAGGTTGCGCCAATGGTACTGACGCCCTGACTCTGCCTCTGCTGGCCTGGGGTATAGGTCCGGGGGAGGCTGTTTTCTGTCCCAGTTTTACCTTTATCGCCACTGCCGAAGTGGTGGCTTTAAGGGGAGCTGTTCCGGTGTTTGTGGATATTGATCCCCGGACATTTAATATGTGCCCAGTTGACCTGGAAAATAAAATAGAGGCCGTAAAAAAACAGGGCCGCTTAAAACCCAGGGCTGTCATTCCGGTCGATCTTTTCGGGCTCCCGGCTGATTTTAAGAGTATTAATGAAATAGCCCGGAAGCACGATCTTCTGGTTTTAGAAGACGCGGCTCAGGGTTTTGGGGGAGAAATCGACGGACAGAAAGCCGCCTCTTTTTCAGGAGTCGGGGCCACCAGTTTTTTCCCGGCCAAACCTTTAGGCTCCTACGGGGATGGCGGGGCGATCATGACCTCGGACAAAAGCCTGGCCGAAGTCTTAAGGAGTTTGCGGGGCCATGGGACCGGGCAGAGTAAATACGAGCATATCCGTCTGGGCGTCAATTCCCGTTTGGATACATTGCAGGCTGCTGTTTTACTGGTTAAGTTTTCCGTCTTTCCCCAGGAAATAAAAGCCCGCCGTAAAGTGGCCGAAGCCTATTCCGAGCGCCTTTCGCCGTATGTTTCAGTTCCGGAAGTTCCTGCCGGTTACGGGTCTTCCTGGGCTCAATATACGGTCAGAGTCCCGGCCGGCAAGAGGGATACTCTGATAAAGCACTTAAAAGAGCAGGGGATTCCGTCCAACATTTACTATCCCCTGGGGCTGCACCTGCAACCGGCTTTTGCCTCCTATCCGGGCCTGGGCAATTGTCCGGAAACGGAGAAAGCCTGCCGTGAAGTCCTGTCGTTACCCATGCATCCTTATTTAGACGAGCCGACTTTGGACCGGATTGCCGAAGCCCTTATCAGCGGACTGACAACGGAGGACCTTTGATGTCTGAGCACGAAACGAAACTGGTGAAAAAAATTGCTGACCAAAAAGCCGTTGTCGCCATAGTCGGTTTAGGCTACGTGGGTTTGCCCCTGGCTTTGTCTTTTGCCGAGGCTGGTTTTCAGGTTCTTGGGTTGGATGTTGACGGGGAGAAAGTTAAAAAGATTGCTCAGAGAGAATCTTACATAGGGCATATTAAATCAGCTCGTCTGAAAGCTGCGGGCAGTCTGTTTTCGGCCTCAACCGACTTTACTTTGGCCAACGAGGCCGATGCCATTCTGATCTGCGTCCCGACCCCCTTAACCAAGTACCGGGAACCTGATCTGTCCTTTGTCGAGGGCACCTTAAGGTCTCTTTTACCCCACTTAAGGGTTGGCCAGCTTTTGTGTCTGGAGAGCACTACTTACCCGGGCACAACGGACGAGGTATTAAGGCCGCCCATTGAGGCTAAGGGGCTGACTGTGGGTCAGGATTTTTTCCTGGTGTTTTCCCCCGAAAGGGAAGATCCGGCTAACCCCGACTTTACGACCAGGACCATTCCCAAAGTATTAGGCGGTACGACGGCGGCCTGCACCCGGGTCGGCCGGGCCTTATATGGTCAGGTCATTGAGCAGGTCGTGCCGGTTAGTTCCACCCAGGCGGCCGAATTGACAAAATTATTGGAAAATATCTACCGGGCAGTCAATATCGGTCTGGTCAATGAACTGAAAGTTGTGGCCGACAGCATGGGCCTTGATATCCACGAAGTCATTCGGGCCGCCGCCACCAAGCCTTTCGGCTTTACCCCTTTTTATCCCGGTCCCGGCCTGGGCGGTCACTGTATTCCCATTGATCCTTTCTATCTGACCTGGAAAGCCAGAGCTTACGGCCATCATACCCGTTTTATTGAATTGGCCGGCGACGTCAACTGCCGTATGCCCGAGTATGTGGTCGAAAAGCTGTCCCGTGGCTTGAACCTCCGCAATAAACCCTTAAAAGGCTCGAAGGTCCTCCTTTTAGGCATGGCTTACAAAAAAAATGTCGAGGATATGCGGGAGTCGCCGTCTTTGGAGATCTTACGGCTTTTAAACGAGGCCGGTTCCCTGGTGGAGTACAGCGATCCCCACATTCCGGTCCTGCCGCAAACGAGGCGCTCAAGATTTGAACTTAAAAGTGTGCCATTAAATCCGGAAACGCTCCAGAGTTATGACGCAGTCGTCCTTTTGACCGATCATGATTTATTTAACCATGACATGATTTTAAAGCACTCCCCTCTGTTGGTTGATACCAGGGGCGTCTTTCAGAGCGGTCCCACAGTCATTAAGGCCTGAAATTTCTTCTTGATTTTTTTGGCCTGCCGTGATAACTGGAAGTTATATGAAATTATTTTATGTATATTTTTGGCCAATAGGCCGAGGGGATTTTTTTGTCCCTGGAACCAAGACATTTTTTAATTATTAATGTTTTGGCTTTGAGCTGAGAGCCAGTTTTTTCCGGCCCTGCCGACTATGCAAGGAGGTCATATGTCAACCTCGGTCTACAACCGCAAGGATCGGGCTTCGGTCGATACCTTAAGGCTTCTGGCCGTAGACATGGTGGAAGCCGCCAGGAGCGGTCACCCGGGGTTGCCGTTGGGAGCCTCGCCTTTGGTTTATGTCTTATGGACTCGTTTTTTGAAGCACGATCCCGGGTGTCCTAAGTGGCCCAACCGGGACCGCTTTGTCCTGTCACCCGGCCACGGCTCGGCTTTGCTGTACGCCCTTCTCCATCTGGTCGGCTACGATATCTCCATGGATGAACTTAAAAGATTCCGTCAGTTCGGCAGTATAACTTCCGGTCATCCCGAGTACGGCCTGACTCCGGGAGTGGAAGTTTCAACCGGGCCACTGGGTCACGGTATGGCCATGGGCGTGGGTTTAGCTATGGCCGAAAGGTATATGGGGGCCCGGTTTAACCGTCCGGATGCAACTCTTTTTGACCATTACACTTACGGGCTGGTTTCGGACGGGGATCTTATGGAAGGGGTGACCTCGGAAGCCGCCTCCCTGGCCGGCACTCAGTGTCTGGGCAAACTCATTTATTTATACGATGACAACCATATGACCATTGAGGGCAGTACGGATTTGGCCTTTTCCGAAGATGTCCGGGCCAGGTTTTTAGCTTACAGCTGGCAGGTTATTGTGGTCTCCGACGGCAATGATCTGGCCAGTATCCATTTGGCTATCGAAAATGCCCGGGCTAATACGGAAAAGCCTTCTTTAATAATGTGCCGGACGAAACTTGGGGCGGGCAGTCCTCGGGAAAATACCTCGCGGGCTCACGGTGAGCCGCTGGGGCCCGAGGCTCTGGCTAAAACCAGGGAATTTTACGGCTATGGTGATAAGCCTCCTTTCTTTATTGACGACCGGGTACTCCGTAACTTCCGGGACCGCACCAAAGTCCACGAGACGGCCAGGCTTGAATGGTATGAACACTTTTCCGGCTATGCGACTTCTTACCCGGCCGAATATAAAGAATTAACCCGCCGGTTAGAAGGCCGTTTGCCGGAAATTACGCTGACGGCCGATTTCCCCAAAGACAAAAAAATTGCCACCCGGACAGCCTCTGGGCTTATGCTGAACACTATCGCCCGGCAGATGCCGGAACTTTTGGGCGGCAGCGCCGATTTGGGGCCTTCCAATAAAACTGAACTGTTGGATTTCGGTTCATTTCTGCCCTTTAACCCCGCCGGACGCAATATCCATTTCGGGGTCAGGGAACAGGCGATGGGGGCCATTGTCAACGGTCTGACCGTTTATCAGGGCATCCGCTCTTTCGGGTCAACGTTTTTTGTTTTTTCCGACTTTATCAGACCTTCGGTCAGACTGGCCTGCCTTATGAACCTGAAAAGTATTTTTATCTTCACCCACGACAGTATCGGGGTGGGGGAGGACGGACCGACCCATCAGCCGGTTGAGCAGCTGGCCTCTTTTCGGGTTATGCCCGGTCTGACCGTCATCCGGCCGGCCGACGCTTATGAGACGGCTGTTTTATGGCCCATAATCTTAGAAATTGACGGTCCCACAGCTCTGGTCTTATCGCGGCAGGATCTGCCTGTTTTGCATCCCGATGACTATCCGGCCGTTTTAACCGGACCGGTCAAAGGCGGCTATGTCATATCAGACTGTCCGGGCGAACCGGAAGCCATTATTCTGGCTACAGGTTCGGAAGTCTGTCTGGCTTTGGAAGTTCAAAAACGTCTTTCGGGTCAGAGAAAAATCCGGGTTGTGTCCCTGCCGTCCTGGGAAATTTTTGAAGCGCAGGATAAATCTTACCGCGATGAGGTCTTGCCGCCCAATGTCGGACGGCGTCTGGCTCTGGAGATGGGCTCGTCTTTCGGCTGGGAGAGGTATACAGGCCCCCAGGGTAAGATGATTTCCGTGGATATTTTCGGTCATTCAGCGCCGGCCGAGGAACTTATAGCCGAATTCGGCTTTACTCCGGAAAATGCGGAGGCAAAAGTGTTGGAGCTTTTTGACTGACCTTATGACTGGGAAAAAAATTAAAGAAAAAAAAGTCCGTCCCCTAACCCGGGCCGGTGAAAAGACGCTGTCTTCCGGGGAGGGAGATTTTAAGCCAAGGCCTCTTCGGGAGATCGCCCGAATTACGGCCTATTTGGCTGAGACGTACCCGGAAGCCAGGTGCGGTCTGGACTTTGAAAACGCTTACCAGTTATTGACGGCCACTATCCTGTCGGCCCAATGCACTGATCAGATGGTCAACCGGGCTACTCCGGAACTGTTCCGTCTTTTTCCTGACCCGCAGGCCTTGGCTGCAGCTGAGGCGGAGGAAGTTGAACAATGCGTCAAAAGTTGCGGTTTTTTCAGGCAAAAAGCTAAAAGTATTATTGACTGCGCTCGGACCATAACTGAGAAATTTGGCGGACAGGTGCCAGGAACTTTGGAGGAGCTGGTAACTTTAAAAGGTGTCGGCCGCAAAACAGCCAATGTGGTTTTGGGCAATGTTTTTGGCATCCCCGGTCTGACCGTGGATACTCATGTCAAAAGAATCAGCTTGAGACTGGAACTTACGGCCAGCCAAATTCCCGAGCGGATTGAATCAGATCTTATGGTTCAGATTCCCCAAAAAGACTGGACCGAATTTTCCCACCGGGTCATTGCCCACGGCCGGACCCTGTGTCTGGCCCGCAAACCTCTTTGCGGACTGTGTACGCTCAGTCTTTGCCGGGCCAGAACTTAATTTGCCTGAATTATCTTCTTTCGGCCCGGTTAATGTTTTTAAGCTACCGTGATCTGGACGGCTGCATCGGCGGCCAGACTGATGCGGGCTTCGCCGACGGCCACTAAGACCCCGCCTTTACTTTTGGTAATGAGTTTGATTTCCGCTCCCGGAAAAATACCCATTGATTCCAGACGATGCCTTTCAACGTCCTGACCTCCAATAGCCAGTACAAATGTTGGCTGACCGACTTTATATTCCGGTAATCTCGATCCCATACGCCCCCCGCTAAAAACCGGTCATCACCGGCTTCCGGAAAACTAATAAAATAACATCAGCGACCTGGTCAGGAGACTGGTTGTCAGTAATTGAATCTGAATTTCAATTATAGTATAAACCAAAATTTTAATTCTGAAAAGACTTTTGGTCAGGAAGGTCAATTTTTTTTAAAAGAAAAAAATATTAATAACTGCTAAAAATTAGCCTTTATAGAAATTTTTATATTTTTTTAAGGTGAAAACAGAGGAATTTAGACGAAAACAAATTGTGATAAAATTGTTGTATCCCTCAAGATATCTAGAGGACAAGGCCGATTCCCGGTCAAAAATGGGGAGAATTCAGGGACATTTTTAATAATTTTAGTTGAAGGATGCGGGGCACGAGAAGTCCATAAACCCGGCCGCCCAGTTTTTTCCGAGGCAGAAATAGGCAAGTTAGGAAATAACAAAACAAAGGCTCGGAATTTTTTCCAGTTCCAGATGCTCTGAGGTTTTGGTCAGGAATTTGAATTAAGATTCGAGACGGTCTGCGTCTCAGGATTTAAAGACGAAAGAGTCGTCCAGACCGAATTTTTCTTTCAATAGCTTAATGACCTCCGGGGACCTCTTTCTTAAGTCTTTAAAATTGTCATTAAAATACAGTTCCCCGGTCACCCGATCCAGGCGGCCGATTAGGACTTTTTTGTTGCGGGGGCTTTTAATCTCTTTATCCCAGTAGGCTTCGACGTAATTGATGTAGGTCCGGCCGTTTTTAGTGTTCTGCAAACTTATGTGAGCCATGGAAGTCCTTAAAAAACCAAAATTATAATCCGGTTGGGTTTGTAGTTCCCAAGGGGGGAGGGCCTTGGGGAAAATTAGTTTTACTTAACCGCGATAATGACGTGAGAGGCCTTAATCAGGGCTGTGACCTCATCACCGGCTTTAATTCCCAGATTAGCAATACTGTCATTGGTGATGATGGCTACAATAATCTGACCGCCTGGCAGTTCAATTTCCACTTCTCCGTTGACCGCCCCGGTTTTGACCTGTTTGACCTTGCCTGTATACTGGTTGCGGGCGCTGGTTTTCAGGCCTTTTTCCTTGCTGACAATAACCCAGGATGCTTTGACCAGAGCACAGGCTTCGGTGCCGACGGCCAGTCCCAGATTCTTGGCGCTGATGTTGGTGATGATGGAGGTAACGGAGTTTCCTCCGCCGAGATCTAAGACGACCTCGGTGTTAACGGCACCGGGGGTCAGCAGACTGACTTTGCCGGCTAACTGGTTACGGGCGCTGGAGATGTTTCCTGTCGACATAGTGTTTTGTCCCCTTGAAAGAAAATAACCGGATTATTCCGGGTTAGTAAGCCCAAACGAGGCTTATTTGGCAAAAAAATATCTAAAAAAATATAATAAGTCTAATATTTATTGTTCCAACTGTATTCACTGTTTAATGACAGAACAATGGTACAAAATTTGGTAATTTATCTGAATCATTTGTGGTGTATACTTATGTTGGTTTAGGCCAAAATATTGTCAAAAATCAATATTTCAAATTTTCATGACCTAAATATAGCATACCTTGGTTAGGCTGTCAATTTTTATTTCCCTGGGCGGCTTCTAATTTTAGGGCCAAAAAAATCTTGTCAGGCTATTTTTGAGATAAATAAAGTAAAATAAATGTTAAATATTTGTGTTATATGATTAATATATTATATTAATATAATAAATCAATCGTTATTTAATAAAATTTAGTAACATTCAGTCTTTCAAAATATAGAACCAATTGCTTTTCCCCCAGCCGTCTATCCGCCAAATAATGGCCTCTTACTGGGCTATTCATAGCCACGCGCCTCCGAGAAAGCAGCGCCTTTATAAGCCAGTTCAGTCTGTCCTGAACCAGCCGCCAGCCTAATAGCATCCGTTTAATTGCGCGAAAAAACTGACGTTACTGAGAACAAAACGTATAAATTGGGGAGGCGAAAAGGCAATCCTCTGTCTGACCTGAGTCGTTCAAAGCAATGAGCTTTTTGAGATTATTCATGACCATCTTGAAGAGAAAACTTATTCCGGCTGTTGCAAAATATAATACGGCCCGGAGCCTGATGCAGCCAACTAACAGTCTGGCTTAAACCAAAAATCAACTGTAAAAGTAATATTATATTATGCCTGTTTACTCAGGCTTGACCTGCGGAAAAAACCAAAAGCGATATAAGTTTCGGCTGATTTGTTGGTTTTCAGCCGGCAAAAAACTGGCTGCCTTTGCAGGCAATTTGAATCTGGCCGGTCACAGGTCGATCCGGGTGATCAAAAAGCGCTGAAAATTCAGATGGAAATTATTCTCAAACTATATCTTATAAAAAATGGGCTACAACGGGCTGCATGGATTCAGAATATAAAAGATGAGTTGTTTTATGAGGCTTAATTAATATTTGATTTTATTTATTTAATAGTATTTAGTTTTTTTGTTTAATATATATTTAATTTTGATAAATATAATAATATATCTTAAATTAATGAAGTAATTAATTAATAAAGTAATTAAATAATTAAAAATAGATTATAAATTTAACTTAAAAAACAACTAAAATGCAATATTAAACTATATAATTATTTCTATTAATGATATAAACAATATTAATTATGCTGTTTATATGGCTGCTGTTTATATGGCTGACGGGTTGGTGTTGGCATATTAGCGGCGCCACCGAAAGTACCAACAAAACAGTATTTCAGTCCCGATTCTAACAAACTGGGATGAGGTGGAATGTAGAATCAGATCAAAAAATAATTTCATTGATGGTAAAAGCTAAAAGCGGTCTTTGGGTTTTGCGAAATAGGCGCTGTTGAACCAGTTCTTCGTCTTTACCGAAAAAGGGGCGAAGAAATCACTGGCCATTATTGGGGCCTGGTCATTGGCGGCAAGGTCATAGATTTTGAAAAACAAATAGAGTAATCAAAAAGGGACAATTATTGCGTACACCCAAAATAAGGCGTCTGTTGAATAATTTAAACTTATTGATATATGGTAAGTAACTCTTTTGTGAGAAGAAAAGTCGTGTCTGCCGAAAACAATTTCCTGCAATCAGATCTGTCGAGGACCAGTTCATCATCTGGTCAAATAGCTGGCTCTGCTTTTAGTTCTGATCTGGAAACGTGGAAGGATTTTATTAGGCGCGACATAACACGCGAATTGTAAATTGTCGACATTAATAAAAAATTGTCTGTAATGACTGCCGACCTAACTGATCTTAAGGCAGATGTTTATCGTTTAGAAAATAATCTTACTTTAAAATTAAAAACATTTAAAACTAAAATAAAAGCATCAAACATATGGAAAAATCATATTATAATAAGTATTTTAATTGCTTTTTGGGTTAAAATATAATTTTAATAACTAAATAAATAACTAACTTAATAATGAAATATACTTTATTTATTATATTGTTCATCTTCAGTCAGTTTTCATTTTTCACTCAAATAATAATATTTTTTATTTTTTTATAATATTTTTTGAGTATGTAATTTAAATAGCATGTGTATTTTATTTTTTGAATACTTTTATCTGTCTTATTTACATATAATATGAATAAACATGCAATAATAGCTCTATTATAACCAATTTTTTTGGGCCTTAAAGTCCACGATCCCGCCGAGGCCGGGAAGCTGTCATGGATGACATTCAAACGCCCAAAATTTACCTCGACTCATGAAAGTTTCTGAATTAACAGAGTAATTCTGACAACTGCAGTGGGGCTTCCACAGGAAAACCGCCATTGACTGATTTCTTAAAAGTTGCCGGTGGACATTAAAATTAAATAGCCCGGTGACCGGCCGCCTCCATGACCGCCTCGGCCACTTCCTGGGCCATAGAGGGTTTGGATAATAAAGGCAGAAGTCTGTCTTCCGAGTCATCGGCAAGAGAGCTTAATTTCTGAGAGACCGCCAGTCTCATGGCCATTGTGATGGAACCGGCTCCGGTTTTTAATGTGCCGGTAAAAAGACCGGCTAAAACCAGAGCCGTATTCAGACTGGCCGGTAGCCTGGTCGGCGGTCCGGGCCCCACACCTAAAGTCACCGGGTTATTACCGGTAGCCAGCACCCCCGGGTTAAGAAGACCTGGGGAAAAATTTAAAATAACTGGCCGGTCGGCCATGGAGGCTACCATGTCTTTAGATAAACCCAGCGGACTGGCCCGGGAGATAAAGACATCTGCCCCGGCCAGGGTCCGGGCCAGACTGCCTTTAATCTGTTTGGGGTTGGTTTTTTGGGCCAAATGCTCTTTCAGCCAGGAGGTGGGTCCGGGACGGCCTTTGTGGATGGCCCCCAGTCGATCGCATACCACCAGATCGACAGCTCCGGCCGCCAGAAGAAAATCCACAAATTGGACACTGTCAGATTCAAAGCCGCTTAAAACAATCCGGCAAGCCGCTATGTCCCGGCCGGTTTTGGCTAAGGCCCGAGATAAAGCGGCCAGAGCCAGAATAGGCCGGCTCTGCTGGGGATTAAAGAAGACCGGCAGCTCCAGAGGCGCCAAGAGCCTTTCAGCAGTCAGAAAGATTTCATCGCCCAGACTGTCCAAACAAAGCGCTCCGCACGAAGGGGACAGGATATTTGTCACCGAGACCAGTTCCTCGGCCGACCTGGTGTTTAAGGCCAACGGCAGGACCTTAAGGCAGGTCACCTTCCTTAAGAAAGAGGCTTGAGATTCCAGGTAAGGCAGGCAGGCCGCCGGGCCGATGGGCCCCAGACCGGGGATGTCGCTGCCGTCGGAGATTAAGGCCACTGTCCGACCTTTGGAGGTCATGTCCCAGGCTTTCTGGGGATCCTGGGCCACAGCCTGGCAGAGTTCCAGGATACCGGAATCATTGCCTAGAGGTTCAGCTGGATAAGATGTCATTTTGGGGAGCGTCCTTCCAGTATGGCCTGCTTGGCCATTTCTTTTTCGTAATTTGTCCGTTCTACCCTGTGTTTTAGTGATCGTAAAGACAGGCCCAGTAAAGCGGCTGCGTCGGTTTTACTGTCAGCCTGCTTCAGGGCCTGGCGGATGTAATGGCGTTCCACCTGATGGAGGACTTCCACAAGATTTAAATGCTGCCCTGTCCAGTCGGGAATTAAATCAGCCGGCAGAGGGGGTTTGGGATAGTGGTTTTGGGGCAAGTCCGTAATTTCGGCCGGATTTCGGTTGGAGAGCCCAAGGGCTATTAAGCGGACTCGGAAGCGGAAGGGAGAAAGGTCTAAAAATTTGGCCGCCTGGCCTTTACGGCCTTCGGCCGACAGCAGGGCGTTAAACATATAATAGCCTTCCACCTCGGCTAAGATATTATCCAGACCGCCTGGCGGGATGACATCAAAAGCCTCAGCCTGGGAAGTATTCTCGGGGGCTTTTAATGCCTCGGCTTGCTCTGGAGCCTTGTGGTCCGGGGACTCTTGGGGCTCCGGGGATTTTTCGGTTTTGGCCTGATTTTCGGTCTTTTGAGCTTTTGACTTCGCTCCTCTTTTGGCTGTTTCTCTGGGGTTTTTGGGAACTTCGGCTGCCGTGGTGCCGGAAGCGGGCGTGTCTCCGGCCGGTTCGCCTTTGGTTTTTTTGCCTTCGGTGGCCAATTCCTGGGGTCTTTCGGTAATTTCTTCCTTGGGATAGCTGTCTGTATTTTTGGCATTATGGGCCGATGGCGGGTTGGCCGGCAGACCTTGGCCGCCCGGAAAGATCGGGGCGGAAGAATCATATCTGGGCAGACCGGAAAAAAACGGCTCTGAGTCGCCCGGCCGGAGGCGACTGTTGGGAAAAACCTGATTGGAGGCAGGCGAGGTTAAGCTTTCCGGTAAATCAATGGCTTCCCCGAAAGAAGTTGCCGAATCGGCCGGAAGATTGGGGCCGCCTGAGAAGACAGGGGAAGGAGAGAGTTCGGCCGGGGCGGCCGAGAAAAAAGGATTGACCGGAAAAGAGCCTGAGCCAGGGAGAGAAGAATTTATGTTAATGGATTCCCGTTTAAAATCGGCCAGTCTTAAGCTTTCCGGCAGGATTATGTTGGACTGCTCTAAGGCCACCGACCTTTCTATGATGTTTTCCAGTTCCCGGACATTGCCCGGAAAATGGTAACGGGACAGGATATCCAAAGCAAACGTGGATAATTTGCGAACATCTTTTTTTTGTTGGCGGCTGTATTTTTCCAGGAAGAAGTGGGCCAGAAGGGGAATATCCATGGGCCTTTCCCTAAGCGGCGGCAATTGGATATTAATGACATTTAACCGGTAATAGAGATCTTCCCGGAATCGTCCGGCCATGATTTCCGTTTCTAAGTTTTTGTTGGTGGCGGCAATGAACCTGACATCGGCCGTCAGTTCCGTACCGCCGCCTACCGGCCGGAAAGTTTTCTCCTGAACGAACCGGAGTAATTTAACCTGCATGGGCAGAGTCAGTTCGGCCAGTTCGTCTAAAAATAACGTACCTCCGTCGGCTAAGGCCACCAGTCCCTGTTTATCGGCCATGGCCCCAGTAAAAGAGCCTTTTTTATACCCAAAAAGTTCGCTGTCCACCAGTTGTTCAGGCATACCGCCGCAATTGATGGCCACGAAATTTTTATCGGCCCGGGTAGAATTGGCGTGTACGGCTTTGGCCACCATTTCCTTGCCCGTGCCGCTTTCTCCGGTAATTAAGATGGACGTACTGGTCTGGGCAGCTCTTTTGACCAGATCGTAGACTTGCATCATGGCCGGTGACGAGCCGACTAAGCTGCCGAACCTTTGGTTGTTTTTGACGTTGTCCACCAGAGCCTGACGCTCCTGGTCGACATTTTTATGGATTAAAGCGGAATGTACGGCGGTCAGTAAATCCTGATTGCGGAAAGGTTTGGGTATAAAATCATAAGCCCCAAAACGCATGGCCTCAACTGCCGTTTCGGCACTGGCGTAGGCCGAAATGAGGATCAAAGTAGTCTGGCGGCCGGACTCCCGGAACTTGCGCAGTAATTCCAGGCCGTTTAAACCGGGCATCCGTATATCGCTTATAATCAGGTCATAATCACCTTTTAAAGCCATGTCCAGACCTGTCTGACCGTTATTGGCCAGGTCGGTCTGATGACCTTCGTTCCGCAGGATCATTTCCATGATCTCGCGCATACTTAAATCATCGTCTATTACCAGAATAGTGCCCACAAACTGAACCTACGGAAGAAGCTATTATTGAACTGAAAGACTTTTGAACCAAAAGACTGCTAGTCCAAAAGATTCGGAGGGCCGGGCAGACTCTCATAAAGAGCGGACAGCCAGTCAAACAGGGCCCGGCCGGACAGGAAGAGATCGGCTAAGAAACGGCCCGCCCCAGGTGACAGAAGCTCTTTGGCTACTGGATTATCCGGGTCCGACCAGGAATAAAGTCCCCGGTAGAGAAGGTATTGGGCCCTGGGTTTATTTTTGTCAGTCCCGGCCGGCAGCCTTTTACGTTGGGGTTCGTTTATCTGTAAGCCCCTGTTTTTTAAATCAGCTATTATTTTTTCCAGTTTGGGGCCTTTTTTCCGGTCATCTAAAAATAATGCCCAGCGCTCCAGAGCCGGGGGGCAGAACCGGTAGCAGCCTACAGACCACAGAAAGCCGTCGGCGGTAAGGTGAAAATAAAAGCAAGGACTTTCCAGACGTCCAAAGGGCGTATTCAGGTACCAGGTCAGAGCCAGCCAGTCTTTGTAGGGGCTTTTGTCCCGGCTGAACCTGGTATCGCGGTACATCCGGTAAATAGACCGATCGGTTCGGGGATCAGCCACCAGGCCAGGAAATTTTGGGATCAGAATTTCGCCCACCTTTAAAACCAGCTCCCTGGCCGGAGCTAAGAGGTACTCGTCGACAGCCTCTCTGTGTTCCTGAAACCACAGGCGGCTGTTGTTTTCCCGAATACCGTTCAAAAGAGCCAGAGATTTTCGGCTGAACTCAAACAAGATCCACCTCTTTGGAACTAGATATTGAATCTGAAATGGACAATATCGCCGTCTTTGACCTGATAAGTCTTGCCTTCCAGACGGAAAACCCCTTTTTTCTTAGCTTCGCTCATATTACCTGCGGCTCTAAAATCGTCAAATGCCACCACTTCGGCCCGGATAAAGCCTTTCTGTATATCGGAATGGATCTCTCCAGCTGCGTTTAGAGCCTCCTGACCACGGCGGATAGTCCAGGCCCGGCACTCGTCTTCGCCAACCGTAAAAAAGCTGATAAGATTCATCATTTCGTATAAAGTCCGGATAACCAGATCCCGGCCCAGTTCGGTTAAGCCGTAGTCGCTCATAAATTCCAGGGCTTCTTCGGCTGACAGCTGACTGAATTCTTCTTCCAGCCGGCCTTTCAAGTAAAGTTCTCCGGCACCTGGGGCGGGGGCCGCAAAATCATCCGGGCAATTAAAAAGGGTTAAGACAGGTTTGGCCGAAAGAAACCCAAAGCCCCTGGTTTTGGGATTAGCGCTTAAACGGCCGCTGAGACGTAAGGGTTTGTTGGCCTCCAAAAGTTCGCGGGCTTCGGTCAGAAGGCTCAGTTCTTCTGGATCGTTTTTCTTGCCCCTTTTTTTCTCCTCACTTAATTTTTCCAGCCTTTTCTCCACTGTCAGGTAGTCGGCTAAAATGAGTTCAGTTTCCAGGTTAAGGGCTTCAGTTTCCGGTTCGGGCCCGTTTCCGGCCGGGTCGGAAAAATTGCGGATAACTTTCAGTAAAACGTCCTGATCCCTGGATTTCTCTAAAACCGCCTTAAACGATTCGGCCGGGGTTTTACCGGCCGGTTTGGGTAGAATCAGCTCCAGACGGGCCGGAGTATGTTTTTTGGGTTTATATAAATTGGACAGAAAGTCCAGCCTGGTATCGGGCACAATGGCCTCCCCCTGTTTAAGTTCAGAGGGGTGGCCCGGACTCTGGGCGGTTAAGGCCCGAAAAATAGTCTCCCGGCCGGAACCGGGCAGTCCGATTAAGCCTGCCTTCACCTGGGCCTCCGGTTGCCCCGGCGCCTTGAAGCTAAAATTTTGACCGCTTTCGGGTTTGGACAAAAAGAAAAGGAAAAAAGCATCTTGAACCTGAAGAGCCTAGGCCAAAACCGGCCGGTTTAATATTTTAGTTAGTAAAGCCATTAAAGAGACAACCGCCTCTTCCGCAATCAGGTGACGCGAACCGGTAAAGATCTGCTCGGTCAGAAGTTCATGCCCCAGACCAACAGCCGCCAGATAGCACAGACCGACCGGCTTGTCGCGGCTGCCTCCGTCCGGTCCGGCAATGCCGGTCGTGGCTAAACCTATGGCGGCTCCGGTCAGATTTTTTATACCTTCGGCCATGGCCAGAGCCGCCTGGGCGCTGACCGCGCCTTTGGTGTCCAGGATCTCCTCCTCAACGCCTAAGATATCCCTTTTGGCCGAATTGGCGTAAGCTACGACGCTGCCTAAAAAAAAGGCCGAACTGCCCGGCACAAACGATAAAACCGCCGAGACCAAACCGCCGGTCAGACTCTCGGCCGCCCCCACAGTCAGGCCCAGCTCAATGAGTCTGGGCGCAATAATTTTGGCCTGGAGTTGGAGAACAGGTGATATAAGGTTTTCGCGGTAAGTATCTTTTGCGGGCATAATTTATAAGCCGACTGTA
Source organism: Deltaproteobacteria bacterium (assembly GCA_031264185.1). Taxonomy (GTDB): domain Bacteria; phylum Desulfobacterota; class Desulfarculia; order Adiutricales; family Adiutricaceae; genus JAIROO01. The sequence continues at coordinate 64,865 of JAISEL010000083.1, forward strand.
AATTATCAGGTAAAAAATAGCTTATAGCCGAGGCCGAGCATTAAAAGAACTGCCCAGCTCATGAGTCCGGCTGCTCCGTCGTCGACCATAACGCCGAGTCCGCCGGGCACATTTTTGTCGGCCCATTTAGCCGGTCCGAACTTGAAGATGTCAAAAAACCGGAAGATGACAAACCCCCAGACAAATCCCCACCAGGGCAGGGGGAAAGGAGAGGGGAACATGGCTACCAGATAGCCGAAGACCTCGTCTATGACAATGCGCTGGTCGTCATGGCGCCCGTAATCCTTCTCCCCGACAGCCGAGGCCCACCAGCCTACCAGAAAAACCAGAAATGCTCCGCCCAGATAGTAAGTCCAGTGGCCCGGCAGCTTAAGAAGAAAATAGATGGGAATACCCATCAGGGTGCCCCACGTGCCCGGAGCTTTGGGCAGAAGTCCCAGACCGCCGACCGTGTAAAGCTGTTTGGCCGCCCGAAGGAAAAAAGAAGGTTTTTCTTTGGCGGTGGACTCGGTTTGCTCAGACATAAGTCCGCCTTTTAAAGGACCGGAGTTTTGGGCCTTAAGACTTTAATAGGGCCGCCACCGGTTTAAGTCCGTAAGCCCCGCTTTCGATAGCCGTCAGGACAGCTCCCCCGCCTGTGAAGAAATAGTAGCTCGGGCAGTCTAAGGCTTCCAGATAAACCTCGGGGGCCAGATTTTTCAGCTCAGTTAAGGTATCTCCGCCGCCAAAGAGTTTTCTTGATTTGGCATTGGCCCGGATTTCCCGGTAAAGACGGGCGCTGCCGGCCCCGAAATGGGGAGTCAGGCCCATAACTGCGTTGACAAAAAAGCTCTTGGCAGATTTCATTATTTCCTGAACCCGGGGACGGTCAAAAGAGGCCGGACCTATGTCCAGAAAATAATGATATTCATGGCCGACTCTAAAATCGGCTATTTTGATTTCCTTGACTTTGGCCGGGTCGTAGGTATCCAAAACCTCGGATTCGACCACGATCTCCGGCTCTATAATTTTGCCGACGTTTTTGTCTTTTTCCACCAGGCCTTTAGCCAGTTCCACGTCTTCCGGGGCTACCCCGGCCACTTTGATGCCGTATTTGGCGCAGAGGTAGGCGTTATAGACAACCCCGCCCAAAATTAAGCTGTCCACTTTTTCGTAAATTTTGTTTAAGGGCCCTATTTTAGTGTCATATTTACTGCCCGCCACCACGGCCACAAAGGGATGCTCGGGATTTAAAACCAGATCCAGATGCTCCAGTTCCTTCTGCATCAGAAATCCGGCCGCCGAAGGTATCTTCCCGGCCACATCAAAGGTGGAGGCGTGGGGTTGCCAGGAGCCGAAAGCGTCATTTATGTAAATGTCGGCCAACTGGGCCAGGGCCTCAGCCAGGGTTTTGGTATTGTCGTCTTTGGACTCTTCTCCGGAAAACCAGCGGGTATTTGGCAGGTAAAGGCCGCCTATCTGCCTGGATTTCAGTTGTCCGACACACGAGGCCACTTTTTTAAGTTCCGAGGCCTCAATGCCCAAGTCACCGTTAACGTCTAAAAGGGGAGTTTTAAAGCCCCCGCACAGTTTTCTGTCCAAATAGTCCACAATAGAATCGACTGCAGTGGACTGACTTACCTTGATGTGTCCGGTTTTGCTGTCTCTTGTACGGCCCACGTGGGTCATCAGGATGGGAAAACCGCCTTTGGAGGCAATGTAGTGGATAAGTCCAAAGGTGGAATCAATCCGAAAAGCGTCTTTAATAACCCCTTTTTCCACCACATTGTGATCAACTCGGGCCAGAACTACTTTGCCGCTGAGATCCAGATCCTGGATCAAAGGGAGACGGGAATCCAAAGCACACATGTGTCAGAGCCTCCTGAAAATAGCCCGCTGGCGCGGGGATTTAGGATTGAGATGCCTGTCTCTGGTTATTTGTCTTCGGGCGATTCCTCGAACTTAACTCCGCACCAGGGACAGTACTTGTATTCGTGATTGTTGAGTTCTTCCCGACAGGCCTGGCACACCAGGGAAAGCTCTTCCGCACAGTAAGGACAATAGGTGAAAGTTTTAAAGAGGTTGTAGTAGTCAGGTGAAAGGGTGGCTATTTTTTCAGCGCACTCGTTCTCATGGCAGATTTTCTCGATAACGCTGGTTTTGGTTTGATTGTCCGGCATTGCTGCTCCAAAAAAGAAATAAATGAATCGTTTTAAGTTTTGGGTGAAGACTCTGAATCGTGCCTCAAAAAATATACATTATTTGGGGGTAAAAAGTCCAGTGTGAACTGTAATTGGACTGGTCGGCCTGTCATTAGAAGCTTAGGGACAGGCGGAAATAACTTAATGGAGAATGGTGAATAATATCTATAATAAAAAAATAAATAGTTATATAATATATATTAATGACCTTATTATAAAAAAATGGCTGTTAGTTATTTACCGTGAATCTGGCAGCATGTTTTTTTGGTAATTTTGCCAGCCACATGTCAGGTTGCCGAGTCGTTGTCAGTGGCATAATTCATGATTCAGGGGTGAAGATTTGGCCTCATGACAGTTTGCGAAGGCATCAATGTTGGCTTGCCAAGATTTTTTTAATCCTGATACTGCTATTTTCCCTCTTGACAAAGACAGTTGTTTTAAGAATAATATTTACGCTCGCTCATGGAAAGCTGAAAAAGATGATGTAACAATTTTTAAGGTTTTATGACCTGAGATGTTCATGTCAATTGATATATATATGTTTATTATGATCTTGGAGAAACAGTTTTATATACTATGAAAATTCCACCTCAAATTATCTTACCTTACTTAGTCAGTGAACCGAAAATGTTGGCACAACTATTGCTCTCTCTCTCTCTCTCTCTCTCTCTCTCTCTCTCTTAAAGTATATTTAACAAAATTTATTTCCAATTACAGTTTGTTTAGCAGCTCTCGGCCTGGGAGTCGGGTGTTTCCGGCTTTGCCCTTGCCACAAAAACCAGCTCAAAGCTTAGGAAGTTGCTTATTGAGCTTAATTCAAGACTCAAAGTGTGTCAGTTTATACGCAGGGAAAAAGTTTGTCGGTTATAGCTGGGCTATAAAAATTGGCACAATTATTGCTCTCTCTCTCTCTCTCTCTCTCTCTCTCTCTTAATTACTATTTAATAAAATTTATTTCTAACTATAGTTTACTTAGCAGCTCTCGGCCTGGGAGTCGGTTTTTTCGGCTTTGCCCAAAAACCAGCTCTAGGCTCAGGGCGTTTTTTTTTAAGCATAATTCAAGATTAAAGGAGTTTTTGTTTATGCACAGGGTAAACAGTTTGTCGGTTATAGCCTGGGCTATGGTCCTGGTTTTGTGGGTTTGTTTTCCGGTCAAGGCCGACACGGAGTCTCTGCCGCCTGTCATGGTCAAGGGAGAAGCGGTGGCTGAACAAGAAGGGAGTGAAGAAAAAGGCTATGTGGTCAAATCCACCACCGCCGCAGGTCCATGGGGGAGGATGGAATTATTGAACACTCCCTATTCAATAAATATCATGTCTTCAGATCTCCTGGAAAACGCCCAAGGAACTGTGAAGAAATAACTTGCGAAAACGTAGAAATCCATATCAGCTTTAATGCCAAATAGTATGCTAAAATACATCATATAGCATATAAAATTTATTTTTAGCAAAAAAATATGT
>JAISEL010000129.1 GCA_031264185.1 Deltaproteobacteria bacterium
ACCTACAGCTAAACAAAAAGAGATATTAAAAATATTGAAGATGGAAATACCACCCAAGTTAGAGTTGAGGCTTTAGGCCCTTTTTGTGGTCACAACTAAGGTGGGAATTACAGATAATACCTTCCAGCAAAGAAATTTATTTTTGAAAGAGTTCAGGTAGATTTTATCTCCCGGACTGTCGGGTCAAGAATCAGGATTCAGTTATTTAACCGAATTATTCTCTAAAATCAAGTTATTACCTCGGCGGATTATTATGATAATCTATTTCTTCATTGATTTTACCTTATGATAATTTGTTTGTATCAAAATTATCCGTCTGGGTAATATTATAATCAAAAAAATTCATCCAAAAGTTTAATCCCATGAATTAAAAATATTTATGTCTTCTAGACAGAAGTATGATTGGGAGAAATATTATTATCTGTCTATGGTGCTAATATTAAATTACAACTGCTATGTCGCGATTTATGTCAAAACGCACAGTCAACAGACTGGGGCAACGCATTCAAAATTATCTGCAGGAATTGGAGGGATTCGTTTGGCCCGGATCGTTTCTTGAAGAGATTTAATACAGTACCCCTTCCAGAGACGTCCGGCGATTGGATTCAAGAGCTGCGGCCAATCAAAACAGGGGAAATGATACCCATACGAGAGATCTTTTGAAGGATGGTGAGGAAACTATCTTTCAGCCGGAAGTATAAGGGAGAGGTCATCTGCAGGGTATTGCTTTATCTAGAACTTTTGATTAGAATATTTTGACTGAAGCCATAATAACTGTTCACTTTTTCCGGCCCTTTGATTTAAGCTTTTGGTTGTTTTTTTGAAATGAAATTAAACCGTTCTGATGTCAAACCCAGAGCCATCAATGTCAGTGATCTCTTCCATGAGGTCATGATGGCCAGAACCCGTATTTACCGACTATTTCCGCCGACGCCTTTAGAAATTCATTCCATGCCCGGGGACTGGCGGATGCTTTTAAAGAGAGAAGATCTCTCGGAAATACATTCTTTCAAATGGCGGGGGGCATTTAATTTTATCAGCGCCCGGGCCCTGGAAGCCCAAACTAGAGGCATAGTAACGGCTTCTGCCGGCAATCACGCTCAGGGAGTGGCTAAATCGGCAGCCCTATTACAAATCAAAGCCCACATCTTTATGCCCAAATCAGCGCCGAAGCTGAAAGTTGAGTCCGTGGCCAGACTGGGCGGTCGATTGGTGGAAATTCACCAGACCGGCGACAGCTACAGCGATGCGGCTCAGGCGGCCGAAGGTTTTTGCCTAACAGGCGGTCAGCTCTATGTTCCGCCTTATAATGATCTTATGGTCATGGCCGGTCAGGGGGTATTGGCCGACGAGATGATGACCTGCCCTGAACGGCCCGACATGGTCTTTGTTCAGATCGGCGGCGGCGGTCTGGCCGCCGGAGTGGCCGGAGTTCTTAAATCCTATGACCGGAACATAGAAGTTATCGGGGTCGAGGCCGAAGGCCAGGCTTCCATGACTGCGGCTTTTAAAGCCGGTCATCCAGTGCCTTTGGAGCAGGTGGACATATTCTGTGACGGCACAGCTGTTAAAACGGCCGGCAATTTGACGTATCCTCTTTTGAGTACTCTTTTAGACGATCTGATAACTGTCAGCGCCAAGGAAGTCTCAGCGGCTGTGGAAGAAATGTGGCGGGTGGCTCGGGTTTTGCCGGAACCGTCCGGAGCCATGGGCCTGGCGGCCGCCCGGAAATCGAAAAGAAATCTGGCAAATAAAAACGTCGGAGTCATCTTAAGCGGGGCTAATTTAGATTTCAGACGCTTAAGCCTCATTGCCAAGAATTTAGGCGATCCAACCGGACACCAGGCTTTTTATCAAGTAACCATGCCCGAACGGCGGGGGACTATGCTGGCTTTTTTTAAAGCCATAAAGCCCATCGGCTTAAACATCTCTTACCTCATGGTCGGTCAGGTTGACACTGATATTGCTTATCCGGTTATGGGGTTTGAAGGGATGGACCGTCAGTTCAGCAGCCTGGAAGAGACTATGAAAAAGGCGGGCTATGAGTTTAAAGACGTTTCCGACAGGCCCGATATAACCTTCCGGCTGGCTCCATTCCAGCCTAAACTGTTTAAGCTGCCCTATGCGGCCATTTTAAACTTTCCCGAGCGGCCGGGGGCCTTAACCGAATTCCTGGAAAGAATCGCCTCTCTGGCCAATATTTCCTATTTTAATTATGTCCATTCCGGTGAGGAAGTGGGCCGGGCTCTGGCTGTTTTCTCTTTTGAAAGTAAGGCCAAAAGAGATGATTTTTTATTTGACCTTAAAGCCAACGGTCCTTTTTTTACTGACCTGGCCGGGGACACCAATCAGGCTCTGGGCCTGACAGAGACTTTTATTGGCCTTTAATGTAACCATAAAGTTCTGTATCTTTTAACTTCCAGCCTTAGGGAAGCCTGTAAATATTACAGTATTCTGGCGGTTTGGCGGTTTTTTGTTCATGCACTTAGCCCCGGGTGTTTACTTTGCGATATACCTTACTAAGCCTATCGTCAGTTGTGCTGATTTTTCTGGCCTTTTTCAGCTCAAAAATGGTCAGCCAGTCCGCTTCTGTCCCGGACATCGGAAGTTACCGGGAGGTGCCCGGGCTGACTGATTTGGAAAAAACAGCCATCGCCCGCCTCAAAGGGAGCCGATCAAGATTAATTCTGGCCGTCACTCCCTCGACCGAAAATTTCATCCAGGCCGACGGGACTATGGTCGGCAGTTCAGTCAATACGGCCCACTGGCTGTCGGAATTTTTCTCTGTGCCCTTTGAAGTCCGGATAGTTGAGCCAGACCATCTCTATCAGGCTCTGGACAGCAAAGAAGTTGACTTTACCTCGTCTCTTACCACCAACCAAAAGCATAAACAAAGCTATTTCATGACCGAACCCATAGTCAACCGTTCAGTCATGTTCGCATCCAGAAAATCCGATCCGGACATTCTGGAGGACTCCTTCCAGGGCATCAAGAGAGTCGGAGTTCTGCCCGGAGCTTTGGATATTGCACTGGTTCAGCCCTTTTTGCCCCCGGAAAGTGTCCAGATTCCTGTCTCCAACTTTGCCGACGCCATTATGAGGCTTAACAACAGGGAGATTGATCTGTTTTTTTTCCAGGAGCAGGACCGATTCTTTTTTGAAAATGACCAGAACATTGTCTGCCGCACCTTTTTACCGCTCATCTACATCCAAAGGAGCCTAACCACCAGGGACGAATCTTTAGTTCCCATAATCACGGTTTTAAACAAATACATAGACGCAGGCGGCCTGGCTTTGTTTTCGGAACTTTTTGAAGAAGGGGAACTGGCTTATCGGCAATATCTTTTATACAAAAACTTAAACCCCGATGAAAAAGAATACCTGGCTCAGCATCACCGGTCTGGACAGACAGTCAAAACTGCTCTGGAATTCGATAACTACCCCATGTGCTTTTATAATGAGTCCGAAAAGCAGTGGCAGGGTATTGCCATTGATGTCCTAGCCCAGATTGAGATTTTAACGGGCTTAAAATTTGAGCCGATCAACAGCCCAGGGGACAGCTGGCCTCATCTGATGGAACTTTTATTGAGCGACCAGGCCCAGCTTACCTCAGAACTTCTGAAAACCGAAGACCGTATCTCCCGTTTCCTATGGGCCGACGAACCTTACAGCGCCGATTTCTATGCCATGATGTCAGTCATCGAATATCCAGATATCTCAATAAACCAGCTGCCGGCTCAAAAAGTCGGACTGGTGGCCGAATCTGGGCCCACGGACATGTTCTTCCGCTGGTTTCCCCAGCATGAACGGTACACTATGTTCCGGGATCTGGTGGCCGGCTTCGACTCTCTGGAAAGAGGGGAAATAGATCTATTGATGAGTTCCAGAAACCAGCTGGCCCTGATGACCAACTGGCTGGAGCGGCCAATCTTCCGGGTCAATGTGCTTTTTCCTCAGCCATCGGATTCCTATTTCGGCTTTAACATAAACGAAAGCTTACTAAAAAGTGTGGTCAGCAAAGCCCAGAAGCTTATTGCCTGCGAAACCATCTCAGACAGCTGGTCCAGACGGGTTTTTGACTACCGGGGTAAACTGGCCAGGGCTCAGGTGCCTTATCTCGTGGGATTGTCGATTCTATTGGTCTCAGTTCTACTTCTGGTCATGATTATGCTTCAGCACCACCGCCATATAGGCAAAAGGCTGGAAGCAACGGTTCTAGAGCGGACGAGGGAGCTGGCCATTAAAACTAAAACCGCCCAGGAAGCCGAGGCGGCAGCTCAAATGGCCTCAAGAGCCAAAAGCGAGTTTTTAGCCAATGTCAGTCATGAACTTTTAACACCCTTGTCGGCGATTCTGGGGCTGACCCACCTGACTTTGGAAACCGAACTTAATGAGCTTCAGTTTGATTATTTAAACCGGACCGAACAGTCGGCCAGAACTCTTTTGGCCACAATAAATGATCTTTTGGATTTTTCCAAAATAGAAGCCGGCAGGATGGTCATTGAAGAAGCCCCGTTCAAGCTGGACGATTTAATTGCCAGCGCTGTCCAGCAGCTGGCTCCGGCGGCTGAAAAAAAAGGGGTAGAACTGATTTTGGATATTTACGAGAATGTGCCTTTTTTCCTGATCGGCGACCCTGGGCGGTTAAGCCAGATTTTGGCCGAACTCGTCTCCAACGCCGTCAAGTTTACTGAAAAAGGCCAGATCATAGTCAGTGTTCAGGTAATAGAAGAACAGGAGAAAAACGTTTTCTTAAAATTCAGTGTCCAGGATACTGGCATCGGTTTAGAAGAGAAGCAAAAAGAAAATATCTTTACCGCCTTCTCCCAGGCCGACGGCTCCACGACCCGCAAGTACGGCGGCAGCGGTCTGGGGCTCGTTATTTCCAAACGCTTATCGGAGATGATGGGCGGCCGGATCTGGTGCGAAAGCCGCAAAGGGGTCGGAAGCACCTTTGTTTTTACGTCCCTTTTTCAAAAGCAGTCACCCCAAGACCAGGAAGCCGAATTGCCTCCTCTGGCCATCAGGCAGCCTTTTCTGGGTCTTCGGGCAATGGCCATTGACGATAATCCCATGGCCCTGGCCATTCTGGAAAAAGCCCTGACTTTATTGGGTTTTTCAACCGTTAAATTCGATTCCGGCGAAGGGGCTCTGACTTATTTCCTGGACATTTCCCAAGACAATAAAATCGATCTCATCGTGGTGGACTGGAAGATGCCCGGCCTGGACGGCATTGAAACCATCAAAAGGCTTAGAACCGTCATTGAGTCTATGCCCAGGGTTCTGATGCTGACCGCCTACAGTTACAGTGACATAGCTCAGGAAGCAGGAAAAGCGGGCATTAAAAACATATTAAATAAACCCATCTCCCTGACCGGTTTACATGATTCTTTACTGGAACTTCTGGGAGGAGCTAAAAAACTCCTGGCCAATCCCAAACATAGCCAGCTGGCTGTTGATTACGGGCTGGTCCGGGATATTAAGGGCGCCTATCTGCTTTTGGCCGAGGATAATGAGATAAGCCAGCTCGTCACCTCCCGGCTCCTCAATAAGGCAGGCTTTAGGTTCAAGGTGGCCAGAAACGGCCAGGAAGCGGTAGATCTAATCCAGGCAGAGACTTTTGACCTGATCCTAATGGATGTCCACATGCCGGAAATGGATGGTCTGACGGCCACGGCCGTCATACGCAGCTTCAGCCAGTATAAAGATCTGCCGATTGTGGCCATGACCGCCAACGCCGTCCGAGGCGACCGGGAACGGTGCCTGGAGGCCGGCATGAACGATCACATCAATAAACCCATAGATATAAATGAGCTTTTCAAAATCCTGGTCCGCTGGATACCGTCTTTTGCCTCCAGAACCCTCAATTGAACATGGGGCAGCAGATGTCAATAAATGTTACAATTACTGGCTGCCTCACTGTTGACCGGGATAGTTTTAGTCTTGCATTCGAAACGCCGTAACAGTTCAAACGACTAATTACAATCTGCAACCTCATATTTTTATTTTTACAGCCCCACAATGCTCAGACGCAGACGGAATAATTTTGCCAAGACTGCAGGGCACCTGTCAAACCTGCTGGTATGTTCCCCTTCTTTCGCCCTTACTAGGCTGAGTCTCCATCTATATCGAAATTTTTACGCCTGGCTGGATAAGCCGCCGCCAAAAGACTGCGGCGACGGCACAGAGGCAGGACTGTTTTAGGCCGGCTGGCTGCCAGGCCCAAGTCGGGATTGGCCCGATTTCTTGGGCAGCATAACCGAAACCAACTCAACCGGCTGAATTCAGGACCCAATTTTTTAGGACATGAAAATCAGTTATAAACCGGACTAACATATGCCATTGAAATCTGAACTGACTTGCGATGAGTTCAATCGTGCCACCGATTAACTTTCATCTTCGGGTGCACTTATCCTAAGCCCTAGAATACGGCCATTGATGGACCATCGGTGATCACCGTACCCTACAAAAATTTGCTCTGAGCCGCTAATAAGAACTCCGAAATGTACGTTTCGGATCAAAATTATCCAGCGTGACTGGGCTGAAGCTCTCGAAGGCGCGGTTTTAAGCCACTTTCTCGTAGGCAGATAATAAAATCTCGTGAACGCTTACAGAATAGAAGCTAGCAATTGAACACTAACAATGCCAGCTAAATCCATTTTAGCATACAATTGAGTTAAAAAAAGAAACAAGGATGATTCACTTTTGGCTGAAATAATAATGGCCGGAACTTCGGGCTGCAGCTCAAAGTTCCGGCCTCCTGATTCCCGATTTGATCTTATTATTCAGCTAATCATCGTAACTTACGTCACCTGTCGGATCATAGCCGCCGTCATAGCCGTCACCGGGGTTATAAGTCTGGTCTGTCCGGCCGCTGAAGAAACGGTGGACTTTATGACCGCTGGGCCGGCTCAGAACCTCAAATCCCTGGCTCTCCCGCCGTCCGTTGGAGTTGACCTGATAGACATGGCCGTCGGGCTTAACTGCTTCGGTCACGCCCATATACAGGCCTTCTGAGCCTCTGGGTTTTCTTATCTCGTAAGGACCGGGCTGGGGAGGCATAGGCCTGGCCGGATCGGCCGGCACTCCGGGATAAAGGATCTGAGGGACTTTCCGCATAGAGGCTTTACTGGGCTCCTCAGCAAATTTAGGAGCCGGATAAATTTTGGGAGCCCTGGGAGCCGCAGGGGCCTCCGGCGGGACCGTTTCAATGGGTTCTAAATCTTCCTGGGTTATTTCGGCTTTTCGGGCCAGAGATTCGGGGACAACGGCCGCCGCCGGCTGGGAATTTAAGGCGCCGCCGGACTGGGCGGCCTGAATAATTTTTTCAATGTCCGACCTGGGCACCCCTGAATCCATGAGCCTTTCCATGACCTGAGGACTTATGGGAGCCTGGTTTTCCATAGCCGTATCGTTATCCAGCTGCACGTAGCTTAAAGCCAGGTTCTCGCCGCCGTAACGGACCATTTTTAAAATAAAATCCCCGGACAGGGCCGGTCTGGCCCTATGACTTAAAGACTGGATGACCATCTTCTGGCGCAAGGATTCCGGCATACCCACCTGCGCCCATATCTCCAGATCCATGACTTCTTCGGCCCCTTGGGCCAAAGAAACAGGCAAACCCAGAACGAAAATTAAAACCGAAACTGCAGTCAGACGGCTTAAGCGTTTATGGCAAGTCACGGGGCACCTCTACTGGCTTAAAATCATCCCGGTCAAAAATACCTTTTAATTACCGGGATAAGCGAGTTGCTTGCCCAACAGACCTAGCAAATAGTGTACCAATTTTTTAAGTGTTTTTCGGCGGCCTGAGTGGCCTCGTGAAGACCATTGGCCAGGATTCCGGACTGCTCGGCCGCCGGTTTAGCCAGATCGGCTGAAGTCGGCCGGATAGGCTGGCCAAAGACTGCCGTTACCCTGGAAAAAGGCCAGGGGAGTCTGGAATGAGACCAGCTTTTTTTGAAAACATGAGCCGAACTTACGGCCACTCCGACCGGATAAATCGGCCGGCCGGTTTTGGCGGCCAGATAAAAAGCCCCTGGTTTGGCCACTTGCCTGGGGCCCCGGGGGCCGTCGACGGCTAAAATCAGGTTATCTCCCCGGTCAATCGCCCGCCGCATGGAACGTAAAGCGGCGACAGCCCCCCGGCTGGAAGAGCCCCGGCTGACCAGATAGCCCCACTTCTGAACCACGCTAGCCAGTATATCCCCGTCCCGGGACCGGCTGATCATGATGTGCCCCCTGGTAAAACCGCAGTGGGGCAAAAGAGTCACCTCCTCACAGTGCCAGCAAGTGAAGATGGCCGGCCCGTCCAATTCTTCTGCCCCGGGGTAGCCAAAGTGACGGAAACTATAAAGACGGGAATATAAATAAGCCAGCCGGGCCAGAATTAAAGGCCACCTGAGGCAGAACCGGTCAGCCGGATTATCGGCAGGCAGGTCCCCGGCGGCGGCTGTCTCCTGATTTTCCGCCTCTTTTGGGGTCAAAACTTGGCCTCTAAAGGATCCGATTCAACGGCTTCTTCCCGGCTGCTGTCCGGACCCCGGGTCTCTTCGTCAAAGACTTCCAGAGCCTCCCGGCCTAATTTAAAAGGTCTCTGCCATAATTCCCAGACTAAAATTAAGACCAAAACAGCCATGGCCGGAATTAAAATCTCTTCTTTTAATCCCCACTCCAAAGCTCTCCGGCGGATGCGGATATAGGAAACAACCGGCCAGGCCGACAAGCCGATAATCAATAATAAAGACACACTGGCCGAGACCATAAAAATAAGGCCCCCGTAGCCGGTCGGAACCTGGGCTAAATTCTCGGTCTCAAAACGGGGAAAGCGGGCGCCTAAACCCACAGCCAGAGCGCACAGTCCGGGAGTCAGCAGCAAAGTCAGCCCAAAAGATGTCAGCGACATAACCGGGGCAGCGTTAAGGAAGCGGTTCGTCAGATAGGTCAGGCTTAAAGCTATGACCATAATCGGGACGAGCCAGAATCTTAGCTTATAGCGCATAAAGTCGCCGGTGGCCATGGGAGCCGATCTGATAATCCAGTAAGAAAAACCCTCGGCCGAAATGGAAGGAAAAGCGAACCTTAAAGCTAAAGTGGCCGAAACAAGGCCGACTAAACCTACATTTAAAAAGGCAATGGTGTTTTCCAGAAAAAAAGCCTCAATAGGATAACGCTTTAAGTTTAAAACCGAAAAATTATACAGGTAGATTATCATTAAGGCGCCCAGCAAAAAAAGCTGGGACCACTGGGTGTGATCGCGGAAAAAAATCTTAAAATCCTTGACCATTAAGGCTCTGGCCTCGGAACTTTTGACCAGAAGGAAAAAAGAGGCCGTCATGTTTAAAAGGCCGCCGGTTTTCTGCCGCCCCGCCCCTTCCTGGCTTTTATTGTAGCCTACCCAGTATAGAAAATGGGCTGCGTAGGAAGTCATTAAACCGATGACGACCGCACCTAGGACCAGTAAAAAAAGATAGATCCACTGAAATTCTTCGATCCGGCCGCCCAGCAGGGGCCACAGCAGATCAGTGGCCCAGGTCGTCGGCAGCATCGGTGACGTCGGGGTCTGAAGAGAGGCTAAGTACCCGGCCACGCTCTGGCGGTTATCTGGATTAACCAGCTGCTCCGGTCTTAAAAAGCGGAAAACCAGGTAAAGGGCCACAAAAGAAAGAAGCCCGATTAAGCTCATTATATCTTTTGTTCTTCTGGCCGGCAGGACGTTAACCAGCAGTATGACGGCTGCCTGACTGACAAAAGCGGCCGAGAAAGCCACAGCCAGAGCGGCCGGCGGCCAAAGGACATAATACAAAAAACCGGCCTGAAAATGATAGCCGAAAGCCTGAAACACGGGCAGGAGAAAGGCCGCCGGCATCCAGGCGCTGGCTAAAAAACTCTGCAGCGATCTGGCCCAGAAGATACTTTCCCGGCTGACCGGGGCGGCCATCAAAAGGCCTAGGTCTCTGGCGAGATAAAAACTGGACAGAGCGGCGATCACAGCGGAGAATATTAAAAATGCCGAACCGGTCAGCCACAGCAGGTTAAAAGTTTTATAAGCCAGAATATCCCCGAATCCCTCCACCGAATAAAAAGAGCGGATCATTTTCAGGGACAAAAGAAATAAAGCCGCCCACAGAGCCAGGGTAAAGATACCTAAAGAGACCAGTTTGACATAACCGCCGGGCCCGGGGTCTTTCAGGTAATTTAAAAGACTCCATCTGGCCGGTTTCAGTAAGAGCAGAAATTCCCGCATGGTCAGTCTCTCGGAATCTCGGCCGCCTCATCAGACGTCATTTCCAAAAACAGATCCTCCAAATCCCCGGCCCGTCCCACCTGGGCCCTTAATTCCGACTCCGTGCCTTCCGATTTCAGGCGGCCTTTAAAGATAATCCCGATCCGGTCGCACAGGCGGGAGGCTAAAGACATGGTATGGGTGGAAACAAACATGGCCACCCCTTCCTCCAGGGCTAAACGGCGGAAAATATCCATGACCAGTTTGGCTCCCCTGGGATCTAAACCGACCATGGGTTCGTCAACCACTAAAATCCTGGGTTTCGGCAGGAGGGCTCCGGACATGATGAGACGCTGTTTCATGCCGTGGGAGTAATTATCAATGAGTTCATCCCGCCAGTCCCAGAGCTCAAAGACATTCAAAAGCTCTTCGGCCCGGTTTTCGGCTTCTTTGGTTGGAACACGGTATAAGCCGGCAGTAAATATCAAAAACTCCCAGCCGGACAGTTTTTCGTATAAAAAAGGCCGATCCGGGATGTAGCCCATTAAATTTTTAGCTTCTTTAGGCTTTTTGGCCAGATCAAAACCGCCGATAAATATCCGGCCGGAGGATGGGGCCAGAGCCCCGGCCAGCATCCTGATGGTGGTGGTTTTGCCGGCTCCGTTGGGACCTAAAAAACCGTAGATCTCCCCGGCCGGCACTTTTAAAGACAGATCAATGACTGCCCGGTGCTGCCGGTAATTTTTAGAAATTTTTTCCAGACTGATGACCGGGTCACCGGATATCCGGTTCATTTTTTGGGCACCGATGAGGGCCACAGAGTGCCTACGCCCTGATTGATGAGCATATCTAATATACCCTGGGGAATATGTTGCAAAAATCCCGGTTTTGGCGGGGCGTTCAAAGCTTTTTTGGCCGTCTCTACGGAAGCCGGATTGGTCAGGAGATCTAAACCGGCATCCAGACCGGCCACTCGCTGGTTTAACATATGGCCGTCGGCATCAATCCACAGCTCCGTCTGATTGGGATCTATCAAAACGGCCAGTTTATAGATCTTCTTTTCCACGTCCTGAGCCGTCACATCTATGATCGTTAAGCTGGCCGGCCGGAAATCTAAACTGCTGGTGTCAAATATATTAAAAAAAATCGGCCGGCCCAAAGGCAGATCCCTTTGATGGGCCAGCCAGGGAATGAGGCCGGAAATTAAAATAGGACCTTCTTCGGGCACGGGCAAAGTCATTTCGCGGGCCGTTGTCCCAACATTGAATTTATAATGGAGCTGACCGTTTTCGATCCTGCCGATCACTTCCGCCAGCGGCCGTTCGCCGGGCTTTAAAGTCAGATTTAATGCTGACTCCAAAATAGCCCCGTTCGGAGCAAAGACAGCCCGGGAATAGGGCCTGACCTCTCCCTTAGCCACAGCCAAACTGATGTTTATGACCGCCTCTTCCGTTAAAATCAGATTCTTGGTCCCTTCCTCCCGGGTGACCTGCCGCCGGACATAACCCAGCTTAGCCTGGCCGGCCACCAGATTGTAATAGTCTTCCTGAGGTTCGAAGGGATAAAATGAGCCGCTTTTAAAAGAGAAATTACCGATCCAGCCCCACCAAATCAGAAAGGCCAGACCTGGAATTAAAATGGCCAGTTTCAGGAGGTGCTTTTTCATAAATTTCAGCCGAGGCCGCCGGTTTAAGCGCAGCCCGAACTCTCCTTCTTTTTTAGCCAAAGAACAAGAAAGCCACCTGAAAAAATGAATATCTTGTTCTGCCCTTGTTTTTCAAGCCCTCAGCCAAATATTTACGCAGGTAAGCGAAGTTGCTTGTCTTACTCTCCCAGACCGTCCTGGAGCTTGTACTCAGCCCAGCGGCCGACTACATCCATCATGGCCAGATACTGTTCCTGGCTGAGTCCGGCCCCCAGAGCCACAGCCCGCTGCCGTTCCGGGGTCAGGATATCTTCTATGTCGTGGGCATCGGAATTGACCATTAAATTGGCGCCTTCTTCCAAAGCCAGTTTGGCTATATAGCCGTTACACAGGCTGTGGCCGGAACGGGCGCTGAGTTCCAAAAACACACCCCGTTTTTTGGCCAGGGCGGCCAGTTCTCTGGTTAAAAACCCCGGGTGAGCCAAAATATCGGCTCCGGCTTCTATGGCCGCCTGGTTGGTTCCCGGAGCCACCGGCTCAACCGGGCTTTCGCCGTGAACCACCACAAACTGAGCCCCCATTTCCTTGGACCAGACGACCAGATCCTCAATCTGATCCGGGGGCACGTGGGTCAGTTCCACTCCGGCTAAAATACTCAAACCCAGATGAGTCGGCAAAGCCCGGACGGCAACTAAGGCGCTGGTCAGACTGTGTTCTAACGTAGCATGATCAACGTGATCGGCTAAACCTAAAATTTTATAACCCGAAACGAAAGCCCGCCGGCCCAGTTCGGCCGGACCTAAGTCTCCGTCGGAAATGAGAGTATGGGTATGAAAATCCAGGACCGGCCTGGTTAAAATTTCCTTCTCAGTCTCAGTCATTTTTCAAATCTCTCCGAAAGCCCCCAAAAAGGGTCATAACAAAAAATAGGCCCTAAGGCCCAAAAAGCCGAAAGAAAAAGATAAATGCAGCTAATCAAGCCTCAAACCTGGGCTTCCAGCATGATCAGAGTCTTTACTGTGTTTTCAAACTGAACTTCAATTTTATTGGGCTGAATGACCCTGAGGATAAAACCGACTCCGAAGTGAGCGTGGTCAATGGCCTGACCGGCCTCAAACGACCCGCTTATAGTATAGGGAACCAATGGCCCGGAACCTAAAGTCTCTTTCCGTTCCTGCCAGGCCCGCTTAGAGGCCTCAATGTCATCCTGAGGAGTCTTTTTGGCCTGGAGCTTGGATTCTCTGGGCGGCCGGGGAGTCCGGGGTTTGGGTTCTTTTGGTTCTTTAGGGACCCGAGCCGTCTTGGCTGCGGCGGGCTCATCTGGATTTTCTTTTTTCTTAGCCGGAGCCAGGCGGAAAACGTGCTGGCTTTGACAGGTCAGACAGATTACTTTTTTTATTTTGTCGCCGTCAAAGGCCACAATCCGGTGGTTCGTCGTCAGGCGACATTTGGTGCAGTAGGCATCTATCTCGCCGCCGACTCGCAAATCATCGTCAGGTCTGACTAGGCTCATATTTGGCTCCTTAAAAAAAGTGTATTAATAGCAAAAATCGACAGGACGGTCTTCTTAATTACGCAAACTGTGAATCGGAGCCGGAATCCGGCCCCCCAGAAGCGTAAAAGCGTCCGCCTCAGGGTAATCAGCCACTTCCATAACCGTGGCCCAACCCAAAAGGCCGCCGTAATGGACCTTGTCCCCGGCTTTTTTGCCCGGCACCGGAATAAGGCGGGCCGCCGTGGTCTTGTGGTTAATAACCCCTATGGCCATTTCGTCGGCAATTAAGGCGCTGATGGTTCCGGCCGAGGTGTCTCCGGGTAAGGAGACCATGTCCAGACCGACCGAACAAACCGAGGTTAAAGCTTCCAGTTTTTCTAAACTCAGCAAGCCGCTTTCCACCGCCGCCCCTATGCCAAGATCTTCGGAGACCGGAATAAAAGCCCCTGATAAGCCGCCCACGTGGCTGGAAGCGAAAGCCCCTCCTTTTTTGACCGCATCGTTAAGCAAAGCTAAAACGGCCGTCGAACCGGGGGCGCCGATGCCCTTTAAGCCCATGGACTGAAATATCTCCCCCACCGAGTCCCCGACCTGGGGAGCCGGGGCCAGGGAAAGATCGACAACCCCGAAAGGAAGGCCCAAATTTTTGGCAACTTCCCGGCCTAAAAATTCGCCGACCCTGGTCACTTTAAAGGCCGTGTGCTTGATGACCTCACTTAAAGATCCCAGACTGGGCCTGGTGTTTTGCGCCATGGCCCGGTCAATGGCTTTTTTAACCACCCCGGGGCCGGAAACGCCGACATTAATGACAGCGTCCGGTTCGCCTAAGCCTAAATAAGCTCCGGCCATAAAGGGCATGTCAGGGGGGATGTTGGCGAAAACCACCAGTTTGGCACAGGCCAGACCGTCACAATCCTTAGACAGGCGGGCTGTTTCTTTAACCGTCCGGCCCATTAAAGCCACGGCATCCATGTTGATGCCGTCGCGGCTGGAAGCCACGTTGACCGACGAGCAGACTCTTTTGGTTTCAGCCAAGGCCTGGGGGATGGCATCAATTAGGACCGTATCGCCCCTGGCAAAACCTTTTTCCACCAGGGCTCCAAAACCGCCCACAAAATCCACTCCGGCCTCCTGACCGGCTTTATCCAGGATCCGGGCAACTTTAACCAGATCATCAGGCCCGAAGGGACCGGCTAAAGCGCTGATAGGCGAGACGGCGATCCTTTTATTGACCACCGGAATGCCGTACTTTTCAGCCACCCGGTCGCAAACGGTGACTAGGTTTTCGGCGTGGCGGTTAATTTTATTTAAGATCTTAGCCGACAGCCGGGCCAGATCGTCCGAGGCGCAGTCCAGAAGCGACAGGCCCAGTGTGACGGCCCGGACATCAAGATGCTCATTTTTGAGCATCTCCAGTGTAGCAATTACTTCGCGATCAGTGAGCATGCCATATCTCGGTCTGAGGGTTTATTTTTGAAAAAACCGGCAGAAAAGAGGAAAAACAGGCTGGGGCCGCGCCCAGACAAACTACCCACCGGGACCGGAAACACCCAACTGAACTGAAAGACCTTATTAAAAAGCAGCCTGTTTGTATACATTAGAGTCATCAATAATAAAAAGGCTATACTGAAGTATTTTTAGCAGAAATTATATATCCTGCCAAACTTCAGTATAACCTAATATTTATATATGAAAAATTCCCCACCGTCAAGAATTAAATTTCTGTTCATTTCTGTTTTTCTGTTTTTCTGTTTTTTTATATTTCCATTTTTCCATTTTTCCATTTTTCCATTTTTCCATTTTTCCAAGCCCAAACTGACATTTTTTGGCCATAATTTTACTCGGAAATACGGCCAAAAAATTCGTCCCAGCCAAATCACAACCGGTGGAGGGCCTCAAAAATATCCCGGTGCTGGAGGTTGACCTCTATACCCAGTTCCTCGGCAGTTAAACTTAAGGCCTGCCGAAAGACATTCTGCCGGACAGACTGAGGCACCGATATTTCCAGAACCAGGACCTGGGGAGGCGCTCCGGCCGGAGCCGACAGGGTCACGGCCCGTAAACTGTCAATATTGATGTCAAAAGAGGCCACAGTCCTGGTGATGTTCGGGATGAGCTCGGAGCCGGACTGACCTTGGAGGGTTATGACGTATGGTTCGGCCGGTCCGGACCAAGCCGGTTCCGACTCGCCCGGTGGAGCAATCCAGTAAGACAGGCCAGTGCCGTCCAAAGCCTCGGTCAGACTGCGGTTTAGAAGGCTGTTATCCAAATTATCCGGCCCGGAAATGGCGAATAAGCCGGCAAACTGGCCTTTTAAGGTAGTCTGGTTGACCTCTTCTATCCTGCCGCCGTGGGCCGCCAGAACTGTGCTGACCAGATGGACTAAACCTGGCCTGTCGCGGCCGACGATGGTAACTATGATTTCAGACATTTTTCTCCCCCCAATATTTCCAGGCCAGGACCTGAAATCTTCTGGAATCTACCTTAAACAGGGCCTTATTTCAAGAATAAGGTTTAAAGGCCGTCAGGACATATTCTCTTCCACCGCCGGGCCGGCTAGTGTATATTGCCGGAAGAAAACTTTGTCTTTAAGTTTTCCTGCTCCGCTTTTTTTAACTTTTTCATCAAAACCTGCGGTCAGAGCCTGGAGGTGACCTTAAAAAAGGAGCCGGTTCGGAGATCTTCTGGCCTTAAATCCGGGAGGCGGCATGCTCTTTTTAAATAAAACCCTGACAGAACTTACCGGCTTGCCAAAAATTGACGCCCACGCCCATGTCGGCCATTTTGGTTCCTGGTGCGGCGTCTCAATTACGGCTCAGGAAATGGTCTCTTTAATGCCTGAGTACGGTATTGAAAAAACTGTTATCAGCTTCCCTGACAATGAAGTCACCCTGGCCGCCCAGAGAGCTTATCCGGATAAATTACTGGCCTTAGCCTGGCTTAACCCCGCCGAGGGGCGGACGGCTTTAGACAGATTTTCGGAATTAAGTGACCAAAAACTCATCTCCGGCTTAAAACTCCACCCTCTTTTTAACGCCTACACCGCTGACGACGAATGCGTCTTTCCCTTCATGGAACTGGCTGTAAAAAAAGATCTGCCGGTCTTTATCCACTCCGGCCATCCGCCGTTTTCCCTGCCCTGGAGCATCGGTCTTCTGGCCGAACGCTATCCCCTGGCCCGGATAGTCATGGTCCACATGGGCCACGGCCACGGCGTCTATATCCAGGCCGCTCTGGAAGTAGCCCAAAGGCGAGATAACATATGGCTGGAAAACTCGGGCATGCCCATGCACACGAAAATCAAGGAAGCTTACCAAAAAGTGGGGGCGGAACGGCTGTTCTGGGGCAGTGACGCACCTTTCCACCATTACTCGGTGGAAATTTTAAGAACCCTTGTCTCAGGTTTAAGTCATAAGGAACTGACCGATGTTTTTTACCTGAACATCAAAAAATTCCTGGAAATTCAGGAATGAGCCGAGGCGGAACGGCTGGCCAGTCCGCCTCGGCTGAATTTCTACCTCAGTTCGGCCAGTTTGGCCAGAATCGCCTGGGCGTGGCCGGTCGCTTTGACTTTCGTCCAGACCTCCCGGACGACGCCCTCGGGGTCCAGAAGAAACGTGCTTCTGACCACCCCGAAGCTTTCCTTGCCGTAGAGCTTCTTTTTTTGCCAGACCCCAACCGCCTGGCACAGGCTGCGGTCGGGATCGACTAAAAAGGTCAGGCCCAGTTCGTGCTTGGCCGTATAGTTTATTTGGGATTTGACCGAATACGGACTGATGCCGATCAGCAGGGTCTTTTTATCCATAAATGCGCCGACCTGATCGGTAAACTCTTTGGCTTCCCTGATGCATCCGGCCTTGTTGTCTTTGGGGTAAAAGTAGATCGCGGCCCAGTGGCCCAGAAGATCCTGGCTGTTAAACTGCTGCCCTTCCTGATCTGCCAGGTTGAAATCCGGAAACGACTGGCCTATTTCCAGCATACTGACTCCTTAAACGGGCCGCTTAGGACAAGGCTGGGGACCTTAACGCGGCCGCAGAGAAAAAACATCCCAAAAGCTACTTTTGATAAAGGCCAAAAATTTTTGATAAAGGCCAAAAATTAAGATCAATTATAGCCGAAAACGAAACATCCGGCCCGCCCTGGCCGGAAAAAGTCAAAAAAATCCGGGGCCGTCACCGGCTATTTTTCAGAAAGCCTTTTCACAGCCCCTTAAATTATAAGTAAATAAAGTAAAATTATGTAAAATATTTTTTATATTGAGTTTTTTTCTAAGCCCGGAGCTTAAAAGCTTAAATCTGAAAATTTAATTTATTTACATCTTGACATCTTAATGAATGAGGCCTATATTTAATCAAGGCTGCTGAGGAACTGGCTTCCCAGGCAGACGGACCTTTTCAGGTTCATATCCTTATGCATATAAGACGTTTCTGACGCCAAGACTTAGTTTCAAGGCCGAAGCCGTTGTATCAGATTATTTTTACCTGATATTCAGCGAATATTTTCGGCCTTTAGGGCCGTTTTTTTTTGGCCGGAAAATAATGAGGCCGCCCGAAAGTTCAGGTAGTAAGTGGAAACGAGAATTGCCATAATCGGCATCATTGTCAAAAACAAAGACTCGGTTGAGGCTTTAAACGACATTTTACACCAGCATTCCGACTACATCATCGGACGGCTGGGCATTCCCTACCGGCAGAAAAAACTTAACATAATCAGCGTGGCCATGGACGGACCCAATCAGGTCATTAACTCCCTGGCCGGAAAAATAGGCCGCCTCCCTGGTGTTACGGCCAAAGCCGTGTACTCTCCTCCGGAGACTGACAGTCAGCTGCCATGAGCAGCTCCGGCTTCGCCCCCGGGTCATGAAAATACTTTTGCAGCTATGTTTCACGGTAAAAATAATGAAAACCTTAGCCAACTTAAACAGTTCGGAGCTCTCCCCGGCCAAAAATTCGGAACTTCTGGACTTAATTGACTGTCTGGCCGCCTACCACAGCCTGACTGAACAGGATCTGGTTTACCTGCTGGAAAACCGGAACCCTTATATGGCCGAGTATCTTTTTGCCAAGGCCAGAGACATAAGAGAAAAATACTACGGCCGGACCGTCTTCACCCGGGGACTCATTGAATTTACCAATTACTGCCGCAATGACTGCTATTACTGCGGCCTCAGGGCCGGCAACACTGAAGCCGACCGCTACCGTCTAACGTTTGAGGAAATTTTAAACTGCTGCCGCCAGGGACACGAGCTGGGTTTTCGGACATTTGTCCTTCAGGGCGGTGAAGACCCTCATTTTTCGGCCGGCTCTGTGGCCCGGTTAGTCGAGGAGATCCGGTCCCGTTATCCCGACTGCGCCGTGACCTTATCTTTAGGCGAGCAGCCCAGAAGCGTTTACGAACAATGGTTTAAAGCCGGCGCGGAACGTTATTTGCTGCGCCACGAAACCAGAAACCCCGACCACTACGCTTCCCTTCACCCTCCTAAAATGTCTCTGGTTTACCGCCTTAGCTGCCTGGAAGCTTTAAAGGATATCGGCTACCAGGTCGGCTGCGGTTTTATGGTCGGGACGCCGGGCCAGACCGTTAACCATTTAGCCGAGGACCTTATATATATCAAACAGCTGGGGCCCCAGATGGTCGGAATCGGCCCTTTCATCCCCCACCACCAGACACCCCTGGCTCAGGAAAAATCCGGCTCTTTGGAGCTTACGCTATTTCTTCTTGGTCTGGTCAGATTACTTATTCCCCAGATCCTTCTGCCGTCCACGACCGCCTTAGGCACGATCGCCCCTGACGGACGGGAACTTGGCATCCTGGCCGGAGCCAATGTGGTTATGCCTAATCTGTCTCCAGCCGGGGTCAGGAAGAAATATCTTTTATATGACAATAAAATCTGCACCGGCGAAGAAGCCGCCGAATGCCGCTTCTGCTTAAATATGCGTCTGGAAAAAATAGGCTACCAAATGGTCACTAACCGCGGTGACTGCATTGGCTTCAATTCACCTGCAAACGCAGCCCCAGCCGGCCAGGAGGCCTCTTTATCCTGTTAGGAGCAAACCATGTATGATCCAAAATCATTAAAGGCTCATGAATTCATAGACCACCAGGAAGTGCTGGACACTTTGGCCTATGCCCAGAAAAACGCTCAGGATCCTGGTTTGGTCAGATCCATTTTAGATAAAGCCGGTGAACGCCGCGGTTTAACTCACCGGGAGGCTTTAGTCCTTCTGGACTGCCGCCTGGACGGCCTGAACCGGGAACTCTACGACCTGGCCCGCCAGATCAAACGTGATTTCTACGGCCAGAGAATCGTCATGTTCGCTCCTCTGTATCTTTCGAACTACTGTGTCAATGGCTGCCTGTACTGCCCGTACCACCAGAAAAACAAGCACATCGCCCGCCGCAGGCTGTCTGCGGACGATATTGTCCGGGAAGTGACCGCTCTTCAGGACATCGGCCACAAGCGCCTGGCCATTGAGTCCGGCGAACATCCGGTCTACAGTCCTCTTGAGTATATCCTGGAGGCTATTGAGACCATCTACTCCATCAAGCATAAAAACGGGGCCATCCGCCGGGTCAATGTCAATATCGCCGCCACCACGACCGATGATTACCGGAGACTTAAAGAGGCCGGCATCGGCACGTACATCCTTTTCCAGGAAACATATCACCGGGAAAGCTATTTGAGGCTCCATCCGACCGGCCCCAAGCACGACTACGCCTGGCACACCGAGGCCATGGACCGGGCTATGGAAGGGGGCATTGACGATGTGGGGCTGGGAGTTCTGTTCGGGCTGGAAGGCCATCGCTACGAACTGGCCTCCATCTTAATGCACGGCGAACATCTGGAAGCCGTTCACGGAGTCGGACCGCACACCATCAGCGTGCCCAGACTGAGGGAAGCCGATGACATTAATCCCGACGAATTCGGCCACGGCCTGTCCGACGATGTCTTCGCCAAAATCGTGGCCATTACCAGGGTGGCCGTCCCTTACACCGGGCTTATTGTGTCCACCAGGGAAAGCGCCCGGTCCAGAGCCAGGGTTCTGGATTTAGGCGTCTCCCAGATAAGCGGCGGCAGCCGGACGAGTGTGGGCGGCTATTACGAGCCGGAAACGGAAAATACGACCCAATTTGAGGTCAGCGATAACCGCAGCTTAGATGAAGTCATTTACTGGCTCATGGAGTTAGGGCATATCCCCAGTTTCTGTACTGCCTGCTACCGGGAAGGCCGGACCGGGGACCGCTTTATGGCCCTGTGCAAATCCGGTAAGATCCAAAACTGCTGCCACCCCAACGCCTTAATGACCCTGAAAGAGTACCTCATGGATTACGCCTCACCGAAAACGGCTACCCTGGGGGACAATTTAATCGCTTCGGAGATCAACTCCGTACCCAATCCCAAAGTCAGAAATCTGGTCGCCCGGCATCTGGCGGCCATAAGCCAGGGCCAGAGAGATTTCAGGCTTTAGTCTTTTTCAGAGCCGATGCGGGCAATCTGGTCCTTAAGTTCGGAAAAAACATCAATTAAGACCGGGTCAAACTGGGTACTGCGGCCCTGAGCAACCATTCGGAAAGCCTCCTCAATTGAGAAGGCTTTCCGGTAGGGACGGTCGTAAATTAAAGCGTCAAAGACGTCAAATATAGCCAGCAGTCGGCCTTCTAAGGGTATGTCCTGGCCTTTAAGGCCGGCCGGATAACCGCCCCCGTCCCATCTTTCGTGGTGGGTCCCGGCAAAGACAGCCCCGTGGCGCAGGAAGGCGTGTTCCTGGGTTTTCTGGGCTATTTTTAAAATAGCCTCGACCCCGATGGTGGTATGCCTTTTCATTTCCTCGTACTCATCATGGGTCAGAGGGGCCGGTTTATGCAAAATTGCGTCTTTTATGCCCACCCGGCCCACATCGTGAAGCTGGGCCGATGGAATCAAAAACATCAGATTCCAGCCGGAAATTTCGTCGTAGTAGATTTTTTTATTCAGCATATACTCAATGATAAGCTTCAGGTACTTCTGAATCCTGGCCAGATGACCGCCGGACAGGTTATCGCGGTACTCCAGAAGATAGGCCACCGTTGAAATAACAGCGTTCTGGAGCTGAACTACCTGCCCCGTTTTATGTTCAACTTTATCTTCCAGCTCGTCATTGTACTTTCGTAAAGCCAGTCTCTGGGAAGACAGGAGCATCTGGTTTTCAATGCGCTTTAAAAGCAGGGGGGCGGAAAAAGGTTTGGTCACATAGTCAATGGCCCCCAGGCTTAAACCCTGATATTCGCTCTTTTCGTCATTTTTGGAAGTCAGAAAAATGACCGGAATGTCTGACCAGCAGCTGTCGGCTTTCAGGCGGGCGATGGTTTCGTAGCCGTCCATATCGGGCATTAAAACATCCAGTAAAATAAGCGACGGCGTTACGTGCTCCAAAAGTTCCAAAAGCCTGAGCCCGGAAGGGACGGGGAAGACTTCGTAGGTATCTTTGAGCATATTGCGCCCAATGGTCAGATTGGCCAGATTGTCATCGACCAGTATTATTTTTTGGCGGGACGATTCCATTTCAAACCCTGTTTTCGGCAACCGGGCGGCCGGGGTAAAAATCTAGGCTCCCAGAGACAGACGGCCGACTATCTGGTCAAATTCCATATGCATGATTTTGTCCCTGAGCCAGTCAATAAGCTCCTGACCTAAGCCGTACCGGTACTTATCCAGCTCAGTCATGGCCCGATCCACCCCATCCATGTCATAGTTTTGGCATGACTTACGTAAACTGTCCAGAATATCCGGCTCCGGCGCCCCTTTCAGCTGTTTCAGGCCAAGGCCCTGATCTTTAATGTCTTTGACCTGCTCCATAATGCGGTCGTGAATTTCCGTAAACTCCATGGCCTGAACTTTCTCGGCCAGAAAGTCCACCAGCTCCTTATGCTGCTCATAGTCGGCAGAGGTCAGTTCCTCAATTAAGTCATCGACTTTATCCATCTTAAAAGCCCCGGCCGCAGCGGCCAGACGGCTTAATAAAACAAAATCCGGTTCTTTCAGTTTAGCCCCGGAGGATTCTTCGGCATGCTCAGGTTCATCCGGACCTGACGGAGGCCCGAAAAATCCGGCCTGTCCGGAAGGCTCGGACAGAAGCTCCTCCCGGTCAGCTAAAATTTCGGCTATTTCCGAAAAAGCCGTCTGCTCGGTTTTCTCCCTTAAGAGGGCCACCAGCCGGCCGCCGTTTTGGTAACTGTATTTTTCCAGCTCAATAAGGCACGATTCCACCCCGTCCATGTCGTACGCCTGACTGGCCAGAAAAAGTTTATCCAGAAGAGCGCTGTCCGGCCTGGGTTTAACCTCCCTGCTGCCGGCGGTTTCACGGGGGGCCAGCGTTTCTTTGATATCCGCGACCAGCTTTTCCACCATGATCAGAAAACGGGGGTTATGGGTCTGAACAAACTCAAAATCCCCGGCTTCGGAGCTGTCTTCCAAAGCCTTGGCCAGATCCCCCACTTCCCGTGCCCCGACGCCGTAGCTGGAACTTTTGATGCCGTGAACCACGATGGTGTAGTCTTTCAGTTTTTCCTTGTCCGGGTCTTTCAGCTGAGACAGAAGTCCGGGCATGTTGTCGGCGTAGGAATTCAGAACCGTCAGCAATACTTCATAATCCCCGCCAAACCGGGCCATAGCCTCTTCCAGCTCCAATCCGGGCACAGCCAGAACGGCGGCCGCCTCCGGGCCTCTGGTTCTGGAAGGCTTCAGGAATTCCGTTAATTCGTCATGCTCCAGGGGGTCTTCCTGGGCTTTATCTTCCCATTCCTGTTCCAGTTCCTTATCCCTGACCCACTGCCTCAGTACCTGGTCCATCCGGTGAATTTCAATGGGTTTGGACAAAAAAGCCTGGAAACCGTTTTCTAAAAACATCTTGTCATTGCCGATAATGGCGTTGGCCGTTAAAGCTATGATGGGCACATTGCGGGCATAGTCGGAATCAATTTCCTGGCGGATTATGCGCACCGCTTCAATGCCGTCCATGCCGGGCATCATGTGATCCATAAAGATAGCGCTGTAAGGAATGTTACCGGTCCGGACAAGATCAACCGCGCTCTGGCCGCTGGTGACGCAGTCAATCTGCATGCCGTAAGGCTTCATGACCCCTTTAGCCACATCCAAGTTGGCCTGAACATCGTCGACCAGAAGAATACGGGCATAGGGCATGGGGATGATTTTCCGCTCGTATTTGGCCGAACCGCGGGTGTGGAAGAAATTAAAGCCCTCTAAATTATCAACCACTTCCTGGCCGATGGGAATCTCGGTCGTAGCCGTCTGGAGAACGGTAAAAGTAAAAGTTGAGCCCTGGCCGTAGACGCTTTCCACCTCAATGCCGCCGGACATCATCTCAACCATCCTTTTGGTAATGGAAAGACCCAGTCCGGTGCCTTCGATTTTGCGGTTGCTTTTGGTGTCAACCTGGCTGTACGCCGAGAAAAGTTTAGCCACATCCTCAGGTCTTATGCCGATGCCCGAGTCCTTAACGCTGACGGTCAGCCAGCACTTCCGGTCTTCTTCCAGGAGGCAGGAGACCTTCATTTCCACCCGGCCCTCCTGAGTATATTTAAAAGCATTGCTCAGAATGTTCGAGCAGATCTGCTTAATCCGGAGTTCATCGCCCAGCAGGCGGCAGGGAATGGTCTTATCTATCTTAAGGCCGAATTCAATGGGCTTTTCCTCAATGCGGATGAGGTTGACGGTGACAGTGTCATTAATTAAGCTGGAGACATCATATTCTTCTTCAATCAGCTCCAGCAGGCCTGATTCAATTTTAGAAATGTCCAAAATATCATTGACAATGCCCAGTAAAGTCAGGCCGGCCGTATGGATCTTCTCCAGACACTCCCTTCTTTCCTGGGAACTGTACCGGCCGTAAATGATTAATTCGGAAAAGCCGATGATGGCGTTTAAAGGCGTCCTCATTTCATGGCTCATATTGGCCAGAAAATTGGACTTGGCCTCAGAGGAGCTGCGGGCCAGCGAGCTTAATTCGGCCAGGTTTCTATACTGCTCATTAATGAGAGCGAACTGGCGGTCGACAAAGCCGCTGGCCAGCCAGGCGGCAATGAGGCCGACGCCGAAAAAGACCAGAGTCATTAAAATGACGGCCTGATCAACATACGTTAAGGGACTTTCCTTTAAAGGAGCCGACACCCCCAGGCTCCAGCCCACTCCGGAATCGGCCACGGAAACGAAATAAACCAGCCGCTTAACGTTTTCCATGACATACCAGCCGTGGCCCTCGCCGCCTTGAATCATCCGCCGGACAAACTCCCGGTTGGAATCGGAGTTAATACTGCCGGAAGTATTTTCGGCTGCGTTGTATTCGCCCAATACCAGGTGAGTCCGCTCATTGGCCAGGGTTTTGCCTGTTTCGTCCAAAATAAAAATCGAACCGGTTCCCCATATATGATACGCTTCAAGCAATTTGCTGAAATACAAGCCCGGAATGGAGACCGCGCCGATGCGATCGTCATCAATGGGCACGCAGATATGGAAGACCAGCTCCCCGGAGCCGACGCTGCGGGTTGTGGAGATGACCGTCTGGCCGTCAAAGGCCATTTTGGCGTAAGGGCTGTCAATGAGTTCCGGCGGAGCGGTCGGATAGCCGTAGGAAACAATGGCCTGGCCGTCTTTCCCGGCAATGGTGATGGATAAAAAATAATCCCTTGATTCGACCATGTCCTCCAGGATAGTCCGCCATCTGTCTTCCGGCGCAAAGTCCAGCCGGTGGACCGCGTTCCAGGCCCGGGCTTTCAGGAGATTAATTTCACTGGAAACTAATTTTTCAGCAATCCGGGCCATGACTGAGATGTCGTTTAAAACCGTATCCTTGATACCCCGGTGGATAAACAGTAAACTGCTGCCAATCGTAGTCCCTAGAATGAAGACCATAATCGCCACGCTGATCAGGAATACTTTCCAGCGAAAACTCATGTGAAGGCCTCTGGGTTAAATAGTTTTCCAAAGCCTGAGCCGGAGTCAAAGAGTTCGTCAGTCCCTGGTCTGACCTTTGAAACCCCTGTCGCCTATTATAGCAGAACTGTTACTCCTCCTCGCGGGCAATTTTAGCGAAAAGATCGGTTAAACCTTTGAAAACATCTATCAGAACCGGATCAAAATGGCTGCCCCGGCCGTTTATGATGATTTTCTCGGCCTCGGAGGTTGGCAAAGGCACTTTATAGGGCCTTTTGGAGATTAAAGCGTCATAGACATCGGCAATGGCCATGAGCCGGCCTTCCAACGGAATATCCAGCTCTTTCAGACCGGCCGGATAGCCGGTGCCGTCCCATTTCTCATGGTGAGTGCCGGCAAATATCCCGGCGTGCTTTAAAAAAGCGTGCTCCTCTGTCTTCATGGAAATCTTCTCTATGGCCTGAACACCTATGGTGGTGTGCTTTTTCATTTCCTCAAATTCACCGGGATCCAGCTTGCCGGGTTTATTTAAAATGGCGTCGCTGATGGCAATCTTGCCGACGTCGTGCAGCTGGGCCGAGGGCAGCAGAAAAGACAAGTCCCACTTAGTGACATCGTCGGCGTACAGGCCGTCGGCCATAAGCTTATCCACCAAAAGTTTCAGATACTTCTGGGTCCTGGTGACATGACCGCCGGTCATATTGTCTCTGAATTCCACCATCTCGGCCACAGTTGAGATCACCGCATTCTGAAGCTCAACAACCTGCTGGGTTTTAGCCTCGACCATCTGCTGGAGATTATCGTTGTAATTTCTCAGCTCTTTTTTCTGAGAGGCAATCAGCAGCTGGTTTTCGATCCTCTTGAGAAGCAAAGGGGCTGAAAAAGGCTTGCCCACATAATCAATGGCCCCCAGGCTCAAGCCTTCCAGCTCGCTGGATTCGTCATTCTTGGAAGTCAGAAAGATAACCGGAATATCGGAAAAACGGCTGTCGGCCTTTAAGCGGCGGATGGCCTCGTAACCGTCCATCTCCGGCATCATTACATCCAACAGAATCAGAGCCGGAGTGACGTTTTCCATTATTTGGAACAGTTTCGCGGCAGATGGAATTGGATAGACTTCATAAACGTCTTTAAGCATATTCTTGCCCATGGCCAAATTAGCCATGTTATCGTCAACCAGCATAATCTTCTGACGCCGAATTTCCATTGTAAACCTCATTACTGCAAGCGCTTGACAGAAGAGAGACGTTCTAAAATCTGGTCAAACTCCATGTGCTCTATCCGCTCTCTCAGCCAGGGGGTCAGTTCGGTTTCCTGAGCGTAGCTGAACGACTCCAACTCCGAAATAGCTCCGTCAACCCCATCCATGTCATAGCTCTGGCAGGCATTTCTGAGACGGACTAAAACATCGGGATCCGGGACGTTTCTGACCGGCTTTTGACCATTGCCTGAAGAGATTACTTTATTGACCATCTCCATCAGGCGTTCGTTTATGTCCTGAAAATCCATGGAATTGACCTTAGTCTTGATCCACTCCACCACCTCAGATTCATTTTCGTAATTAAAAGAGGTCAGCTCCTCAACCGCATTATCCACCCCGTCGACGTCAAAATTTTCGGCGGCCATGGCCAGTTTTTTAAGAACTGTCCGGTCAGGGGCCGGGCGGGTGGGTTTTTCCGCCGCCGGACTCTCCGGCCGGCGGGCTTCGGCCGGTTCGGGAACATCCGCCGGAAGCCGGACCGATTCCGGAGAAGCGGCCGATTCCGGCCAGGACCGGCCCTGGGGCAGGGAAGTCAGTCTTTCGATAATTTCCCCAAAAGACGTCTGATCCACTTTTTCTTTCAGCCAGGCCATAAATTCGGGGCGATCTCTATAAGCAAAAGCGTCCAGTTCCAGGAAAGCCGTTTCCACCCCATCCATGTCGTAAACTTCGCAGGCCGCCTTCAGCCGCTCCAAAACCTCCGGATCGGGCAAATCTTTCTGGGGTTTTTGGTCAGAAGCGTCCTGCGGCTTTATGCAGCTTAAAATATCAGCTACCAGCTTTTCGACCCGGTCAATGAAATCCAGATTGCGGCCGGCTACAAACTCAAAATCGCCGGCCTCGGATTTGGCTTCCAGCTCTTTGGCCAGATCGCCCAGCTCATTGGCCCCGACCCCGTAGCTTGAGCTTTTAATGCCATGAACAACAATGGTGTAATCCTTCAGCCGGTCTCGGGATAAATTTTTCAGCTGGGCCAGAAGTTCCGGCATATTGGCTGCGTAGGACTTCAAAACATCGGTTAAGACAGCCCGGTCGCCGCCGAAACGCTCCAAGGCCCCCAGGTAGTTTAAGCCTGGAATGTCGGCCACTTTCTTTGCAGAGGGCGGCGCCTCCAGGACAGGCGGCTTAGTTTTGGCAGCCGAGCCGGCCGCTTTTTCCGCTTCCAAATGGTCTTTTTCCTGCTCCCGGTCCCGGACCAGCTGCTTTAAGACCACATCCATCCGGTGAATCTCAATGGGTTTGGAAAGATAGGCCTGGAAGCCGTTTTCCAGAAACATTTTGTCATTCCCCATAATGGCGTTAGCCGTCAAAGCCACTATGGGCACGTTTCTGGCATAATCGGTGTCTATCTCGCGGCGGATGATGCGGACCGCTTCAATGCCGTCCATCCCGGGCATCATGTGGTCCATAAAGATAGCGTTGTAGCGGATTTTTTCCGACCGAACCAGATCAACCGCCCGCTGGCCGCTCGTCACGCAGTCTATCTGCATCTCGTAAGGTTTTAGTATACCTTTGGCCACATCAAGATTGGCCTGGACATCGTCGACCAGAAGTATTTTGGCGTATGGCATGGGGATGATATAGCGCTCATGCTTGGCCGCCGACCGGCTTTTGTAGTAATTGAAATGTTCGAGATTCTCAGCCACCTCCTGGCCTATAGGTTCTGAAGCGGCTACTTTCTGGCGGATGGTGACGGTAAAAGTTGAGCCGTGCCCGTACTCGCTTTCCACCTTAATATCGCCGTCCATCATTTCCACCATTTTTTTGGTAATCGACAGCCCCAGACCCGTGCCTTCTATTTTGCGGTTACTTTTTGTATCAACCTGACTGTAAGCCGAAAATAATTTACTTAAATCATCCGGTTTTATGCCGATGCCGGAATCTTTGACCTTGATGGTCAGCCAGACACAATCCCCTTCGGTTACGCCGGTCACCAGCATATCGACGTGGCCTTCGTGGGTGTATTTGAAAGCATTGCTTAAGATATTGGAGCAGATCTGCTTAATGCGGAGTTCGTCGCCCACCAGGCGGCTGGGCATGGATTTGTCGATTTCCAGACCAAACTCAATGGGTTTTTCGCCGATGCGGATTAAATTAACGGTCACTGTATCGTTAATTAAGCTGGAAACATCGTACTCCACCTCAATTAATTCAAACCGGCCGGACTCAATTTTGGAGATATCCAGAATATCATTAACAATGCCCAAAAGGGTCAAGCCGGCCGTATGGACTTTTTCCAAATTCTCCCGGCGTTCTTCAGATGAAAACTGACCGTAAATCATAAGTTCGGAAAAACCAATGATGGCGTTTAAAGGAGTCCTCATTTCGTGGCTCATATTGGCCAGGAAGTTAGTTTTGGCTACCGAGGCGCTCTGGGCCACTTCGCTTAGTTCGGCCAGATGGTTGTACTGGTGATTGATGATATTAAACTGGCGGTCCACAAAACCGGAGGCCAGCCAGGCGGCCAGAACGCCTAAAGCCATGAAGACGATGGTCATTAAAATGACGGCCTGATCGACGTAAGTTAAGGGACTTTCGGCCAGAGGGGCGGAGATGCCCAAAGTCCAGCCAACGTTGGAGTCGTTGATGGAGGTGTAGTACGCCAGCCTTTCCATGTTGTCCAGAATATACCGGCCGCTGCCCCGGCCGCCCTGGATCATGACCCGGGCAAATTCCCGGAATGAATTGACATTGATGTCATCGCGCATGTCCTGGGCCGGATTGTATTCACCCAAAACCATGAATGTGCGCTCATTGGCTAAAACTTTGCCTTCTTCGTCTAAGATATAGACGCTGCCGGTATCCCAGACCCGGTACTGGGCTAAAATATGACTGAAATAAAGGCCCGGAATGGACACGGCGGCCAAACGGCCGGGGCCTAAGGGCACGCAGATATGGAAAACGAGCTCTCCGTCCGCAGCGCTGCGGGTAGTGGAAATGACGGTCTGGCCTTCCATGGCCTTATTGGCGTAAATACTGTTTATCAGATCAAAAGAGGCGGGCGGTTCACCGTAGGAGGCCAGGATTTTTTCCTTGTCCATGACCGTAATGGAGAGGTAAATATTACTGGATTCCACCTGCTCTTCCAAAATCTGCGGCCACTGATCCACCGGCTTACTGTCCAGATGGTGGACCGCAGTCCAGGCTTCGGCCTTTAACAGATTAATCTCGCTGGAAACGAGCTTTTCGGCGATCTGGGTCATAACGGCCAGATCGCTTAAGATAGTATCCCGGATACCACGGTGTATGAAGAACAAGCTGGTCCCCACAGTGGTTCCGATTATGAACACCATGATGGCCACACTCACCAGAAATATTTTCCAACGAAAAGACATGATGACGGCCCTCAAAGTTTGTCGGATTTCCGGACAGAAAAGCTGTCCGGGCTCCTGCCCTGTTATCGGCGTCGATCACTGGTCCTGGCCACCAAAGGATATAATTTACCCATAAGCAACTTTTTAATCTATTCACTTTAAATAAGCTAAAAGGCCAAGGAGACTTAAAGTGAATCATTGGGCATGTTTGCTTACGGGCCGCGCAACCGGTCTGAGCACCTGTCTGAAAAATTTTTTTTTAAAACCAAAATGAGCTTAATGAGGGGTTTATACTCTCAGGCTATGGGCTTTATCTCTCCTTTGGCAAACTTACGATCGTTTTGGATTAATGTAACACTTTTTTAGGCAAAGATCCAGATTTTTTCCCATCTCCCCTCCCTCAAAGTCTTCTGTCAATATTCATTTAGTGTCCATTGTCAGACCAGTCGGTTATTCTGTCAAGCCGATAAGATCTTCCGTTTGGAGATTGTCCTGAGAGGCAAAAAGCAGATTTCAGCCAATTCCTCCGAAGTCTTCCCTCAGCCGGATTTTATATCCGCTTAGAAGCCAGCCTTATTTTTCTAAACTTAATGGTTTATTGGCGGGACAAAGGCATCGTATCAGCGACTAACAACAGTGATTTATGAAAATATACAATTTTTTCAGATTAATAATCACATTAAAACTAATTAAAATATAAAATTTTTATCAATATAAATATCTAGCTGGGTATAGATTTTAAAAGTCACTGTTTTTATTCTTTCTCTTTTTTGTATACTGGAGCATTTAGAACTGGTTCCAAGAAGTTACAGTCGGCTCTCCATAATAAGAAAATACAGGTTTGACAACG
>JAISEL010000151.1 GCA_031264185.1 Deltaproteobacteria bacterium
AGATCCAGCAGATCGGCCGCGGCGTCAAGGTCTCCACCGTCCAGCAGATGTTCACCCAGGGGTCTTTCATCAACTCGGCTCAGGATACGGACATGGCCATCACCGGCGAAGGTTTTTTCCAGGTCCGGGATCGGGTGACGGGCGAACTTATGTACACCCGGGCCGGCAACTTTACCATTGACAAGAACGGCCTCATTGAAACCCCGGCCGGTTATGTTCTCCAGGGATGGGAGATGTCCATCGCCAAACCCGGCGAAGAAGCCAAGAGAATGGGCGCCCCGGTCGACGTCAAAGTCATCACCATGAACGCCCCGCCGGTCGAAACGTCCCAGATAAAAGTGGTCTGCAACTTAAACTCCGACGATACGAGCGCTTACATATACCCCCAGGAAGGCTGGGCCGAACTGTACGCCGATCAGATAGCCAGACCCCCGGCCGAAGTGGCCCGCCGGGTAGCCTCTGACGGGGTTTACAGCGCCGCCGTTCACGGTTCGGCTTACCCCTCAACGTCTCCTTATTTTAATCAGGCTTACGAAAACTACATGACCCAGGTTCTGGGCTATATTCCCGGAGTGGGGGCTTTCCTGCGCCAGGCCAGCGCCACGCTTTCCATGGCCTCGGCCGAGGCCAACGCCGCCGCCTCGGCCTATTCCGCCGCCCACGCGGCCGGACCAGGTCCCCAACCGTCGTTCAGCGCCGGCATCGCCACCTCCTCAAACACATTTAATAATGCTTTCCAAACAGCTTATATAGCCAGAATGTCGGCTTCCGGGTACAGCTACAGCGCTGCGGTGGGCTTTTTCTACGAACCGGCCAGCGCCGCGATTATGTCTTCGGCCACCGCCAGCGCCTTAAATTCGGCCAGCGCGGCCGGCCACTCCGGCTATCCGCCGGTGCCGCCTTTTGCCGCAGCCAGTGCCGCCTCGGCCTCCAAATACATGAGCGCTTATCTTAATTATATGAGCGGCCTCAGCTACCACTATAATTCTGTTCTGCAAGTCTTCTATCATTCAGCCTCACCCACCGCCGGGACCTCGGCCTTAGCCGCGGCCAACAGCGCCGGCCAGTCGGCCTACTCGGCCATTGCCGCGCCGGCCTCCTTCCCGTCCAATAAAAACGACACGGCTTTTGACACGACCTATTACAATAACTATATTGCCAAGATGAACGCCCAGGGTTACTCCTATCAGGGTCTGACGTTTACAAAGACTCCTTCGGCTTCGGAGGTAGCCGCCGCCAACGCCGTGGTTCAGGCCGCCGTCAACGCCGGGACTCCGACTGTGCCGGCCGGTTATCCGGCCGCCACCCCGGCAAACCCCTCGACTACTTATAACACTGCCTATAACACCGCTTACGCCAGTTATATGGCCAATTCGGGCTTTTACTACTCAGCCGCCGCCAGTGCTTTTAAGGCCACGGCTACCAGTGTGACTTTAAACTCGGCCAATACTTTCGCCTATACAAGCGCTGGCATCTCAGCGGCCAGCGCCACCGGCTATCCCTCGACTTTCTCAGATCCAACTTCGGCCGCCGCTTATAACACGGCCTACAGAGACTATATGTCGGCCAGAGGCTTCCATTACCTTTCCGCAGCCGGTCAGTTTATCAAATCGCCGACCGATCCTTCGGTCACGACTTTGACCCAGGCCAAAGCCACAGCCCATACGGCCGGGGTGACCGCCTACAGCAATCTGCCGACCGCCTATCGGGCCAGCACCGGGGACGCCTATTTCGACAATCTGGTCAATTCCAATTACTACAGCTACATGACCAACACTCTGGGCTACACGGCCGTCACCAGCACCTTTTTCCAAAAAACGCCCTCGGCGGCTGAACAGGAACTGGCCCGCCAGACAGCCTTGTCGACAGCCAAAGCTCTAGCCGCCAACGCCGGCGAAGAGGCTTTCAAAATCGCCTACAAACCCCTGTACGAACTGGAACTGACCAATATCAGAAACCGCTACGCCCCCTGGCAGCTGGAAGGCAACGGATTCGCCGGAGCCTGGGACGGCAGCGATCTCTCCTCCCCCATTGACCCGGAAAATTACACCCACGCCAATCCCTGGACCATTTATGATTCCCTGGGCAATGCCCATGTGCTCATGGTTTACTATCAGCCCAACCCCCACATGGAAAATGTCTGGGATTACATCATTACCTGCGATCCGACCGAAGACGCCAGAAAAGACGTCAATAACCGCCTGTTCATGGAAGGCTCCACCTTTGACGGCTTAATCCAGAAGGGCAAAATCACCTTTACGGCCGACGGTCCCGATCGGCACGGCGGCGTGGTTAAGGACATTGAGGCCCAGAATATTGATCTGACCAAGACAGCGGCGGCCCGGCTCATATCCGGCGCGGCCGCGGTCCAGAATAAAGCCACCGCCAATTCCATGGATTATTACCATCTGGACGGCTACTACAAAGGCACTCCGGTCTTCTGCGCCGTGACCGGCTCCATGGTCGCCTCCAAAAGGACGTATGAGATTAAGTGGCGCAGCAGCTTAAATACTGTACCAGATGTGTCCGGTTTTGTCTGGTCCGATTCCGACGGCAACTCCGGGACAATTCCGGTTTATGAGAAAAATTACACCGGTCCCTATGTCTTCGGTTCGGGACTCTCGGTCAACTTCACTTCCGGCGGCACGCCCATGCGCTTCACCTCCGGCGATTCCCTGACCTTTGTGGCTGAGTCGGAATCCATCGGCTGGACTAATCTGACTCCCAATGAGCTGGGCTACTTTGACTTTGACGTGGCTTTTGTCCAGTCGGCCTCCATGGCTCTCCATCCCCCTTATCCGCAGGGCATGCCGACCATGATCCAGCACATCTCCCTGGATATGGGGGCCAGAAACCCCAGCGGCCTGGCGGCCAGCTGGATCTTGGACGAGCAGGGCACTACCCAGTATGCCACCGAGTCCATCAACATCTTCTCCAGCCAGGACGGATATCCCCCGGGCTCTCTGCAGAGACTGTCCATTGATAAGGACGGGGTCATGACCGGCATTTACACCAACGGACGTCATCAGCCTCTCTATCAGATCGGCCTGACCAGGTTCATTAATCCCTGGGGTCTGGCTAAATTAGGCGACAACGTCTACATGGAAACCCGCTGGTCGGGAACCGGAACCGTCAACCCTCCCGGATACGGCGGCACCGGCACCATCCGGGCCAACTTCTTAGAGCAGTCCAATACCGACCTGGCCGATGAGATTGTCAACATGATCGTCACCCAGAGAGGTTTCCAGGCCAACTCCAAAGTCGTAACCACCACAGACACCATGCTGGCCGAAGTTATTGAGATGAAGAGATAACCGTCCGGAATAATTAAGGCTTCTGTTCGAGAAAGCCGCCTCAGGCGGCTTTCTCGCTGGGCCGGAGGCTAACCGGGCAGATTAAGGTCTCCCGCCTGTCCGCTCCTGCGCCGCTTATCCCGATTTTTTTAAGAAAAATTACGGTAAACGCATTATGAGAAAACGGCCGGGATAATATAAATTCAATTTGACTGCGCAGCAAATAAAAACATTATCGTCATCCGTATCAATGAATACTATTAAAATTCAATAACTATCAATTACAGCGCAAAAACATTTTTCCACCAGCCCGTTCAATTATGAATATAAATTTTTTCCGGCAAATTCCTGCAAACGTTCACGCCTTCAAAACATAAAGCCGCCTGCCCCGACAGACTGCCCGCAAAGTGATGTCTTTTTCCAGATTCAGTCTCAGTTCAGCCAGAACTTCCTGAAAAGCTGCAGCCTTACAGCTGATTCCGTCTATCCTGCGCCAACCTGCAAACACCCTTTCAAATCTGAAGAAAAAAAATGACGGCATTGATAACAGCGTCCGGAAATTTTGAGGCCAAAAAAGCCATCCTCTCCGCAAATTGAGCCGTTCAGGGAGGTTTTAGTTTTTTGAGATTATTTCTGACTCTCTTGAAGAGGAAAGATGAAACCTGTTCCGGCGGCTGCAAAACGGAACAGACTTCAGAACCGGATGCAGCCCGTCAGCAGTCTGACTCAAAACCTAAACCGATTTTAAATAAAGAATATCCGGTTCGCTTACGCTTGCCTGAACTGCTGGAAAACCGAATTTGGAAAAATTCGGCTGATCAGCTGCGGTTCAGCAGGGAAAAATTTGGCCGCCTTTAGTTAATGTAAATCCAACAGGCCGCTGGCTGATCAGGGCGATCAGAAAACGCGGAAATTCGGTTCGTCTTTGGAATAAATACCGGGTTTCAGCGATTTGACCTCCCATGGCTGAAGGAGGTCAATAAACGCTTAAAACCCTTATTGAAAACCTTTTTTACTTCCAGACAATTTATAAATTTATTGGCGCAGCGGTTTCGGTCGTGGTATACTCCGACTGGTAAGCATTGAAGATTCCAAGGCACTATTTATTACACCGGCGGATAATTATGATAAAAGAGTTTATCCTTTGTTTCTTCAGTCTTTAGCAGACTCAAAAATTTATGCAATTTCAATAGTCTATTTGTAGTATGGCTATAAAATTATTATACCGTGATCAACTATAAATAATAAGGAGTATTTGATCTATCATAATTATCAGCCGAATTAATAACGGGTGTATACTCCCCTGTCTGCCTGTTGTTTTAACTGGAAGGGCAAGAACATTGAGTAATATAAAAAAAATACCGATCGGGATAGCTGATTTTGAGACGCTCCGCCAGGGAAACTATGTTTACGCCGACAAGACCGAGCTTCTATACCGGTTAGTTGGGGACATGACCCCCTATTTTCTTTCCCGGCCACGCCGGTTCGGCAAGTCTTCCCTGGTTAGCGCCTTAGAAGCCATTTTAACCGGCCGGCGGGAACTATTCGAAGGACTTTGGATCCATGACCGCCCGGATTATGACTGGACGCCCAATCCGGTCATCTATCTGAGTCTGAACTCGGTCGCCACGGACAGCGTCGCCACCGTCCAATCATCTTTACTGACGAAATTGAAAGATATCGCCAAAGATGAAAATCTGGAGCCCAACGGCGAAACTCCAGCCGATTTTTTCGAATCACTGTTCAGAAACCTTAATAAAAAATATAACCGGAAAATCGCAGTGCTTATTGACGAGTACGACGCTCCTATACTGTCCAAACTCACTGAGACTGACCTGGCCAATAAAATTCGAGAGACCCTGGGTACTTTCTACAGTATCCTGAAATCCGCTGAAAAGTATCGCGGCTTTACCTTAGAGGAATTCAATTCCCTGTTCGCCGATCGGATGTCCCTGACTCTGGCCAGGACCAAATCAATGGGCATCATGGATAAAGAGGCAGCTGCTGAGGATTTGAAAAACAAAATCCTGGACTGGTATGACGGCTATACCTGGGACGGCCAGACCAGAGTCCTGAACCCCTGGTCGGTGCTTAATTTTTTTGACAATTCATTTTTTTCGGAATACTGGTACGCTTCCGGCGGCACCTCCTTTTTGGCCAACCTCATTAAAGAGCGCCAAATTGATCTCGCCTCCTTCAGCAGCCGCGATTTCCTGACTGACGGAATGAACACCATAGATATTGGGACCGAATACAGCTCAACAGCCTTATTATTTCAGGCCGGCTATCTGACCGTTGACCGGGTTTTGATTACAGAAGGGGGAAAGGAGTTCTACCTGCGTTTCCCCAACCTGGAGATTAAAGCGGCCATGGCCCGTCTCTGGCTGTTCCTGAAAAAACCTCTTAAAAACGTATTATTAATGAAAATGCAGGCTCAGGCCATGCTGGAAGCTCTAATCCAAAGGCAGGCCGATGAATTTCAGATGACTTTCAAGAGTTTTCTCAGCCACATCCCCTGGGAGGATCAGCTAAGATACGAAGCCTACTGCGAGACGGTTTTTCTGATGGCCATGGTCATGGCCGGCCAGGAATGCGATTGTCAGCAGTCGGTCGGTTCAGGCAAACTGGATGTCCATTTAAGGGCCAGGGACGGAAACGATTACGTCATTGAGCTGAAATTTGTCCAGGTTAAAGTTAAGGATAAGGAAGGTAAAGATAAGGCGCTGACAAATGAACAAATCCAAAAGAATATGGAAAAGGCCGTCCTTGAGGCCATGGACCAGATAGAGGGCAATAAATATGCCCTGAAATTTCAGGGACAGGGGAACAAAATATATAAAGCCGCTTTAGTCGTCTCAGGTCATGCCGATGTCCGGGTAGCCTTTGAGGAAGCGGCTAGTTGGACTTTGATGAAAGATCCCGGACAACCTTACTATTCGGTCAAAAAAGTTTGAACTGAAACGCCTTAAGACGGTTCATTAAAGATAAACCTTCAGGTCCGGATTCTTGATTCCTAGAAGAGCCTGAGCATCCTAAACACACTCTGACTCCCCCCAGACAGACAATCGCTGATCACTGACGGAGATAATCTGGCTGCGGACCATATGCCAGCGCCCTTTCTGGTGCTGGCATATGGTCACTCCTGTTCTCCTGGGTCTGTTTTCAGCAGCCCACCGCATGGATGGTCAGATCCTTGTATTTTTTAGTCTCCCAGAAAATTTTCTCTTTCCAGAGCCTTTTAAAGTTCCGGTCAAAAACTACCAGCCAGCCTTCACTGGCTCCGCATTTATCCATGTACCCGGAAAACTGTTCCAAACTTTTTTCAAGAGACAAGTTCTCTTTGATCTTCAGTTCCACCGGATAACGCTTGCCAAAGTAACTTACGCAGATATCCGACCTTGTTCTGCCCAAAGCGTATTCCCTCAGGACAAAATCGGCTCCGCCGTTTATGACCATTTGCAAAAAGGCGAAGAGGACCAGCTGGGCCGAAGCTTCATCGGCTATGGTTTTTAAAGATTCTCTTATCCCTTCATCCTAAAATCCCGGACTTTTTTAACCTACTTTTATGCATAAACTGGAATAAAACATAAATACTAAGGAGAATCGATGGTTATCAAATGACGATTTGTAGGTTAAAAAATTTTAACCTACAAATCGGAAACATGACATTAATTTCTGTGGTTAGGTAAATAGACATATTTCTATGAAAATAGCCGAAGGATCGGGATTATTGGATTCAATATTACCACGGCACGAAACTCTGAGAGGATTAACTCAAAACCTGTAATATAAACGGTATTACAGCATTCTCAGAATTAAATGCCGCAGTAATATATTTGGGCCATTAGCAAAACAGCAAAAAAAATTTAATTTAAAGTGTTTTGTAAACCATTACCACGCAAAATTTTTAAGCTGTAGGTTAAAAATTTTCCGGGAATTTAGGCTTCATATAAATCATTAAATAAAATGCCATCTGTATCATCTATACCCTGCCTTTTTAATATATTTTTTATGCTCACAGCCAAAAGGCTGTCGTTAATATATTTTCCACTCATTACTTCACAATTCTCACGCCAGCAGGCCTGAAAGGATTCCAGAAGGCCGTTCATATTCAACTTTGCACCGTCCATCCATTGTTTGGCGTTCTGGATGTACTCGGCCGGGATATCTTCTTGGAGTTTAGCGGTTTGCGCCCTTATGATTACCTCTTGATATATACGGCTGGCGGGCTGATAACTATGGTCCGGAGCGGGGCCTTCTTTCAGCAGTCCAAGCTCCATAACGCAGCGGGGGTCGTCTTTGGAAATTTCCCATGGGAGCGAATCGGCGCTGGCAGCGACCGCCTCCAAGACCCTTCTGATCCTGGGTTCGCTTAACCTGCGCTCAAGCGAA
The DNA here is from genome assembly GCA_031264185.1 of Deltaproteobacteria bacterium. Lineage (GTDB taxonomy): Bacteria > Desulfobacterota > Desulfarculia > Adiutricales > Adiutricaceae > JAIROO01. Next base: position 7,686 of record JAISEL010000151.1, read on the forward strand.
TCAAGGGTGGGTGTCCTGCGTTTAATGAAGGTCCGGGCGGCCAGATCAAAGTCAGTTTCCGTGATAGTTTCGGAATAATCCCCGGCCGGCTGCCGGCTCATGATCTCATGAGCCAGGGCGTTAACCAGCCACGGTTGGCCGTAAGTCCATAACCAGGCGCGTTCCACGGCCTGGTCTGTAAAGACCTGGCCTGCGGCCTCGTTATGCTGGCGGCAGAGGATGCCTGTTTCGGTCCGGGTAAAATTGGCCACGGTGAATCGTTCGGCTGCAATGTTAAAAGGGCTGGCCTGATGCTGACCTTCCCCTTCCGGGTGATCTGAGGTCAGACAGTCCCGGATGTTTCGCATACCGACCAAAGCTAAAGAGCGCGGGAACTTTGTTTTGGAGGAAATGCAGCGTTCGTTGAATCCATCCCTAATTCGGCTCAAAAAAATGAGCAGAGGAGATCCGGTCAGACAATCGGCTTCATCGAAGAAAACGACCAGATCGCGGCCGAGGCTGACACTCAGGCGGTTGAGCATATTTCCAATCCTGACCGCTGCGCCGGATTCGGGAATGGTATCGTCAGGGCAGGCTAGGGCGTTGAAAGACGGAATACCGGATTTTTTTAAGGCATTACTGATTAATTCGGCAATGGAGTCCATCGCCTCTTTTTTGGCCTTAACGTCCCCTAAAGGACTTAGTGAGCAGTGTAAGGACTAATAATTAACGTCGGAGTTGATTTTGTCAGCCTAAGGATAATAGAAAAGTGGTTTTGCCGGACTGCCGAGGGGCATGAATAATAAAATAATTCCTCTTGTCAGTCATTTTTTCTGCGCCAGGCAGACGGGGCAGGACCGGCGGCATACAGTGTTCAGATGAAGAGCATGGCCCGCCGATGCTGAACTCTTTTATCGGATTCATAGTTGCAATACCTCACAGTAGGCTGGAAAAGGTGTTTTATTTCAAAACCCCCTGAACTTGGACAGACCTGTTCAATTAAACTTTTACCGCATGCCGGCAAGTATTACCCCGGCGGATAATTTTGATACAAACAAATCATCATAAGGTAAAATCAATGAAGAAATAGATTATCATATTAACCCGGCGGATAATTATGATAGATCAAATACTCCTTATTATTTATAGATGATCACTGTATAATAATTATTTAGCCATACTACAAATAGACTATATAAATTGTATAAATTTTTGAATATGCTAAAGACTGAAGAAACAAAGGAGAAACTCTTTTATCATAACTATCCGCCATAATAATATAACACAATTTCCAAATCCAGACGAATACTTATCCTGAAAACCTGAAAACAGAGGCCGGCGGACACTCCGTCTTGCGGCTGATAAAGCAGCCGAACTCAAATCAGCGGATTACGCCTCAGCCATGTCAGTCCAGAAAGTTCTGAAAAAACGAACTCCAGTTCCGCCGGCGTGAGCACTGGAAAATCGCGCCGGAAGCCTCCGGCACTTTTGCAGCCGACATGGACGATGCTTCAGGTGTTTAACGCCGCCCGGAAGACCATCCGTTTCAGGAAATCTGCCTGGATGAACCGAAAAGCAGCTGATTTCGGACTCATGCGTCCGATTCCTTTAAACAGAAAAAACCCGCGGGGAGGCCGATTAATCTCTTAAAAATTCAAGGTCACTTTATGACAGGGGATTATGCACGCCTAATCAAAAAAACCGGAACCGGCGGGTTGGGAGAAGCCCGGTCATATGACCTGCCCTCTCCCCGATTCCTCTTAATTTTTCCGCAGCTTTTCCGCCTGAAACAGAGGAACAAATAAGCTGTCTGCTTTTTTTACAGACGGCCCGGCGTTTTTCTGAGCCCAAGATCAAAGAGACCGGCCGGGCCTGTCTTGACAAGTCCGGCCGGAAGACTTAGATTTAATGTACTTGAGTCTAAATCTCTAAGGACCGGCTCCCAGCCACCGCTCCTTAAGATCTGTCAGCAAATAGGCTAAACATTCTGATTCAGCTCCCGGTAATCTTTCTATAAAGCTGGTTTTTATGAAAAAGGAAAAATTTAATCTCACCGGTTTAAGCTGCGCGGCCTGCGCGGCCAGAGTGGAAAAGGCCGTCTCTTCTCTGCCCGGCCTTCTTTCGGTCAGCGTCAATCTCCTGAAAAATTCCATGATGACTGCCTTTGACGAGCAGAAACTGACATCCGAGGCCATCATAGAAGCCGTGACCGGGTCCGGTTACGGAGCTGCGCCGGCCGAAAGCCGGACGGCCAGGGAGGCCGGGGGCGAAAAGTCGGCTGCGGCCGGCCGGGAGGCGGAGGACCTTAAGTCCCGCTTTCTGGCCTCCTTGATCTTCACGGCCCCTTTATTTTATCTGGCCATGGGCGACATGGCCCACTGGCCTCTGCCTTCTTTTTTTAAAGGCCCCCAGAACGCTTTAATTCTGGCTCTAACCGAACTTCTTTTAGTCCTGCCGGTGGCCGGCATCAACAGGCGCTATTTTAAAGCCGGCCTTAAAGCTCTGTGGCAGGGCTACCCCAACATGGATTCCTTAATTGCCGTCGGTTCCGGAGCGGCCATAATTTACGGTCTGACCAATGTCTACGCCATAGGCTGGGCTTTAGGTCACGGGCAGATCCATGCGGTTCATGAAGCTGTGATGAATCTGTACTTTGAGTCGGGCGGACTTATCTTAACTCTGGTTACTTTGGGCAAATTTTTTGAAGCCCGGGCCAAAAGAAAAACGACCGAAGCCGTCTCCAAACTGGTCGGCCTGACTCCCCAAACGGCCACTGTGGAAAGAGACGGCCGGGAGCTGACAGTGGCTACAGAGGATCTGGCCGTGGGCGACTTACTGGTCGTTAGAGCCGGCCAGACCATTGCCGCCGACGGACAGGTGGAAGAAGGCCGGGCGGCCGTGGACGAGGCCACCATAACCGGTGAAAGTCTGCCGGTTGACAAGGAAAAAGGCGCTCAGGCCACCGGGTCTACAGTCCTGCAGTCCGGGCACCTGAAAATCCGGGTCCAAAAAGTGGGAGCCGATACGGCTTTAGCCCAGATCATCCGGCTGGTGGACGAGGCCACCGGCTCCAAAGCCCCTATTGCCCGTCTGGCTGACAAAATAAGCGGCGTCTTTGTGCCCGTTGTCTTTTTAATCGCTTTAGGTTCCGGACTTTTCTGGCTGGCCCAGGGCCAGCCGGTCTCCCTGGCTCTGTCCATGGTCATCTCGGTTCTGGTCATATCCTGCCCCTGCGCTCTGGGGCTGGCCACGCCCACAGCCATCATGGTGGGTTCAGGCCAGGGGGCGCTCAGAGGCATTCTGTTCAAATCGGCCGAGGCTTTGGAGAGGGCTCATAATTTAACGGCCGTGGTTTTGGACAAGACCGGCACCCTGACCACCGGACAGGCGGAAGTGGCCGGAATTTTTCCGGCTGAGGGCTTGGAGGCCGATAATATTTTAGCTCTGGCCGCCGGTTTAGAGAGAAAATCCGAGCACCCTCTGGGCCGGGCCATTGTCCGGGCGGCCGAAGAAAAAAATCTGGTCATAAGCGAGGCCCTGGATTTTAAGCAGATACCAGGAGCCGGTTTATCCGGCAAAATAGACGGCCGGCCTCTTTATGCCGGCAATTTAAGGCTTTTGAACAGTCTGTCCGCAGACCCCGGTCCCCTGGCCGCTGCGGCCGAAAGTGCTGCCTCCGGAGGGGCTACGCCTATATTCCTGGCCGACAGCCAAAAAGTCCTGGGGCTTCTGACTTTATCGGACCAAATTAAAGAAACCAGCCCCCGGGCGGTCAGCGAGCTTAAAGCTCTGGGCTTGAGGGTGGTCATGCTGACCGGCGACAACCCCCGGACTGCGGCAGCCGTCCAGTCCCGGCTGGACATTCCGGAAGTCTTTTCCGAAGTCCTGCCCCAGGAAAAAGAAGAGAAGATAAGAAGGCTTCAGGCTGATAAAAATATCGTGGCCATGGTCGGGGACGGGGTTAACGACGCCCCGGCCTTAGCCAGAGCCGACGTGGGCATAGCCATAGGAGCAGGCACCGACATTGCTATGGAAACGGCCGATATAGTCCTGATGCACAGTGACGTTTCGGATGTAGCCGCCGCAGTCCAGCTGAGCCGGGCCGTTATGCGCAACATTAAACAGAATCTTTTCTGGGCCTTTTTTTATAATATTATCGGAATTCCTGTGGCGGCGGGAGCCTTCTATCTGGTCTGGGGCTTAAAACTAAATCCCATGATCGCCGCAGCTGCTATGAGTTTAAGCTCAGTTACTGTGGTCTCCAATGCTTTGAGACTCAGATTTTTCACGCCGGTTCCGGCCGGTAAAACTCCTGAACATCCGGCCGCCGGGCGGCGGCCGGATGCCCCCCATTCATTTGAAAAAAAGGGAGAGATGTCTGTGATTAAAAAACTTAAAATTGAAGGCATGTCCTGTAAGCACTGTTCCGGAAGGGTGGAAAAGATCCTCTCCGGTTTACCGGGGGTGGAAAAGGCCACCGTTGATCTGGAAGCCGGTACGGCCGAAGTGACTGTCCAAAAGGAACTGGCCGACCAGATGCTGACCCAGCCCGTAACCGAAGCCGGCTACCCGGCTCAAGTGATGGCCTAGTTTTTTAAACTGCCAAAAAAATAAATTTACGCCAGTCCCCGCCAGGACTGGCTTTTTTTGGGGAGCAGCTTACAAAATCTGACCATTTAATTATAATTTATGTCATTTTATTGCTAAATTAGAATTTTACATAGCCCTGGGGGCAACTTTCACTCCGGCTGAGCCTGCAAAAGTTCCCGTTATTTTCGGCTCAAAGGACATTTCGGCTTTATAACCCGCCATTTGATACGGCAAAAACTTGACACCTCCGGCTTGAACTTGTAAAATATTTCACTGTTTAGACTGGCCGGCTCTAGGAAATATGTTTTTTTAAACTTTCCTAGGGCGTAAGGCTGATGTAACCTTCCGGATACTGCCGGTCATGAAATAGCTGTTCAAGATATTGCTGGTCATATAGCAGCGTATAGTAGATTATCCTGATATTATGCAAAATAAGGTGAAAAATCTGACCGGGGCGGTCTTTTCTGACTTGAACCGGGGGCTTTTAGGATTAAGCCGGGGACTTTTCTTTTGGTGATTTAAACCGAAGGATTTGTTTTCTTATCTCAAGATCCGGGTCTTGGATAAATTCAATTGATATTTTTTAGTATTATCCAAATAAATTAATCAGAAGCACTGCAGCACTGTCAGACTCCGGCCGTGAGGCCGGGAGTGTCAGGCGCATTCCGAAAAGCCCGGACCTGAATCCAAGTGCCGTAAGCGGCTATGAAAATAAGGCTGATCCCGGTCAGGCCTTGAATGTTCTGGGCCCTGGCAGGCCGTCGTGACCGCCTGCTGAAGATTAGACGCTGGCCGGTAAAGCCGCAACCCCCGGAGATCAGCAGCCGTAAAGTTTCCGGGCGGTGATAATCCCCCGGCTTCAGGCGGGCTCTGAAGATAAAGACTGAATTTAATGATTGATGCCAAAGATTACCGGCCAAAGACCTGAGGACCGGAATTAAAAACCCGCCGGTCCGGCTGGCATGTCAGCTTTAAAATGGTGTCAGCTTTAAGCCGGTCAGTCCGGCCTGGGAAAGCGGCCAGAAAGTTGCAAAATTGTCCGCAGGCTTAACCGACGGCCGGACGCCTTAAAAGCTCCGCCCTCCTGAAATCTGGAGCTGCATAAAAGCCCAAGTAGATTTGAGACAGACCGGGAAATAATGCCTGCCTAAAACAGGCCGGACCTGCGGCCCGAAAGGACCGGCCATTCAACCCGCTTTTGGGGATTCATTAAAGGACGCGCAATACGGATATTTTGTTTATACTTTAAACAAGGAGGCGGCTTATCCTCCGCGGCCATTCGGAGCTTCCAGGCTGAAAACCAGGTGAAAACTTTTTCCTTAAAATTTGGTTCAGAAAAATTCAACCGCTGAAGCCGGCTTAAAATTATGATCAAATCAATGCTCTCAGGCCTTAAAGGCTAAAGCTCATTTACAGGCAAATAATAGTCAATTTTTCTTTCGGAGATTTAATATTGAAACGGTCAAAAAATGCAGACACCGTCAAACAGCCAACCCTTTTTGAGATGAACCAAGAATCAGCCCAAACGGCCCCGATTTTTCCAGATATAACGAACGAGTCCTCCAAACGCGACATCAAGCGGCTTGATTTGCTGCCCCCAATCGATCAAGAAGAAACAGGTGTCAAAAGAAAACCCGGACGCCCCAGGACTCGCAAAACCATAAGTAAGGAGAAAATTATGCCCATTACCGGCGAATCACCTCCGCCGATTGCACCAGCGGAGGGTTTAGGACTTTTGCCTCTTGAGAAATTACCTGAAACAGATACAGACATTGCCTTACAATCCCGGACAATCCAGACTCCAGCATGTCAGACGGTCAGTTCAGAAGATGAAAATGCAGTTGCCTCATCCCAGCCCGATCCCTTACTTCCCCATATAGTCCTCAATAAAAACAAAATCACCGAGCATGATCTAGTGGAAGTTTATGATTATCTGGCCTCACTGAGCAGCGGTCCGGTCACGTTCCGCGACTTTGACGTTCTTATGCGGCAGTGTGTCAAAGAAATACACGAACACGGCTATAAGTCCATCGGCTATAAGAACCTTAAAGACCTCCTGGTAAAATTCAAAACCTATTTTGAGTATTCCCTCGTTCATGTCCCCGGTGAGGCTGCTCCCAGGGAGATTGTCGAACGTCTTGATACGCCTTTGGGGCTGCGGGCAGAGGCCGCTGAACCGGAAACCGCGGCCGAAACTAAGCCGAAAAAGAAGACTGCCAAAGCCAAAACCGCCGCCGAATCCGAGAAAAAGCTCAAAGACAAACCGCTTAAACACCCCCAGGAAGACAAACCCGGCAAAGCCGCCAGGGGCAGAACGGCCAAAGGAACTAAATCTAAAACACCTGCAGCAGATACTTTAACGGAACCGCAAGAGCCCAGAGAAGCCGCCGCCGGTCCGGAGGAGACCGTCCCGGCGTCCGCCCAGGAGGCCGCTGGGCCGCCCCTCCCGGCTCCCGTCATCGCAGCTGCGGAGACCGGGGCTTTCGTAAACCAGGCAGCGCTCAAAAGCAGTCCGGATAAACCCGGGCCTCTGGCCGAAGTCCAGGCCGGTGACCAGCCTTCAGCGGTTACGGCCGCCGCCGAAAAGGCAGAGATTCCGAACCAGCCGGCCGCCGGAGAAAAAACGGCCGAAGAAATTTCTGCCGCCCCCTCAGGCGGGGTACTTTACAAAGTTCCCGAAGAACCCCCGGCCGCCGCCCAGCCTGCGCCGCCGGAAGCTGACCTGGAGCAGAACGCGCCGGCCTCCCCCCAGGAGCCGCCCCAGACCGGCGACGGCTTCTGCCGGCCCCAGAGTCCCGGCCATCCCAGTAACCAGCCTTATCCCTCTTATCCGGCCGCTCAGGCCAACTACCGAAGTTATGATCGGACCGGATCGGGTTTGGGCTGGAAAGAGGATCCGGCGGCCAGTGCCCGCTTCAGAAGCCAGCCCGATCTGCGTCTGGCGGCGCAGGCCGAGCTGCGTTCGGCCGGCCAGTCCGGAGGCGATCCGCGCCAGATATATCCGGGCGGCGGCACGGATTATTCCGTGCCCATCAATATCCCCACCTCCGGGGTGGTAACGGAAGTCAATTTAGACCGCCACATTATTACGGTCAGGGAAGATATCACCGGTCAGTTTTTCAGCGGCTATGTCCAGGCCTCCAACGTTTCCTGGACCATCATCAGGACTTTGTTTGAGCGGGGGGAACCGGAAATAAAGGTCGATTTCCAGTTAAGGCCCAATACCGAGACCACCCAGATCCCTTCTGGAACGCCGGTCGTGACTGATGTCAAGTACTATGCCATAGACGATATGGCCAACCGGGGGCTTTCTGTCTGGTATCACGATGTCATTTACATGCCCAAAATCAGTTCCGGTCACCCGTCCGCCCATCCGACTTTTGAGCAAATGCTGGAAAGACTGGCCGAATGCGCCCAGCCGGAAAAATGGTATTTCCACGATAACCGGAAACCTTTTAATTTGCTGGAAAACTATTTCCTGAAAACTTTTCAGAACCTCCAGAAGGAAAAGATCAATAAGTTTCTGGATATTTTCTTTGCCCGGAAAAGGGTCCCGGAACTTTTGGAAGTCAACGACGCCGGCCTCGCCTTTTCGGCCGATTATCAGCTGGCCGCTTTAAACACCGGCCTGCTTGACCAGGGCAGCCGGGATATTCTGGTTGTTTTCAAAAAAACCGATCCCTCCCAGAAGCGCTATGTTTTTAAAGGCTTCACTTCCCAAAGCGATAATGCTCTGGGCAAAGAAGTGGCAACCCGTATTTTTCCCCGGCCGGTCAGAACTTCCTATTACCAAAAATCCGACGATGTCATCTACAAAAATATTCCCATTGATTTGGATCACGACGCCCAGTGCAACCATATTATTATCGACGGCATCCGCCGTGGGCGCTTCCCGAGCAAGTTCATCAGCCTGGTCTGTCCGCCATATTTCAGGTACGCGGAAGACAACAGCCGCTTAAAAGCCGACGAAGTGGAAGCGACTAATTCCGAACTGGCGAAATTCATTGAAGAAGAAAGTAATCTGGCCACCTATACGACCTTGAAGGAAAAGCTGAAAACAGCCCTGGATTTAACTTTAAGGAAGATTGTGACTAACCCGCGCATCCCGCTGCCTTTCTGGAATCCGGCTCAGGACAAGCTGGCCTTTATACTGCCTCTGGCCTTAGCCGATCCCCGGGACTATGATGTGGCTTTAGTGGTCGAGCAGATCAGCGACACCGACGGAGGAGCGATCAGGCCTTTTATTCACACTGTCCTGACCCTGTCCATGGCCTGCAAAGGCGCCCGCCTTATTTCCACTCTTCAGGATACATGGCTGGGTTCCATTAAAGACAAGCACAGCCCCATCGCAGCCATGATGCCCAAAGCCGATTTTCCGGCCCGCCTGCCCCAGTCCGCCCGGCCGCCGCTCGTTCCGCCGCCGCCTAAGCGCCTGAAAAGTCCTTCTCTGACTGTGCCGAACCTGACACCCAAAATTCCTAAACTGCCCGCCGGACCCAGGCCTCCGATCCGGCCGGCGGGCTTAGGTCCCGCTCCGGCGGTTCCGGCTCCGGTCCGTAAGCCGATCTCCTTTCAGGAAATAAGGATGTCTTTTCCGGACGAGATCCGCTGTTACGCTTCCGGCGCGGTCAATGAACTGAACGCCGATCTTTTGCTGAAAATCTTTGATTTCTGCGTCCGGACCTCGAACCGGCCCGGGGAAAGAGCCGTTCCTCTCCAGGTCTTTCACGAAGTCCTGACTCAGGTTGTACCCAGACTGACTCCGGAAAACGGCGGCTACTCCGGCTTTAATTCCAATTACATTGATTTGACCGCTGTCCTGGAATTGAACCGCAAATACTTCGTGTTAAGGAAAAACCGGACCGACCGGGTCAAGTACATCTTCCTGCAAAGCGATTTGAAGGATTCGCCCCTTCAGACCGTCTCGTCCCCGCCGGGCCCCCAGAATCTTTCAGCCCAGGTCAGTGAGCCGCCTCAGCATCAGGGGACGGTCGTGGGCCCTGTTCTGGATAAAAATAATGTCACCATCATAGACGACGACGGCACGGAAAGAAAGGCCAGGGTCCGGGACATCTATGACATGTACCTTATTAATAAGCTTCTGGCCAGCGACTATCCGGGCGTGGACGTCACGTATTACTGCAATCAGGTTTATTCCCGGTCTGACGTCTACGACAGCACCAAGCGCGGCTATCTCTACGAAGTCTCCGATGTCCATTTAACGGAAATCGATCCCGACTTAAGAGCGGTTTTAAATACCTCTTTCCCTTCCGAATTTTACCAGGAAATGGTGAACAAACTGAGGGAGGATACGGGCTATAATCCTTTATACCAGTACATTTTCGGCAATCTCAGGATGTTCTTTACCCACTGTCTGGAGATGCGCAAGTATCTGGCTTTAAATAAACTCCTCAAAAGGTATTTAAGCAACAACGAATCAAGGCCGGGCAGCTTTTTAAGCACTTACTCCGATATCTTCCTCATGCAGGGCTTTACGGAGATGCTGTCCCAAAACTCCATCGGTTTTAACTTAAACCTCCAGACAGTCAGCGGAATGACCATCTTTGCCACTTTCCACCGGGGGACGACTTCGGAGACTTTCTTCCGGTTTGCCTATTTAAATAACTTCGCCGCCAACGGTCCGGAAGTTTACTCCACCGGTCAGCTGATAGCCGAAAAGATAAAATCAGTCCTGCCCCCGCCCGCCGCCCGGTTAAACCTGACCTTAACCGACGAATCGGCCTGGTCGCGCCTCATTTGGTTCGGCTCGGAACACGGCATTATACCCCCTGATTTAGCCGCCGATCCCGAAGGATGCCGGTTCAATATGTCCAGGGCTTTCCAGCAGTCGGCCGATGATTTTACTGACCGGCCCCAGGAAGCCTTGCTGGCCTGGGATTCGGTCGACAAAACCTATATTTTGATACTGCCTATAACATTAAGTCTCCACGGACCGGCTGAAATGGCGGTGGGTTTCCGGTTTTCCTCCAGTCGGTCTAACGGACTTATTTCCATTGATCCGACCAGTATCCGCCTCTTTTCCCTGCCGGAAGCCTATTTGAGAGCTCAGGTTGTCCGCCCGGTGGAAGGCTGTTGGCTGACTCAGGCGCTTTTAACTAACCGGCCCATATAAACGGAGATAGCTTATCCATGGATGCCAACTTAACCCCCGAAGATCAAACCCTGCCCAAGACTGCGGTTTTAATAGATTCAACCAGCTTTCCGGTCGAGGCCCTGGATATCCTCTTTTCCATCCTGTCTCAGTACGGGGATCTGACGGTCAAAAGAGCTTTCGGCAATTGGGCCAGACCCGAGCTAAGGCCCTGGGCCGAACGTCTGGCGGTTTACTCCATAGTGCCGGCCCAGAGATTTGATTATCCCCAGGACTGTGCCCCGGATGTGGATATAACCATAGAAGCTCTGGATCTGCTCACCGACAGGCAAATTAAAGCTTTTGCTCTGGCTACCGGCAACGGAGCTCTGGGCCGGCTGGCCACCAGGCTGAGGGAAGCCGGGGCTACGGTCTTCGGCTTTGCTCAGCCCCCGGCCTCTTTGGGTCCGTTCCGGGCCGCCTGCTCTTATTTCTGGTCCACCGACGATCTTTTTGCTCTCCGGGAAAGCGACGATTTTACCCCCAATCCCAGTGAAGAAGATGTCATTCAGCCTCTCTGGGACTCCAAGACCGAAGTTGTCAGCCAGCAGCCGCCTTCGGAAGCGGACATAAGCCGGTTTAAGGAACTTCTGACCCAGGCTGTTACGGAAAATGAAGGCGAAGACGGCTGGGCTCTGCTTTCTTCCGTCGGCAGTTCCATTAAAGCCCTTTGGCCGGGCTTTAATCCGTCTGACCTGGGTTATAAAGGACTTAAAAACTTAGTTGAGGATGCCAGAGATATTGTCAGGATTAATACGGTCAGTCCCTGCCGGGTCCGGCTTTTAGATGACTTCAGCTGAGGGTTTAAAGCAGTACTTTCCGGATTTATGAAGAAACCGCCGGGAAAGCCCAGGGCTTAAGGCGGTGATGAGAGGCGGGAAGCCCTTCCCCGTCTTCCTGACTTAAGGACATAAGCGGTTAGAACTGTGAAAATCCTCATGGCCGGGACACCGGCTCTCGGGGGAGAAGCCGCAAAACCGGCCCTGGCCGGCGCTCTTCGCTGAACCCGCAGTCTTCGGCTGCGGCAGCATGTCAGTTATCTCTTCGGCCGGCTTCAGCCGGCCGAAATTTTAAAAGCCCCCGTCAAAAACCGTCTCCCCTCCTATGACTGTCTTCAGGACTTTAATCCGGCTTAAGTCCGGCTCGGAGCAAGTCATTACATCCCGGTCCAAAACGGCCAGGTCGCAAAAAGCGCCCGCTTTCAGTGTCCCGATATTTTTTTCCTGAAAAGCGGCCAGCGCCCCCCACGAGGTGTACCCGGCCAGAGCTTCCCATCTGGACAGACGGTGAGCGGGCAGAAAACCCTCCGGCGGCTGGCCGTCTAATTTCTGCCGCGTGACGGCTGCGTATATGCCGTGAAAAGGATTGGCCGTTTCTACCGGACAGTCGGAGCCGTTAATAATATAGCCGCCTCGGTCAATAAACTCCCGCCAGGCGTAGGCTCTTTGCAGTCTTACCGGGCCTAAGCGGTCTTCGGCCATAAGCAGATCGGTCATGAGTCCGGCGCTTTGAACCGAGGGAATTAAACCTAATTCCAAAATCCTGTCCCGGTCGGTCTCGGTTACGACCTGACAGTGCTCCAGACGCCAGTGCCTTTCAGGGCATTCAGGCCCCAGAACCCCGGCCATACACCGGACAGCCTGAGCCACGGCCGCATCGCCGATGACATGGATAGCCACTTGCAGACGGCGGCTTTTAGCCAGCTTCAGCATCTCAATCAGTCCCTGATCATCGTAATTGTGACTGCCGAAGTGGCCGGACCGATCGGCGTATTCATCCAGCAGCCAGGCGCTCCGGGAACCTAAAGAGCCGTCGGAAAAAAGCTTCAGGCCGTCCACGGCTAACCGGCCGCCAAAAAGACCGTCCGCAGGCTTCAGCAGATCCCAGTCGCGCCAGCGCAGGGGATGAATGTAAGCCCGGTAGCGCAGCTTTAACTGTCCGGCCCCGTAAGCTGCGGCCAGAACTTTCAGATCCTCGTCCGAGGTGGCGCAGTCCATGACTGTAGTGAGGCCCAGGCTTAAAAGCTCCTCTTGGGCTGCAGTCTGGGTGGCCAGGCGGTCCCGTCCGTCTAAAGGCGGCATGTTTTTGTAGACTAAAAACATAGCCTGGCCGATTAAGATGCCCAGAAGGCCGCCGTCAGGCCGCCGCAATATCTCCCCGCCTTCGGGGGCCGGACCCTGGACTTTGGGATCAGCCCGGTCTAAGGCCAGAGAATTGACCCAGATGGAATGCTTGTCAACCCGGTCTAAAACGACCGGATTGAAAGGCGCGGCTTTATCCAGCTCTTCAGCTGTGGGCCAGGATCGGTCGGCCCAGATATTCTGATCCCAGCCCCGGCCGTGAATCCAGACCCCGGGAGCCAAAGTTCCGGCTAAAGAGGCCACCTTTTCGGCCGCCTCCCGGCGGCTTAAACCGTGAAGATCCAGCTGGCCCAGTCTCAGTCCTTCGTGGAGCACATGGGCGTGACTGTCAATGAGCCCTGGAATGACACCGGCTCCCTGCAGATCGCAGGTTTCATGCTTTGGGGGCATAAGACTCACGGCCTTTGACCGGTCATCGCCGACGTAAACAAGCCTCGGACCGCAGGAAGCCAGAACGCCGGCTCTGGGACAGAGGGGATCCATGGTCAGAAACCGGCCGTTAAGCCAGAGTCGCCCTGTTGCGGCCACAATTAAGCCTCAAAAATCGTAGAAATTATCATCTGCGTTTAACACCCGGCAGCCGTCTTCAGTGACCAAAGCCATCTGTTCCAATCTGACTCCGCCTCGGCCGGGCAAGTAGATGCCGGGTTCGACCGTAACTACGGCTCCGGCCGCCAGAGGCTCCAGGTTGGCCGGCGAAAGTGACGGTCCTTCGTGGACCGCCAGACCAACCCCGTGACCCAGGCTGTGCCCGAAAAACCGGCCGTAGCCGTTTTCGGCTATGTGATCCCGGGCCGCTTTATCGACCTGGGCCCCGGTTTTTCCGGCCGAAAGACAGGCCAGGGCCTTTAGCTGAGCGGCCCGGACAATCCGGTATATTTCTTTCTGCCAGGGCAGAACCTGGCCGACGGCCAGGGTTCTGGTTATATCCGAGGCATAGCCTTCCAGCTTCGAGCCGCAGTCCACCACCACCAGCTCACCTTCTGAAATGATCCTGGGTCCCGGTTCGGCGTGGGGCAGGGCGGCCTGGGGACCGGAAGCGACAATGGTCTCAAAAGCCGGACCAGAGGCGCCTTTTTCCCGAAAAACCCGCTCCAGCAAAATGGCGGCCTGCTCTTCCGTCCAGCCGGGCTCCAGGGAGTTTCTTAAAGCATCGACTGCGGCTTCGGCAATGAAGAGGGCTTTTTGAATGAGGGCGACTTCCCCCGGGGTCTTAACTTCCCGGAAGCGGTTCAAGCTGAAAGGCAGGTTCTTGAAAACCGTGTTTTTAAGTCTGTATTTTATTTGCCCAAAGACTTCCATTGTCAGATAAGGGGCCTCAAACCACAGACCGCCTTTAAAAAGCTCTTTCCCAGCCAGAGTCTCGGCCAGGCCTCTTTGGGTTTCCAGAACCTCAAATAAAGGAGCCTCTTTTCCGGCGGCCAGAGTATAGCGGGAGTCGGTCAGAAGGTACTGCTTGTCCGGAGTGATCAGCAAAGCCCCTGAAGATTCGGTCAGCATGGGATCGCCCGCTTTGAAACCGGAAAAATAACGCCTGTTTTCCGAGCCGGTAATCAGGGCGTTGGGGCAGCCTTCTTCAGCCAGACGCATCCGCAGACGGTTAAGGCGCTCTGCAATTAAAGCCTCAGCCTGTTCTTCATTCGGCCCGAGTCCGGGCATGGCTCCCTCCTGACAGATTATATTCCCCAGCCTGACGGGGCGGATATTCGGAAAGCTTTTCTCCGAAGGACCAAAAATTTCGAAAACCGCTTCAGCCCTGGCAGGACAAAAACGGGCGCCAAAGAAATTATTTCTATTAAGCTCCGAAAATCCTTTCTCTTCCGCAGCCGACTGCCGGCCCCGGCCGGAAGACAAAAGACACCTAAAGGCAGCCCCCAAACAGTCAAAACTTAAGTCTCATGCCGCTGAAAAATACCGGCGGCTTAAAAAGCCTCATTTCAATATAAAAGGGCCCGGTCTGAGACTAAACGGTCTTGCGGGACTGCAATCAGGCCCGTATCTTAGGCCAAAAACCTTATGAAACCAGCGGTCTGACCCTCAGCGGCCCCAAAGGCGGCCGTGAGACCGGAAGAAACTGACCCGGCCGCCTGAACGGGAACCACGGAGTATCCCCCTGATTAAGCATCTCATTGGACCTCCTGATTCAGGGGCCGGACCAGGCCCGTAAATAGGCCCAGGGATAAAACCCGGACTCCCGGACTTGGCTGAAAGACGATTTTAGTTTAAAATTAAGCATGGTCCAAATTATTTTTCATGCGGGTCCGGACCATTTTGACCCCTTCAGGTCTGTTGAGGTTCAGAAAGTCAGATAATAGCACAACCCTCCTGCGTTTTGGGGAGATAAATTTGGCCGGTCTTATCTTAAACGTCCCTTACGGCAGTCCTTTTGTGCCCAAAGCCATCCACAAGCGCCTGACCTTAACCGAAGATGAGCTGCGCTGGGAAAATTGGCACCTGACGGATCCTTTCCTGCTGGACCTGGTCAAAAAAGCCGCCCAGCCTGACATAAAACCGGCCCCCGCCAGCCGGGATCTGGTCAAACCGCCGCCGGACAATAACTTTTCTTCCCGTTTACTGGTGGTCAGTTACCCCTACAGTCCTCTGGTGGCCGATCCTTTGGGCCTTCTGGCTCTGGAACTGGGTCAGGTCAAAAGCCCGGAACCCTGCATTTTAAAAAGAGCCACCCAGGAAAAAGCTCTGCCTGACTGGAGTCCGGATGAACGGGATTTTATTTTTTCCCGCTGCGTGGGGCCTTACATTGATGAGCTGGTTAAAAGCGCCCGGGACCTTCTGGCCACGGAAAATCTGGTCATTCTGGTCAATATCCGGTTTTTCAGTCACCGCCCCTGGCTGCACCAAGCCCGCCCGCCGCTGCCTACACCCCAGATCAGCTTAAGCTTGGAGGAATCCCGTACTCCCAAAGGCCTGATCCATCTCCTGGGTCATATATTCAAAACCTTTGGTCTGTGGACAGAACTGGATTTTCCCCTGGCCGGGACAGCCGTGCCCCAGCCCCTGCAAGCCTTAAAGAGACTTAAGGTTCTGGGGCTGGGACTCAGAAGGGACCTTTATCTGGATGAAGACAAAGGAGCCCCTAAAAGCTCGGCCGAATCCCTGAGCCGGGTTCTGAAAAACGTTTTCGGCTTATTGGGCCAGGAACTGGACAGGGTGGCTCAAATCCGTATCCGGAGGGCTTTTCCGCCCAAGCCTCCTTCCAGTATCATTAAAGCCGGCAAACTGCCTGAGACCCAGTCCTAGCTCCCAGTAACGCCTGATTTGCTGAAGACCAAGACGCCTCCGCCTGATCCAAGCATCCCGGGGTATAAACTGACATTTCTCCGGCGGTGCGCCGGCCCGATCCGTCTTCAGAAACTGCCGGATGTACAGGCATATCTTTGGGGAAACTGCGGCGGTTCACCTCCGGAAAGGCTCCCCTGGAGATTCAAGACCGCATCAGGCTGACAAACTTACTTGGCATAACCTTATGACCTCAGGCTGGAGGAGTATGCAGCGGCCGGTCCTTACGCTTCAGCAGCCCGTCATCCGCAGGCAGCTGAAGAAGTTTATATGAGCATTTCCCATGGCGGAGATGCCCGGCTGTACGAGGCGGTTCCGTGCCGGGGCGCCGCAGACTCAAGCCGGCAGTATATGGCGGTCAGCACATGCGGAGAGTCTCCGGGCATTTTCACGCTGCCCTGCGGCGCAAAAAATATAAACATCTTTCCGGCATTCTCATGAACTATTACGGTATTTATCCTGTTCCCCCAAAGCTATTTCTGAATGCCGCTTCCGTCTTCGCTCGGGCCTGTCTTGGACCTGCGGCCGGCATCCGCAGGATAAAAAACCCTGCCGAACGCTGTGAGGAGCATTTGCCAGACTTATGGCTGTACAGCAGACCTGTTCCGGGAAGATGGCTGCCGCAGCGGCGGCCTTACCTTATGACCGCAGAGGTGCCAGTCATTCCCCAAATAAAGCCGGAAGTCTGCAAGACCACTGGATTGGCCGGAGAAAACAGTAACCGGACCGCTAAGTGTTCTGTTGTAGATTTTAACCTCCGGAAGGGCGTTTCCTGCGCTCCGCCCCTGAAAGTCTGCTGCTTCCGGCCGGCCGGGAAGAATATGCTCGTAACCGGCAGAAACCTGACGTCGGAGGAAAATATCCCGGGGGGAGATGTCCGGAAGAGCTTGCCGTTCAGCCTGTAAGGATATTTGTTAAAGGCGCCTCAGTCCGGTTTTCGTTTCTGAGTTTTTAAATTATCATGATGTCAGGGATACCTGCTGCTCCTGAATCCTGGTCAGGCTTTAACCTCAGACCCCAGCCAGCATCCAGGCCATAAATCTGGCTGTTCAGCCCCCGGCTGACAAAAACGCTGAACTCAATTCCGGCGAAACTCAGCCGCCTTTAAGACTTTTGGCAATGGCGGATTGCCAGTCGCTAAGACAAGCGGAACTCCCTTTCGGACGGAAAGGCGCCTGCCCTTTAGAATACAGTCCCCAGTATTCCGAGTCCCGGCTCCCGTGGCAAACCCGTTTAACCATGAGGCCGCATGCCGGGACCTGCCGGCCGATTCTTCCTTTACGGCAGCCGATTCCCTCAGCTTCCTGCCGGACCTTTGGCCTCACAGACTTTGGCCGGCAGACCTCAGCCCGCAGGCAGCCATTTGCTTCTCTTCATTCCGGCAGGTTTTAGTGGGCAAAAGCGCCGTCACCATGATGCCCCCCTGCCCCTGAACCATGATTAGAGGCTTTTTTCCTTTCTCTGCCAGCAAACGTTAACAGCTTCCATATCAATAGCCCCCTTTGGCTCTCAGCTGAAGGAGCAGCAACAGATATTTACAGCGTTCGAGACTGCCGGCGGACTCCGGCTGCGGAATCTTGTAGAAACCTGAACCTTAATCGTAATCAGGATAAGGTCTGAAGGGCTTTTTGAGAATTTACTTGTCTTGCCAGTGAAGATCGGGTATAGGTTAAAAAAGTTACCTAAAATTGGTCCTAAACCTACCCACTTCAATATGGAAAAGCGCGTGCCGGCTTTACTCCATAGTGGCGGTAACTTGCCTTTACCACATCCCGTTCCCAAAGGCCGCTTTTCAATTTAGCCATTAGCGATAACACAGCCTGACCGTTGGCTGCGTCCCACCTCATCCCAGGCAGTTTCAGGCGCTCTTGGAGTACGTATCTGTTAGCGCTTTCAGCAGCCCCGCTGCCTATAAAATAGCCTCTTTTAATATAATCAGCATAATCAATATTATTTATATTGTTAATAATATATTGAGAAAGATTTAAAGATGATTTATCACGCTTTTTTACTTTTATTTTCTTAATAACATCCAACACATACTCATATTTACTTTTTTTAAGCGATTCACACATTTCTTTAGCCCAGGGCTTATAAATATTTTCATCTGCTGAGAATACACTTTTCGCATAACTATATACATTTTCACATAAATGATAAAAATCCAAAATCTGCTGCGCATCCGGAAATAATTCTTCCTTCATGCTGCGAATCCAAGCCGCGCCGTCTCCGATAAGGACTGTCTCCTTGTAATTTCCATAGCCGTTTCTGACGGCAAGAGAGAACATGAATCTTTTAAACTCTTC
>JAISEL010000152.1 GCA_031264185.1 Deltaproteobacteria bacterium
TGCAAAACGATCATTCAAAAGTTAAAAAAATTTTTGACCATGATAAAATTAAATACGCGAAAGTCGAGGCGAAACCAAAGAATAAATAGATTATCATAATTATCCGCCGGGGTAATATCATAATTCAAACCAGTGGCTGCAGTTGCGCCAAACAAATATATCCCATGCATCATTTGCTTAAATTTTGACTATAGACTTCTCAGCATTATAGTTTCATAAGGCAAATGAGCCGCGAGGGCAGTGACTCAAGGGACCCGCAGCCCGAGATGACAGCGCACGTTTGAGCGGCTTGCCGCGATCAAGACTGCCTGCGGGCATCAAGGCAAGTCATTTCGCAATTACGCCTATGAGTGATTGGAGGCCTATAAAACAGCCGAACTAATACCTTCCCTTATCCCCAAGTGATTTCCATTCTCCTTTGCTTTGACATCACTTAACCAAATCCAGCTATTAACCTGGCTGATAATTATGATAGATCAAATATTCCTATTATTTATAGTTGATCACGGTATAATAATTTTCCAGCCATACTGCAAATAGACTATTGAAATTGCATAAATTTTTAAGTGTGCTAAAGACTGAATAAACAGAGGATAAGCTTTTTTATCATAATTATCCGCCGGGGTAATATTGCGGCTCCGCCAGGAGAAGAGCCCATGGCCCTCTCTCATGGCATTGAAGACATGATACCGTCCTTGAATTATGCAACCTCCCTAAAGACTATGGCTGGCCATTTTGGCACCATACCAGCAGATTAACAAGAGAGGCGGCAGCCATCGAAGCAGTTTCTTGATGCTGCACTAAAGAAACCCCCTCTTTGACTGTTCCAGGGGGATTGAGTTTCGCCGCATTCAAGCATAATAGTGTCCTGGCTGGCTTCCGAGCTGAAAATACCTCATAAATTCTTAAAAATAGCCAGGCAGGCACCTGGCCAATTGCAATTGGAGCCAGAAACTCCGGTTCGGCGGGCAAAAAGCATAGGAAGAGGCTCGGAGACTGGACGGGATCTGGGGCACCTTATGCCGCCGGACGTGCCCTTGCCCCCCGAGTCTGGACTAAAAAGGGCACCTGAACGGTTACACGTATGTTAATAAAAAAGTACTATTTATTATATGAAAGAGAGCTTATCGCTATCAATAATTCTCATAAAGCCATCACCACGAGAAAACCGGCTAAAAGTCGGCGCGGCCGCCAATAATTAAGGCCCCCTGCGCCGAGAGTCCAAGAACTGTTCCGCTGCCAAAAACCTTGACCCATTGGTCCAAACAAGACATAAATAATTTGAACCTCAATACTTATTAAGCATTGTGAAAACCGGGCGCCAATAACCAAATCGATCCATAAAAAGAATAAATGGCCTCCCCTCCTGACCCGGCCGGAGTTTCACCCCATACTTCCTCTGTTGGGCCAAAAATCTCTCTGCGTTCTGACCTGCGGACAAAAGGCTCTATATCTGTCCGCTCTCAGCCGGATTCGGATAAAAATTTAGACCGTTCAGCTCTGGCTTAAAACTGTTATTTACCGCGAACCAGGCAGCATGTTATTTTTTCCGGTATTTTAGCCAACATATGCTGGGCTGCCAATGGCTGATTCACGAACAGAGGGTGAGTCCCTGGCCTCATGACAGTTGTTTGCGAGAGCATCATAAGTACCACCATCGCTAGTCCATGTTTGTCAATGCCACTGTCAAAAATTTTTATGGCTTGCCTGCGTTTTACTATTTTGCCTTATTAAAAAAACAACTTTTGTAACATGTAAACACAGCGACATTCAATATTTTTCTCCACTCATGACTGGCAAAACTAACAAAATATTTAACAAAACAACCATTTGGTGCTCTTTCAATTCGTATGGCTGTGATAAATATTGCCTGTTTTAGGTCAATATTTATCACAGCTGCGAATTATATCGTAAAGTTTAAGATTATTTCCTATCCAGTTTGCACACTGATACGCCTAGATTGAGACAAAAAAAGTCGATCAACTATTTCATCTTTCCTGTGGCAAATAGGCATCAACTCTAACTCAGGTTTAAGATAACGAATAACACTAACAACTGCCGTCTGGTTTATATGATTTTCCAAAATTTCTTGTTCTGATAAATTTAGTATATTTGTTCTTATGCAATAGTCCCTGTGGTGAGTCATCTTAGTATTGTGACGAAGATGAAATTTGCTTGCACCTGAAAAAATTTGCAGGAATATCTAACCCATTATGTTTCCGTTTTTATTTGCAATTTAATGATAAAAATCACGGGGTTTCTGCCATCAAAAAAACAATACATATAATATACATTTACTACATAAGATAATCATCCTTGCACAGACAATTATTGCAAATTATGTATTTTTAATTGTCGTTTATTTTTTTGGCTTGACAAACATGGGCTAATACAGGGAAACATTTTTGAAACCACTGGCGACTACCCGTCAAGCGGTTAAGCCACCTTAGAACCACGACCAGGCCAGATCTCTGTGCCTGTCCGCAAAATCTCCCTTACAAAAGGATGACCACAACTGAGGTTGGCAGCCTCGAAAGCGTGAGGCTCAATGCCCACCCAATAATAATTCCAAGTTAGTTTGGAAATATCAGTCAAAACATTAATTTTGCTCCGCCCGTTGAAGCTCTCCAGGAAAAAACAGACATCAACATCGCTTCTGTTTGAAGCAGTGCCTTTAGCCCAAGACCCGAACAAGTAGACTTTTACGACAGAAAAGGCCAGACGTACTTCGTCAGCGTATTTCCTCACGGCTGCGGTGACGATTTCGATGGTTTTGACAGTTCGGAATCCATCGAATCCATCAACGGTAAAGATCTCAGAAGCCATTCGAAAGCCTCCTTTGTTTGAACCAACAGTTTGTTACCTGTGTTTTCATCAATTTCAAAGGCACTTAATATTGATTAACTTAAATAACGGCCTAAAGTGCAATATTGATAGATATTAGCAAAAAATAAGTATCGATCTGCACCTACAGATTCAGTCAATTTGTTTTCAGTCTGGTGTACGAGGTCATCAATTTTGTGCGTAAAAGGAAAAAATCTGTCGATAAGAAGGATATATATAGCTTTAACCAGCTTTTCTAGTGATTGCTGGCTATGATATACGACTTAATCCCAATCGGTTGAATAAACTCCACGTTCTGCCCTAAGAAGATCCATCCGGGCTTGATTGAGCCAAGATTCGTATATCTTCAGTAGGTCCTTTTTCTCTTTCTTGTGGTCAACCATTGGATCATCCTTCGGGTTGCCCACTTTCAAATACCCCTTTAAAAATAATACCTTAGCGTCTTTAAAATTTTTAAGAAAATGATAATTCATATATTATCGTTCGTAATTTATACATCAGAAACCATTTATTATGGCCAATATGGCCAGTAATATAATCAATCAGTCCTTTAAATTATAATAATTTATTATTAAAATATAAAAATAGTCATTTATACTTATTAAATGCGCTAACTAGTCTGTTAAAAGTACTAAAGTATCTTCAAAAATTTTTTTGGTCTATATAAGTAATCACATTGTTTGATGCCTTCGCAACCCCCCCTGCTTTCAGAAGTCCGTTAAAAAAAGGTAATGATATCAACTAATTATAAATATAATTTTCTTAACAATGAGCTTTTTGCGGAGCCGTCATTGTTTAGCTCTATCAAACTTAGTGACATCACCACACCAGTCGGCCAGCCGCTCCACCTTCAGGGGAACATCCAAATCTTCCAAACCATTTGTTTCTCAACGATAAATATCCTCTGGTCCTCTCACTCATAGCCAAATTCGAAAACCTTATTAGACGCCGGGGATACAAAAGGTCGATTATGGCTATCGGGCAAAAAAATTAGGATCGCCTGCGCGGTTCTGAAGAATAAGGAGCCGTACAAAGACTCAGCTGCTGACCTATTAGGCGCTCAGAGTCATAAAGAATGCACCGCGTTGGCTCAAGGGTGGTTTTTCTCTCAAAAAACCAGTACCGAGTAACCTCTAATTTGATGGATAAAGACGCTTCAGCTTGATCCGTGCATCTGATGCAGTGAATTGCCATTTTATCTTGGAAATCAGATTGTTTCTGTCTTTCTGCCAGGCATTGACCTCGCGCATCATTGCCTCCATGCCGGGACTCCGCCGGTTCAAGCGCCGGCGGGCTGGAGCGCTGTGTTCTGTTTCCGCCGTATTCAGCCAACTCCCATGCTTTGGAGTACAGTGGATTTCATGCCTTTGAGATAAGCGGTGCGCCTCTTAGCATGAAAAGGCCTCATAAAAAGAACCGGCAGTATGAGTATGCAGATTGTCCGTCACCGAAACGACCTTCGAGGCATCCGGCCGGGTATTTTACAGTGAATCAGACAGCATGTTATTTTTTTCCGGTCTTTTTGGCAACCAAAAGTTGGGATGGCGAGCCGTTGCCAATGGCCTGACTCACGATTCGGGGGTGAAGCCCTAGTCTCATGACAGTTTACTCAACCCAGACCTAATCGACTGACCGGCTTCTAAAATTTATATTTTTTACTACTATACACTTAAAAAATTTAAATATTATTTAATTCTTTAAAACAGCAAAGTATTGGGAACAATCCAAAACTGAAATCCCTCTTTTACCATTGTTTAACCAGCCAATCAGCACTCAGACTGACCGACGATTGCGGCAATTTAAAATTACCAGACCCGTATTTTTCCCTTGACATCAGCCTTGAATGAGGTTTAAAATTTCGACAGTTTTCAGGTGCCAATCCGGCTCAATAGGGAACCCTGTCAGAATCAGGGACGAGCCCATCGCTGTATTTCCCCCTCTTTATGAGGCGACACTCAAGCCACTGGCCAGCCAGGTTGGGAAGGCGGATTTTAGGGATAAGTCAGAAGACCTGCCTGGAGATTTGATTCAACTGCTTGGGGAGTAGCAGTTGGGCGCAGTTATGTTTACAGGTTCCTGGATCATGGGCGTCCCGGATCACTTTGGGTGATTCGGGTTTTTTATTTTATGGCCCCGATTTTCCTTAGCTATCCATTTTAATCTGAATAACCTTCGAATTTGGAGATTCTGAATGGGATCTTTTTCCATCAAAAACATGTTCTTAGCCGCCGACCCGGTTGTTCAAGGGGTCATGGTCCTGCTTTTCCTGGCCTCTCTGGCTTCCTGGGTGGTCATTTTGGCCAAAACCGCCTTACTCCAGAAAGTCAGCCGGATAGTCTGGAATTTTAAAAAAAAGGCCAACAGCATTGATCAGGAAATAAACCCCGAAGAGTTTCCTGATTTTTCGGCCAGAATAGTCATGGCCGGAGTCAGGGAAGGCGCCGACACGGCCGGTGAAGAATCAAGAGCCGATTACCGGGAAAGGGTGGAAAGATCGATGCGGGTCATCCTCTCCGGCCAGCTGGACAGGCTGGAATCAGGCGTACCCCTTCTGGCCACAGTCGGTTCAACCAGCCCGTTTATCGGTCTGTTCGGAACAGTCTGGGGCATTATGCACAGTTTTATCGGCATAGCCTCTTCCGGTGAAACTACTCTGGCCGTGGTGGCTCCGGGTATCGCCGAAGCCCTCTTTGCTACGGCCATGGGACTGGTGGCGGCTATTCCGGCTGTGGTGGCATATAACAAGATCAACACCACCACCAAGAAAATGACCAAGGAAGCTTTGGCCGCCATAGGTCTGGTCGGCAACTCTCTGGCCCGGCTGACTTACTCGGATTAAGGCTTAAGACCCCATATTCAGCTAGTACACAGGGACCTGTTATGGAAAATACCAAAGAACTGATTCACGGCAGCAGCGAGGTCAACACCATTTCCGACATCAATGTGACGCCCTTCATTGATGTGATGCTGGTGCTTCTGATTATTTTTATGGTGACCGCGCCTCTGATGATGGGGGGAGTTAAAATCAACCTGCCCAAAACCAGCGGCCAGCCCATGCCCAGACCGGAAAATCCCATCATTGTCAGTTTGGACGCGGAAAGCCGGATCTTTGTGGACAAAGAAGAGGTAGCCGCCGAAGGCCGGGCCGCTTTTTTCCGGCAAATGGCCATGGACTCCGAATCGGGAGAAGTATTTGTCCGAGGCGACGGGGAAGTCAAATACGCCAAAATGATGGATCTGATGAGCGAACTTGGTCAGGCCGGATTTGCCAGGGTGACTTTGGTGACCAATGTCCAGTCCGCTGCCGCCGCGTCCGCCGGGGACAGCGCTGCGCCAGGGACTGCTCCGGACGCCGCTGACGGGGCTCCGTCCCCCCAGGCCGCCCCTCCGGCCGGTTCCGCCGCTCCGGTTCCAACAGTTCCGGCCGCGCCAGCAGTTCAGTCCCCTCCCGCTCCGGCCAATCCTTAATTGCCTTTTCAGCCGGCTGAAAACCTTTTCAGTTTTCCAAATTTTTAAAATATCAGCTTTATGTAAGACGGCCCTGTAAAATGGGCCGTCTTGGCCGGCGAGTTGAATCAGCAGGTGCTGTAGCCGCAGCTGGTGCATTTACGGCAGGATCCTTCTCTTCTCAGGGCCAGCTGATGGCATTCCGGACAGAGATCGCAGGAACCGCTGTTATGGTTGCCGCTGGCCTTCTGGCCTTTATCCAGATAATTCTTCCGCAGAAGCATGAGTTTGCCGATGGCCTGAGGCAGACTGTTGCCGACCACCGGAGAAGCGTCCATGACGGTATTTATGACCACCCGCTGATCCATTTTGACTTTCAGCAGGACTTTGACCAGAGGATCAAACAGCGAAGGATAGTGCCTCAGAGAGACCGACAGGATCATGCCGAAAGCCGTAAAGATGGCGTTAATGTCCGCCCCCACGTCTCCGGCCGCCACAAACACTTCCCTGATATTATGATTGGGATCATTGGTTAACGTGATATGGGCGCTTAAGCTGTCGCTTTTGGCGGTAAAGGTCCGTGACTCCCGATCGTCTCCGATGTCCAAATCCCGGTCCACCTGACTCTGAACCGGCTTTGGCTCTTCGCTGGCCACGGAAATGATCCCTTCCAATGACGTATCGCGGTAGACCGTAAATCCCTTCAGGCGCAGATCCCGGCTTTGGAGGATCAGTTTTTCAATGTCTTCCGCTGCGGCCGAAGACGGCAGATTTATGGTTTTGGAGACTCCGGTGTGGTTGTGCCTCTGGAAAGCGGCCAGCATGCTGAGCTGCTCCCCGGGGGTCAGCTTTAAGGCCGTCTGAGCCTGGGCTCTTTCCAAAAATTCCGGGTCTTCCTGGAAAATATCGGCCAGTTCAATGGGCTTTAAAGTGAAATTAACCCAGCCTTTCCGGCTGTCCCGGACTCTTCTGTCCACGGCCAAAGCATAGAAAGGCTCTATGCCGGTATCAATGTTTCTTAAAAAAGCCGAAACGCTGCCGGTCGGCGCCTGGCTGGTCGTCAAGCAGTTATAGAAGCCGCCTTTATCTTCCGTCAGCTGAAAAAGCTCGTCCAATAAGCCTTCGACACGGGGCCAGAAGCCCGATTCCAGAAATGTTTCCTTAAGTTCGCTCAGATGGCCGGTCCAGTAAGGAGCGTTTTCGTAAGCGTGGCCGGTCAGCCTGGTCAGGCTGCCGGAAAACTTCAGAGTGCCTAAAGTCAAAGCCGCCTGAGTCTGCCGGGCGAAATCGGCGGCCGCAGGCGAGCCGTAGGCTTCCTTGCCCCAAAAAGCCAGAAGCAGGGCCGTATGGAAGCCGGACATGCCCACCCCGACCGGCTTTTTTTCCTGGGTTTTTATTTTGATCTCCTCTAAAGGATACCCTTCATCAAACTCTAAAATCAGGTTGCCTAAAAGGCAGGCCGAGGCGGACGCATCCATCAGAAGACCCCAGAACCTGTCCGTAAATTTCCCGGTCCAGTTCAGGCTCCCTGGCGTCAGGCCCTCCTGACTCAGGCTGTCGTATGTCTGCCGGGCCAGGCGGGCCGCATTGACCGTAACCAGATTGCAGGCTGTGCCGGCCGAAGCCAGATACTCCCCGCAGGGATTGGAAAACCGGGGCTCATCTTCGGCCCGGAGGGGCGAATATTTGAGCATATTGTCCACAAACAGAAGGCCCGGATCGCCGGTGGCCCACATGTTGGCGGCAATGAGACGCATAAGGCCGGGATTATCCCAAAAGCCGCCGAAGACATTGACCGAAATGTTCATGTTGGAAAGATGAGGGCTCTGGGCCGGTCTTTCCTCGGGCGGCAGGGTCTGGATAAAGCGGTTTAATTTGGAATTAAAATTTTTAGCCTCCACAAACTCTCTGATGTCCTGATGGTTCCAGTCCATCTGGACCAGAAGAGCCCCCCTTCGCCTGCCGCCTTGATTGGTCGTGCCGGTGACGGCGTCAAAATCCTGGAGAAAGCCGACCGGACCTGAGGCGATGCCCTGGCCGCAGTCGACCGGCGAGCCCTTGGGCCGTAAACGGGATACATCGACTCCGGCCCCGCCGCCGGCCATGTAAATGGTCCGCATCTTCCGGCGCATGGATTCTATGTCCAAAAGACTGTCCTCCACCCAGCCCAGAGGATAGCAGGAAAAATAACCCGGCCGGCGGGTATAGGGATTGCCGAAGGACATGAGCATCGGCGAAGCCGGAATAACGGTCCGCCCGATTAGTCCGGCCGACAGAGCGCTAAGGCCGGCCTGACTGACCAGAAAACTTTTAGCCTCAGCCAGTTTGGGAATCAGCCGTTCCGACAAAATGGCCTGATAATTGGCCTCCAGGCTGACCCCGGTCTCGGGCTGACGGACCGCATAACGAGTTTCGGTCAGATATTCATCTAAAACCTGCCAGGATCTCTCCGCTGAGGAAATCTCCAGTCCTGTCTGGGAGTTACTAGTCAAAATTCAGTTCTCCAAAAAAATAGTCAAAATCACCCCAGGGGGCCGTAATCAAGCCCAAAAATGCGGCCAGCCAAGCTGTTAAAGGAAAATCCCCGGACTAAGGCCATCAGCTGATGCGGTCTGGAGGCTGGCCCTGCAATCCGGTAAGCCTTGGGAACGAAAAGACAGGACCTTCGAAGAAAAATAAACCCAAAAAACAAGAAATCCTGGCCGAAAAGCCGGGCTTTTCAGCCTTCATAAAAAAAGCTCCCGCCCTTAATTGAAGGCGGAATAATAATGTCTTGGAAAAAATAATAGCCCTTTTTCCGGCGGGTGTCAAAATTTTGATTCCATAAAGCTTGAATTTCCCGGTCCGGGCCTGATATCTGTTGACCGAATATTAATCCATAAAAATATATATCTATATATAACAGCAAAATATAAAGCATTTTTTATTTTATAACAACTAATTATAAAGCATTATAGGACATTTTTGTTATTTTCACCGAAAAATTAAGAGCTTAAACTGCGGCAAAATGTAATACCCTGATGAACCGGTTATTCAAACAGACTTTTTTGACTTACATAAGGCATTCTATTAATATTTTTTACATGACTAATAATTCAAGAAAAGACAGGGTTTCCGGACAACCGGTTACAGCCAGAAAATGAACTGCTCATTTATTAAATAATTTTACCGCCTGTCTTGGATATCCGGACAATCTGACGTTAATTTAAGCTTATTGCTTTATTTTTCTTCTGCCTTCAGCCGGACCTAAAGGCCGCCGTCCCGGTCTTATAACATAACAAATTGAAATATCTATGTTTTAACAGTTAAAAACTTGGATATTGTTTTTGTTAAAGCCTTTTAATTTATTATTAATAACTATACAATATTAAAGACTTAAATTTATATCTTAAACATCAGCTAAGATATAAAAAAACTTTTTCTGCCTTAAAAGGCATTTTTCTTCAAAATACTGACCATCTTCAATCCTGTTCCATTGTCAGAGGTTTGACTGTTCGGGTAAAATAAATATCAGGCTGCTTATTCCTTTTTTCCGGGCAGATTCTATATAATTTACCTAGATAATGGGATTTTCGATCCTCATGGTCCAAAAATCATGACCTGAATTACCTCCCGTCCTGACCTGAGAAGCCATTTTTTCCTTAAAATCCCTTTAAAAAATTAATGACAGAAAAATAATATCTCTAGCTAACGTTCATGTGTCAAAAAATGCGCTTTTGAGCGTTTTATTATTTGAAATAGTATCTAAAGCCTATGAAATGCAACTTATATGTATTAGCCGGGCCGTTTGAATCCAAGGTCCGGCCCCAATATTTTTATCGTGTCTTATGAACTTTAAAACATACTTGCCTTTCAAATCGTAGTGATTGGCCTTTTCAACAATAAGAAAAAAAGTTATACTTATTCCCAGTTTTCGGTCCTTTGACCCACCCTGCTGGGGACCTTAAGCCAGGCGCAGGTTTCAGAACGGTTTTTTGAATCAGTAAGGCTGTTCGGACCTAGGCCGCTTATTCTTTAGTTTGCTTCTTAGTTCACCTGTATTTTCCGATTATAAATAGGAGTGATTTGTATCATGATTCCCAAAGGGTTCCGAGCCGCCGCCGCTGAAGCTCAGATGAGATACAGAAACAGACCTGATTTAGGTCTCATCGTGGCTGATGAATTTCAAGCCTCGGCCGGCGTCTTTACCCAGAATGTTTCCCAAGCGGCTCCGGTCACCTGGTCCAAAAACAGGATCGCCCAGGGTCGGGCAATTTTGGTCAACGCCGGTCAGGCCAATGCCCAAACCGGCCGGGGAGCCGGCGAAAGATGCCAGCAGTCAGCCGCCGCTGTGGCCCGGAGTTTGAATCTGAAAACCGATGAGGTTTTACTGGCTTCCACCGGAATTATCGGTCAGCCTTTAAATATTGAAGCCCTTGTCAATGCCGTGCCCGCTTTAATAGAAAATCTCTCGCCGGAAGGTTTCGGGGATTTTTCCCGAGCCATCATGACCACCGATACGGTCCCCAAAGAGGCCGAGACGGTCGTCCCTTTCAATGAAGGGCCGGAGACTTCAATCTGGGGTACGGCCAAGGGTTCGGGCATGATTGCGCCCAACATGGCCACCATGCTGGGCTTTATATTAACCGACGCTGCGGTCGAGCCCAAGCTTTTACGCACGATGCTTTCCCTGGTGGCTGAAAATACCTTCAACCGAATCACGGTCGACGGCGATACGTCCACCAATGATTCCTTATTCATAATTGCCTCCGGCGCCTCCGGACGTCCGGTCATTTCAGGCGGACCCGAGGCGGATATATTCAGAAGAGCCCTTTATAAAGTCATGGACTCTTTGTCCAGGCAGCTGATCCGGGACGGCGAAGGAGCCACCCACCTGGTGGAAATCAAAGTCCGGGGAGCCAAAACCCAGGAACAGGCCTTAATGGCGGCCAGAGCGGTGGCCCAGTCGCCTTTGGTCAAGACGGCCTTCTTCGGCGGAGATGCCAACTGGGGCCGGATTCTGGCGGCTTTAGGCCGGAGCGGAGCCGATTTCGAGCCTTACAGGGTCGATATTGACATAGACGAACTGGCCTGGGTCAGACACGGCCTTATCTTCAGCCGGGAACGGGACGCCTCTTTGGCTTTAAAGAAAAAGGAATACTGTCTGACCATTAACTTAAATAACGGTCCCGGTCAGGATCGCATGCTGACCTGCGATTTTTCCTACGACTACGTCAAAATAAACGGCTCCTACCGTTCATAGGACCCAGCCGTTGAGGATTTCAGCCGGACTTGCAGTCCGGCTTTTTTGCTGGCCTTTTTGTTGGCCGGCTTTTTTTTCGCGCCCAAATAAGAAAGCCGCCAAGGCTGCCTTCTTAAAAAAAGCATTAATTATTTACGGCCGGTTATCTCTTCATCTCAATAACCTCGGCCAGCATGGCGTCGGTGGTGGTCACGACTTTGGAGTTGGCCTGGAAACCTCTCTGGGTGACGATCATGCTGACAATCTCGTCGGCCAGGTCGGTATTGGACTGCTCCAAGAAGTTTGCCCGGATGGTGCCTGTGCCGCCGTAGCCGGGAGGATTAATAGTACCAATCCCGGACCAGCGGGTTTCCATGTAAACGTTGTCGCCTAATTTAGCCAGACCCCATGGATTGATGAACCTGGTCAGACCAATCTGATAAAGAGGCTGATGACGGCCGTTGGTGTAAATGCCGGTTACGACCCCGTCCTTATCAATGGACAGTCTCTGCAGGGAGCCCGGGGGATATCCGTCCTGGCTGGCTAAGATGTTGATGGATTCGGTGGCGAACTGGGTCGTGCCCTGCTCGTCTAAAATCCAGGTTACACCATCCCGTGAAGGATTTCTGGCGCCCATATCCAGAGAGATATGCTGGATCATGACCGAAGTGACCGGCGTATAAGGGGGATGGGGCGACATGGTGGCCGACTGGACAAAGGCTACGTCAAAGTCAAAGTAGCCCTTCTCATTGGGCTTCAGGTCTGTCCAGACAGCGAGTTCAGATTCGGCCACAAAGGTCAGAGTATCGCCGGAATTAAAACGCATAGGAGTGCCGCCGGAAATAAACGACACCGACAGGCCCGAGCCGAAGTAATATGGACCGGTGTTATTTTTATCAGGTACCGGAATTGGAGTGGTACGACCGTCAGCGGAACAGATAAAGCCGGCCGTATCGGGGACTGTACCCAGACTGTCTTTCCATATTAGCTCGTATGACCTTTTGGAGGCAACCATTGCTCCTGTGGTAGCGCACAAGACCGGAGAACCAGTGTAATATCCGTCCAGCTTGTAATAATTTATGGAATTGGCGGTGGCTGCATCAGCCGGAGTAGCCGAGGCCGAAATGAGCCTGGCTGCAACCGTTTTTTCCAGATCAATGTTCTGGGCTTCAATGTCTTTGATTACCCCGCCGTGCATATCCGGGCCGTCGGCGGTGAAGGTTATTTTGCCTCTCTGGATCAATCCGTCAAAGGTGGCGCCTTCCATGAAAAGGGTTTTGTTGGCATCTCTTCTGGCATCCTCGGTCGGATCGCAGGTAATAATGTAATCCCAGACATTTTCCATATAGGGGTTAGGCTGATAGTAAACCATCAGCAAGTGGGCATTACCCAATGAATCATAAATGGTCCAGGGATTGGCATGGGTGTAATTGTCAGGGTCAATGGGCGAAGAGAGATTGCTGCCGTCCCAGGCTCCGGCAAAACCGTTGCCTTCCAAGACCCACGGCGAGCTGGCATTGCGTTCTCTGAGATTAGCCATTTCCAGCTCGTACCAATAATCGTAGGCTTTATCATAAGCCGCCTGGCCAGCGTTAGCAGCCAGCTGTTCGGCTACTATCTTGGCCTGGCTCAGGAGATTCTGTAATTCCTCAGTTGTAGGGTGTTTAGGATCCTCCTTGAAAAAATAGGGCGAACTGGTGGCGCCGGGGATCTTAAAAAACCCAAAATTGATCATCGTTTCTTCATATTTCTGGTTATATGCATCATCAAAGACAGTGTCGCCGGTGCCGGATGGGTACGAAGGCATTGGTGACAAATAGTCAAGGGCCTTTTGATCGCCAGCCAATTTGGCCAGACCTTCTAATGCAGTACCGGCGGGAGTTATTTTAAAGAAATTAGGTAAATTTTGCCGGGTACTGTTAAAACCCCCATGTAAATACATATGATCAGTATAGGCGTTGACATAAGCTTGATCATACGCTTGCTCGCCAAATGGATAGGTATAACCTGTCGGCGCCCCGGCATCGGTGGCGGCAGTCAAGCCTGCCTCCGAAGCCCCGCCCAGAAGAGAGTCAAGTTCAGCCGCTGTAGCTTGTTTATAGAAATCTGTTAGGGGAGGAAGCAACGGATCACCGTAAGTATAGTGGGTACTCGGGAAAAAACCGTTATCCGCCATTGATTTAACATAAGCAGAATTGTAATCGTCTGGGGGATCATCAGTATCGTTATATCCTAAGCCATTAGCGTAACCTTTGGCTGTATCGCCGTCATCAGACTCTGCGTGTTTGCCGAAGCGAGGAAGAGAACTTGTAATGACCGGATAATAAGTACCCAGTTCAGTTTTATAGGCAGGATAAAACTTGATATCATAATAGGCATCGCTGCCGTAGACGTAATCTGGTGGGGCTGGCGGAGTCATAGCCGCCACTTCCGCACTGCCTGCTGTCCTGGCATTATTCAGTTCAGCTGAAAAGGGTTTATCAAATCTAATAAAACCGGGAATGGCTGCGCTGTAGTGGAATCCGTAATCATCCATCCTATTTTCATAGGCATGATTATAGGCATTAGCGTATTCTGCAGAAAGAGAAGTTTTAGGATAGTCTCCGCCCTGGAGTTCTATCTTTTCCAAAGCCGAGTTATAAGCGCATTGATGGGCAGTGGACAACTCCGCCCCGCCAGGGTTTTTTATTTCCTCCTTAGTGAAGACACCCAGCGGACCCTCAACATAACCGCGAACGTTCATCAAGTCCCGAACTGCTACATTGAAGGTCTCCTTGGAATTGGGATAATCAGATGTGTCTTCATCAAAGTTATAGACGGCATTGATGGCATCAATCCTGTCCTGCTCGGCGAATGGCCTGGCGATCTGGTCGGCGTACAGTTCGGCCCAGCCTTCCTTGGGGTAAATGTAAGCGCTGGTATCGTCGGAGTTTAAGTTGCAGACCACTTTTATCTGGGACGTCTCGACCGGCGGAGCGTTCAGGGCGATGATCTTTATGTCGACCTGTTCAGGCTTCTTTTTAGCCTCTTCGCCGGGATTGGGAATGGACATCGCCCAGCCCTGGAGGATATAACCGGCCGGAGTCTCCAAATAGCCGTCTTTAGTAAAAGTGAAGTTGCCGGCCCGGGTGTACATATATTCTTTGGTCACCGGATCCTTGACCTTGAAAAAACCTTCGCCGGTGATGGCCATGTCCGTATCCTGAGCCGAGTTGATGAAAGACCCCTGGGTGAACATCTGCTGGACGGTGGAGACCTTGACGCCGCGGCCGATCTGCTGGATCT
>JAISEL010000085.1 GCA_031264185.1 Deltaproteobacteria bacterium
AAAATGGATTTTCGACCGGGTATTGGGAGATTATAATCAATACACGGTCGATTTTAGGCTAGGATTTTTCAAATTTTAGAAGTGAAATCAATGACTTAAAGGATTCTCAGGGACGACTATTTATGCAATCTCCGCTAATGGTTTAATGAAATATATGACATATTTAGAATCTATGACAGCTAAATTGTTCATCAAATTCATGGACAGCATTATTAGGAATTCAACAAAAAAAGTTTTTCTTGCTGTTGATAACCTGAAAGTTCATCACGGAAAACTTATTCAAGTAATGTATATAGAAAGAATTATTAAGTAATTGCAAAATGATCGTTCAAAAAATGAAAAAAATTTTGACTACGATAAAAAATTAAATACGCGAAAGTCAAGATGAAACAGAAGAATAAATATATTCTCATAATTATCCGCCGGGGCAATAGATTACTTTGCCGCTATTGAGGGTTATCTCAATGTCTTCTGTGTTGTTCCCTCAACCTTAGCAGCAGAGGCAACCTTTATATTTTTGAGCATCAGCATTATTGCGGCATTGCTTTGAAAATCCCAGCCGAACGCAGCCGGCGATGTGTTAGTGGATTTCATTGTGTATGTCAGCTCCACTTATAATAATTTGGCGGTAAAGTTTTTCCAATCGCCCCTCACGAACTGCCTTTTTCAGTTCGCACTCCCAAATGGTTAGCACCCTCCAGCCGTCCGTTTCAAGCGCGGCAGTATTTTTCCTATCACGCTGCCGATTGCGTTCGAGTTTATGCTGCCAGTATTCAACCCGTGACTTAGGCATTACGAAATCGGAACAGCCCTCGTGACAATGCCAGAAACAGCCGTTTACGAACACCGCCGTCCGATATTTAGGGAATACCATATCGGGCTTGCCTGGATAACGCTTATCATTCTTACGATAGCGCAATCCGCGAGAGAAAAGGTATTTGCGGACAATCTCCTCCGGCTTGGTATTGCTGCTCCGTATGCGGGACATATTGTAGCTCCGCACTTCTGGAGAATGAGTATCTGTCACGCATACCTCCCACTGTCCCAAATCCCCGAACAGAACCTGCCGCCGAAAGAGGATGTGTTGCGGAGCGGCGTGTTGCTGCATGTGTTCGTACCATGCCGCTCCACAAGATTGATGATGTCATGGACGCTGACAGCGCTCCAGGGTACCTATGTAATGCGGGAGATATCTGCTATCTGAGCGTCTATGTTTGAGCCGAATCCTCCGGCGGTATATGAGAAGAAAAACAACGGCAGAATGCAGTCTAGTACGTCCGCAGACCGCTGATGTAGTTCGTAATCAGACGGTTGCTACGGCCGCTATTACCCCGGCGGATAATTATGATATCTGTTTATTCTTCTGTTTCACCTTGACTTTCGCGTATTTAATTTGATCATGGTCAAAAATTTTTTCAATTTTTGACCATGATCACTTTACAGTTATTTAAGAATTCTATATACATTTTAATTCAGTTCATCCTGCGAATTGGTCTGCGGCAGACTCTGCATTTTATTTTTTATAATACTGCTCAAATACTCGTCATGATTTGACTCCGGCGAATATGGCGGGAAAAAAAGCTCGATTTTTTTGATTGCTTTTTTAATCATGCTTGAACAATTCTTCCGTGATGAACTTTCAGGCTATCAACAGCAAGAAAAAATTTTTTTGTTGAATTCCTAATAATGCTGTCCATTAATTTGATGAACAATTTAGCTGTCATAAATTCTAAATATGTCATATATTTCATTAAACCATTAGCGTATATTGCAGAAATAATATTTATTTTTAATCTCTTTCCGCTTGCTTTCATTAATTACAAGTGCTTGCCATTTAGACGCATATGATCTGATCTTTTGATCTTCTGTGCATATGCCACCCTCATCACCAAAATATATTTGATAATTATTTGCCTTTGCACGTCTTTTAATACCCTCAAAGTCCTAATACCTACCATTGCTTCACCTTTTCAGTGTCTTGTCCATATGCCACTTTTACAGGGTGTTGCGGTGTAAAATACGATCGTTTCAAATAGTACCCGGCAGTCCTTATAGCAGCATCTATATTAAAACGCTGCTTAATAAGCTCTGAAACTGCCTTTCCTGACCAACCTGAGCAGTTTAGTTTGAATTCACTTGGTTCGCTGTTCAGAAGACATTTTTTAATGTCTTCTTCCTGTCCAGGCGAGAGTTTCCTTCCAGTCACGACAGGTCTGCCGCGTTTTTTTGCCGCCAGCCCTTCCTCCTCGCCGGCGGGTTCATATCGCTCAACCCAACGGCAGACAGCAGGAACACTTACGAATAACATGAGAGCGATGCAGAGCGCCGAAAAGTTATTACGGTAAAGGCTTATCACCCTGTATCTAATTATCTGCGGATACGTTTTTGCTGTGCTGAAAGGTTCAATGTTTTCATGCATATATTATGCAATGTCAATACTAATTTTGCAGTAATGATAAAAAAAATTTAATTCCACAATGTCCTTAAACGGTATATTGATTCGCATTTATCAAAGTTATCCGCCGGAGTAATAATCAGCATAACGCGTTTTAATGTAACACCTAGTCTGTCAAGAAACATATAAGTTTCTTCAATCACAGGAGAAGTTAATTTGCATTTAAATTTTTTCTGATATATCTCCTGTATTATTAATTCTGGTGATATTATCATCAGTATATTGAAGATACAACTCCTTTGCAAGAACTTCAATGGCCTGCTGACATATAAAAGCAGCGAAGTGCCGCCGTACTGTATCAAAAACATAACATTTGCACTGCTGAGGTGATATTCAGCCATGTCCGGCCAAATATTCATATTTCCCTTGAGATCCATGTTTGAGCATGAATTCCCCGAACAAAAAAACACAAAAAAAATCAGGCCTTAAAAACAGGCTTAAATGTCATTTTATCTTATCGATCAACCAAATTGTTTTTTGTTATTACCTCGGCGGATTATTATGATAATCTATTTCTTTATTGATTTTACCTTATGGTGATTTGTTTGTATCAAAATTATCCGCCGGGGTAATATCATGTTTTTTTCCATTACGTAAAACTTTAACGCAGTAAAAGCAAATGTTATTACCATTTGCAGTAAGCTGACAAATTCACTATTCCAGCCAATATGTCTTAAAAATACTAACATTCTGGAGAAAAAAGTCAATGGAATTGGAATTTTTTCCGATTCTTTCTGCCCTTTTTTATAATCCTCAGATCTTGTGGCTGTATGTCATTAACTCAAACCTTTAATTTAGGTTTGCCTTTTTCTGGCCAATTGACAGCAACTTTATTCACTAAAAAATATATTTATCTAATTTAATGTTAATAGCTTAATTTTAGAGTATATTTTATATTTTAAAATATATAAAAAGCATTTTACAAATGAAATAGACATATTTATATTATTATTAGACTCAAAGGTACTTATATTTTTGACATTCGGGGGGCTTGAAATAACTCTTCTTTAGTGTTATCCTTTCAGGATCGCCTCCGAAATCCATTACCTTTGGAGTGGAGTCAGGAAGATTTCCGGCCGGGCCAGCCGGCAGAAATCACGGGCGGTCAATCCGCACGCCCGGCACTTAAGGTGTCTTTGACCAGCCGGGCGGAGGTTGCAACCTTAAGGAGTACTTATGTCTCTGGTCAGCATGAAACAGCTTCTGGAAGCCGGGGTCCATTTCGGGCACCAGACCAGACGCTGGAACCCCAAAATGAAACCCTACATCTTCGGGGCCCGCAACAACATTTACATCATTGACCTTCAAAAGACGGTCCAGCTCTTCAAAACCGCTTACCAGTTCGTGGTCGAGACGGTTTCCCAGGGCCGCAGCATCCTGTTTGTCGGCACCAAAAAGCAGGCCGCCGACGCCATTCAGGAAGAAGCCAACCGGGCCGGGATGTTCTACATCAATTCCCGGTGGCTGGGCGGCACTCTGACTAATTTCGTGACCATCAAAAAGAGCATCGAAAGGCTCAAAAAGCTGGAGCAGATGAAGGCCGACGGGACCATCAACCTCTACTACAAAAAAGAGATCATCCAGCTGGAAAATCAGATGGTCAAGCTCCGGAAGAACTTGGGCGGCATCAAGGAAATGGACCGCCTGCCCGGAGCCATCTTTGTCATTGACCCCAGGAGAGAGAACATCGCCACCGCCGAAGCCCGACGTCTGGGTATCCCGGTGGTGGCGGTAGTGGATACCAACTGCGATCCCGACGAGGTTGACTACATCATCCCCGGCAACGACGACGCCATCCGGGCCATTAAGCTCATGGCCTCCAAAATGGCCGACGCCTGTCTGGAAGGCCGGGGCCGCTGGGAAGAACAGGCCAGAGGCGGCCACGGTCTGCCGGACAAAGACGAAGAGGGTTCTCCTGATTTGGAATTACCCGAACCGACTCTTTTGGCCCAGCCGGCCGCAGCGCCCGAGCCTCAGGCCGAGGTCGCCTCGGAAATTGCCCAGGCTGAACCGGACCTTAACCGGACTCAGAATTCACCTGAAAACTGAAATCAAAGGTCAAGGCCTCGGGACACTTTGGCCCGAGACCTGACCGGATACTGTCTTACTGACGGGAAAATTGTTAACTCCGGTTCATTTATAATTTTCCGGAGAGGGGAACAATAATTATGGCAATTACTTCGCAAATGGTAAAAATTCTGCGGGACAAAACCAACGCCGGAATGATGGACTGCAAAAAAGCTCTGACCGAGTGTGGCGGAGATATTGAAAAGGCGGTTGACTGGCTTAGGCAGAAAGGCCTGATGACGGCCCGGAAAAGAGCCGGCCGGGCCACTAAGGAAGGGCTGGTTTTAGGGGCCGAAAGCTCTGACGGACAAATCAGCGCTCTGGTGGAACTCAATTCCGAAACCGACTTTGTGGCCAAAATGGATTCTTTCCGGGAACTGACGGCCACCATTGCCACCTATCTGGTGGAGAACACTGACACCCCGGCTGATGTGGCCGGGCTTCTGACCAGAAAATGCCCCCGCTGCGGGCAGATTATCGGCGAACTTATAAGCAGCGCCGTAGGCACGACCGGCGAGAACATGAATTTAAGGCGCTTTGCCGTCTTTAACGCGCCCCCCGAAGGCGGTCTGGTCCATACTTATATCCACATGGGCGGACGTCTGGGCGTTATGGTCAGTTTAAAGGCGGAGAAAAAAGGTCCCGAAGCGGTCGAACTGGCCCATAATCTGGCCATGCAAATAGCCGCCGCCAATCCCCTGTCCATTGGCATAGAACATCTGCCGCCAGAAGTTATAGAGAGGGAGAGAGCCGTCTTAACAGTCAAGGCCGAAGCTGAGGCTAAGGCCAAGGTGGAAAAAAGCAAAGGCAAAAATCTGGACATCAATGCGATTTTGCCCAAGATCATAGAAGGCCAGCTGAAAAAGTTCTACTCGGAAGTAGTCTTACTGGAGCAGCCTTACGTTAAAGAACCGTCTAAAAACATGGCTCAGGTCCTGAAAGAGGCCAAAGATAAAGTCGGTCAGGCCGAAATAGCGGCTTTTGTCCGTTTCCAGCTGGGTGAAGAGCTGGAAGGGGATGCCGAGGAATAATGATGCGGGGGTTAACCCCCCCTTTTTTTGGCCGCAGCCCCAGGCGGCATAAAAGCTAAACTATGGAATACCGCTATAAGACAGTTCTTTTAAAGATCTCCGGGGAAGCGCTCCAGGGTCCTCTGGGCTTCGGTCTTGATCCGGATACGGTCGATGATATCGCCACCCAGATTGCCGAAGTCTCCAGGGACGGGGTGCGTCTGGGGGTGGTCATCGGCGGCGGCAATATCTTCAGGGGTCAGGCTCTGGCTGAAAGAGGCCTGAACCGGGTCACCGGCGATCACATGGGTATGCTGGCCACGGTCATCAACGCTTTGGCCATGCAGGATGCTCTGGAAAGACAGGGGCTGGCCACCCGGGTCCAGAGCGCCATCACCATGGTCGAGTTTACCGAACCCTACATAAGACGCCGGGCCATCCGCCATTTGGAAAAAGGCCGGGTTGTTATCTTTGCGGCCGGGACCGGAAATCCCTACCTGACGACGGATACGGCGGCTGTTCTACGGGCCAACGAGATTGGGGCCGACATCATATTAAAGGCCACCCGGGTCGACGGCATTTACGACCGGGATCCCATTAAATATCCCCAGGCTGTCCGGTTTACGGAAATTACCTACCTGGAGGCCATAAACCGAAAGCTCCAGGTCATGGACACCACGGCTATGTCCCTGGCCATGGACAACGGACTGGAAACCGTCGTCTTCAACCTTCAGAAACAAGGCAATATCAAGCGCTCCATCATGGGCGAACAGGTGGGGACCTTGGTCAGAATCGGCGACTGAACGGAGAAAGCTCATGCTTGAGGATATATACGCGGATCTGAAAAACCGCATGGAAAAGTCCCTGACCTCCCTGGCCAGGGACTATCAGAAGATCAGAACCGGCCGGGCCACCCCTGCTTTACTGGACGGTTTGCTGGCCAGCTATTACGGGACCCCGACGCCTTTAAACCAAATGGCCTCCGTTACGGTCCCCGAAGCCCGGCTTCTGCTCCTGCAGCCCTGGGATCCCACGGCTATCGGAGAAATAGAAAAAGTCATCTTAAAGTCCGAACTGGGTTTAACGCCCCAAAATGACGGCAAAGTCATCCGGATAAACATACCCCCCTTAAGCCAGGAAAGGCGGAAAGAGCTCTCCAAGCTGGTTAAAAAGACGGCTGAAGAAGCTAAAGTGGCTTTAAGGGCTATCCGGCGGGAAGCCAATGATCTGGTTAAAGATTTAAAAAAATCCAAGGACATCAGTGAAGACGACCAGGCCAAGGCCGAAACCCAGATTCAGAAGATCACCGACGATTTTGTCGGCCGGGTTGACCAGACCGCTCAGGCCAAAGAAAAAGAAATCCTGGAATTTTAAACTTCTGTCAGGCCGGAGTTCTCTGACCGCTTAATCGTCTGGTGGGGAGAATCCGGACCGCCCCTTTGGAAGCGCTATGCGGTTTCGCCGAAAAGGTTTGACCCCGGCCAAGAGTATCGCGGTTTACTTTCTGGCCTTACTGCTGGTTCTGGTCCACGAATCCAACCGTCTGGCCGACTGGCTGGCCGATGCCGGCCGGTCCGGGCCCGGTCCGGTCCACAATCTGGCCTTAAATCTGGCGGCCGAACTGAAAGCCGCCGCCAACCGCTGGGGCATTACGG
Organism: Deltaproteobacteria bacterium; assembly: GCA_031264185.1. Classification (GTDB taxonomy): domain Bacteria; phylum Desulfobacterota; class Desulfarculia; order Adiutricales; family Adiutricaceae; genus JAIROO01. The sequence goes on from JAISEL010000085.1 coordinate 7,188, forward strand.
CTTTAAACGAAGCCGAAGGAAGATTGCTTAATCATTTCAAACCCGAGGCTGATATCGGCTCCTTCACCCGGCCCTCCGGTGACGAATCCCAGCTGCGGGAACCTGTCCCGGCGGCAGCAGTCACGGAAATGCCCGGCCGGACGGCCGTAAGTCCGGCCGAACCGCAAAATCCCCCGGCCCAGACCCCGGCGCCGACCGAAACAGCCCCGCCCCTGCCTTTGGAAATTCCTTCAGAAATACCTTTAAACCCCAGTCCGGCCAAACCTGTTTTTAAAAACATCCTCCTGACCGGCGACTCCATGATGCTGGAAGGCATAGGTCCACCGCTGCAGAAACTTTTAGCCGGGCTAGAGGGAGTGACGGTCAGCCGGGAAGGCCGGTACGCCACCGGCTTATGCCGTCTGGACGTCTTTGACTGGTTTGCCTATTTTAAAGGCTTACTGGAGCAAAAAAAGCCCGATCTGGTCATCATTACCCTGGGAGCCAACGATACCCAGGACATTGTGGAAGACAAAAAACGCCATCAGGTTACGACCGACAGCTGGCGGAAGCTGTACGGCCAAAGGGTGACCCGCTTACTGGAACTGGCCCGGGAAACAAACAGCCAGATCTTCTGGATTGGCCTGCCAGTCATGGGCCGGGAACCTTACAACACCAGAACGCTGGCTATTAATCAGGTCACCGAGGCGGCCTGCCGGGAGGCTTCAAACTGCCGTTTTTACGACACCTGGACCATTTTGGCCGACAGTTCCGGCAAATATACGACGTTTTTAAACCAGGGCCAGAAGCACTTACGGGTCCGGGCTAAAGATCTGATCCACTTAACCGAAACCGGGGGGCAGATTATGGCCGAGTCTTTTTTAAAAGCCTCCCTGGACTGGGCTCTTTTGGGCCAATCAGCCCCGGAAGCCGATCAGGCGGTTCAGGAAGACAGTTCAGTTCAGGAAATGAGGCTTTTAACCCAGGCCAGAGCCATAGCCGAAAGTCTGCCCCAAAGTCCGGCGGAATCAAGGTTTGAACCTCAGGCCGTCAATCCAGTGACTGCAGCCTTAAGCCCGGTCTCGGCTCCGGTCACCGCGATCTCCGACCCGGCCGGCCAGTCCGCCGGACCACCGGAGACTCCCCTTTCGGATAACCCGGCCGCGGCCGCTGATACGCTGGTAGAAGTCACCTTAAAATCTAAAGCCTTAGGCAAAGATACCCGCTATTTAGTCTATACGCCACAGGACAAAGGGCTTTATCCGGCTGTCTTTCTTTTGCCGGGGACCGAGGAGAACTATCAGGCCTGGGCCGAGCATTTCGGGACCGATCTCTGGACTCTGGCCGAAAAATACCGCTTAAATCTCATTATGATCGACGGCGACGGTTTTGGCTGGTATTTAGACAGCCCGGTCAATAAAAATTCCCAGCACATGACCTACTTTTTTGACGAACTCATGCCGGATGTCTTGAATAAGTTCCCCCTCCAAAACGATAAGCTGGCTTTAATGGGCATCTCCATGGGCGGCCACGGGGCTTTGACTCTGGCTCTGGCCAGACCGGGACGGTTTAAAGCCGTTTCGGCTATGTCAGCTGTTACCGATATCGCCGGCCACGGAGGAGAAGGGGCCTTGAATGACTACTTAAGACTGGAAGAAGTCTTGGGCTCGTATAAGCAGTTTTCCGACCGCTGGCGAAAAGCCTCGGCTTACTGGCAGACCCGGCAGAACCCCGGAGGCCTGGCCCAGACCCCGGTTTATCTGACAGTCGGACTCAGCGACCGTTTAGTCTTAGCCGAAAACCGCCAGTATAACAGGCTGCTGACCGAACTTAAGCTGCCCCACGAGTACCGGGAAGACTCCGGCGGCCACGACTGGTCCCTGTGGGGCAGAGAACTGCCGGATCACCTGGAATTTCTGGCCCGGCATCTTAAATAATGAAAAGCTTAGGCCTCATCAAGCCCAACATCAGGGCCTCATTATTCAAGATAATTACAGGTTTTCTGGCCCTTTTCCTGTGCGATCTCCTCCAGATGGTCATTCCCCGTCTGACCGGCCGGGCCATTGACTTACTGGCCGACTCCGGAACCGCAGTAAACGATCTTGGCCTGTTAATCGCCGTCATCATGGGCCTGGCCCTGACTGTGGCTGTCTTAAGATATTCCTGGCGCCATTTGATTTACGGTTTTTCCAGGGGACTGGAAAAAGATCTCCGCCGCAGGCTCCACAGCCGTTTTTTAAGGCTGTCGCTGACCTGGCACCAGAATAACTCGTCCGGCGACCTCATGGCCTTAGCCACCAATGACATTGAATCAGTCCGCATGGCCATAGGTTTCGGCTCCGTCAGCCTCATGGACGGTATTGTCATGGGTCTGGCGGCCATTATTTTTATGCTTTCCATCAATCCTGCCCTGTGCTTTTACGCTTTTCTGCCCATGCCTTTAATCAGTGTCTTAACTAAATATTTCGGGCGGGCCATTTACGTAAAAGTCCTGGAGACTCATGATGTTTTCGGGCAGATGACCGAAGTCGTCCGGGAGCAGTTCAGCGGCATAAAAGTCATCCGGGCCATGAGTCTGGAAAAACTGTCCCAGGCTGAAGTCGATAAAATAAGCCTTATTCACCTGGTTAAAAATGTCCATTTGTCTTTAACCATGGGTCTTTTTTTTCCTTTGATGATTTTACTGACAAATCTGGCTTTAGCCCTGACCCTTTATCTGGGCGGCCGGGCGGCCATGGCCTGGACCATCACTCCGGGCGATTTTGTGGCCTTTATTACTTATTTGGCCTTACTGTCCTGGCCCATGATGGCTTTAGGCCTCACGCTGGGACTTCTGCAGCAGGGTCAGGCCGCCCTCGACCGTCTGGCCCGGGTTATGCTGGTCAGTGAAAAAGAAAATCACCCTGCCCAGGCCGGAGCTGACCTGCTCAAACCCGACGGAGTGGAGATCGCCTTTAAAAACGTCTCCTTCGCCTATCAGACCAGGCCAAATATCGTTCTGGACAATCTTACCCTGACCTGCCCCCGAGGCCGGCTGTGCGCTTTGACCGGTCCGACCGGTTCCGGCAAAAGTACGCTGGCCGCCCTGCTCCCGGCTTTGTACGAACCTTCGGCGGGCCAGATCCTAATTAACGGCCGGCCGACCACCGCCTGGCCGATAAAAAACTTAAGGGATCTTTTCGGCTATGTGCCTCAGGACGGCTATATCTTTACCGGCACGCTGGCCCAGAATATGGCTATAGGAAAACCAGAGGCCACGGAAGAGGAGGTGACAGCCGCCCTGGTTACAGCCGGTCTGCCGCCGGAGCGGTCTGTCTTTCCCGAAGGCCTGGAGACTTTGATCGGCGAAAAAGGCTTAAGTTTATCCGGCGGCCAGAGACAGAGGCTGGCTCTGGCCAGAGCCGTATTAATGGATCCTCTGTTTTTGATTTTAGACGATACCCTGTCGGCGGTGGACGCAGCGGTGGAAGACGAGATTTTAAACCGTCTGATCCCCCAGCGAAAAGGCCGGGGCACTTTAATCATAAGTCACCGCCTGACCAGCTTAAAAGCGGCCGAAACGGTCTTTATTCTGGAAAACGGCCGTCTGACCGGCCAGGGAACGCCCCGGGAACTGGAAGAGCGGCCCGGCTATTTTCAGACCATCAGCCGCCTGGCCCAGAGACGTCCGGGGCCTTTGAGGAGTTTAACAGTTGTCTGAGCGATTCTATCTGTCCAGGGACTTAAAGCTCCTTAAATACTTAAAACCGGCCTTTAAGCCTTTCAAAGGGCTGATCATAGCCAGTATCGCCATGATTATGGCGGCGGCCCTGATTAGCCTTGTCCTGCCTTACCTGACTAAAGTGGCCATTGACCAGTATATTCTGCCCCTTGGCCGCCTGGTTACCCCTGGGGATAAAACCCTGCCCGCAGAACTTGAAGCTTTACTGACCCATGACGACCTGGAGCCGACCACCCAGGAGGGCGTATTTTTTATAAGCGCCCGGAAGGCAGCCGGATTGGACGCCCGGCAGGAAAAAAACCTGACCCAGGCCGGTTTATTGGCCCCGGAACGCTATTATTTCCGGCCCATAGACAGCGGATTTACTCAAAAAGAGGCTTTGGATTTAGCCGCCCGGTCTAATCTGCTGCAGATCTGGCCAAAAGGTCTGGCGGTTAAAGAAAGTGATTTGCCCCGTCTGCCCGGAGGAGTAAATCTGATTTTGAGAGGCGCCGACTTAAGCGGCCTTAAAAAGCTGGCCTTATTCTTTGCCGTCTTAATGATCCTGGGCTATTTTTTCGATTTAGGCCAGAGATACTACCTGGAATCAGGGGCCCAGAAAATGTCCCATGAGCTGAGATCGCTAATCATGGCCCACCTGATGAATCTCAGCCAGAGCTTTTACGACCATCAGCAATCCGGCCGCTTAACCTCACGCCTGACTTCGGACATAAATAATATTAATGCTTTAATAAAATCCACAGCGGCCTCGTTTTTCAGTGACTTTTTGAGCTTGTTCGGGGTGACAGCCATTATGTTCCTGTTAAACCCCACCCTGGCCGCCATTACATTAATTTTAACGCCCCTAGCCGGCTTTTTAAGCTGGCGCTACGGCCATGAGGCCCGGGAAATTCACCGGGATTTAAGAGCAAAAGTCGCGGCCATAAACCAGTCTTTTAATGAATCCATTAACGGCCTGATGATCATCCAGGCCTTTAACCGGGAAAAAGAAACTGAAGCCGGTTTTGAGGAACTTAATGAGGCCAATTTTAAAGCCGGAGCCCGCCAGGTTCACTCGGTGGCCGTCTTTCTGCCCTTAGTCGATCTCTGCGCCACCATGGTTTTGTCGCTGGTCCTGTGGTTCGGCGGCCTGGCCGTTCTGGACAATACGGTGACTCTGGGCGTTTTAGCCGCCTTTGTCGGTTACGCCGGCCGCTTTTTTATTCCCATTAAGGATCTGGCCGAAAAACTGAATACTTTTCAATCGGCTTTCGCCTCTTTGGAGCGCATTGAAGAGCTTCTGGAAAACCAGAATATCCTCAGCCCGAAAGAGCCTGTTCTGCTGCCCGGGCCGGCCGGCGGCCTGGTGGAGATGAAAAATGTCTCCTTCAGCTACGGTCCGGGCCGGCCGGTGGTGATAAAGGATTTGTCCTTAACCATCCGGCCGGGGGAATCGGTGGCCATCGTCGGAGCCACCGGCAGCGGCAAGTCCAGCTTAATAAGTCTTCTTTTAAGGTTTTACGACCCCACAGCCGGGGAGATCTTTTTTGACGGCCTGCCTTTGAACAGTCTGGACATTAAAGCCCACCGGCGGAGGCTGTCTTTAGTCACCCAGGATGTTTACCTGTCTTCGGGCACGGTTCTGGAAAATCTCCGTCTGGGCCGCCATGATCTGCCGGAGGAAAAAATTGTGGCGGCGGCGGCGGCTGTGGGCGCCGACCGGTTCATCCGCCGGCTGCCCCGGGGTTACGATGAGCCGCTGGGATCATCCGGCCAAAGCCTTTCGGCCGGCCAGAGGCAGCTGCTGGCCTGCGCCAGGGCCTTGATCGACGCTCCCCAAATTATTATTCTGGATGAGGCCACCGCTTTTGTTGACACGGAAACGGAACTGCTGATTGAAAAAGCTCTGGCCACGGTTCTGGCCGGCCGGACTTCCATTATCATCGCCCACCGCCTGTCGACCATCCGCCGTTCCAACCGGATTTTAGTCATGGAGAGCGGACAGCTGGTCGAGGAAGGCAGCCATGAAGAACTTCTGGCCTTAAAGGGCATTTACAGCCATTTAGCTGTCCTGCAGGGACTTTCCATAGCATGAGCAGCCGAAAGTACACCAATGATCTCGTGAGCTTAAAAAGCCTTCTGGAGCGCTCCGGGCAAAGGGGGGTCTTATATTTTCTTTTCCAGAATCAGAGGATTTTGGATCTCTGGCCCCTGATCGCCGGACCCGAAGCAGCCAAACATACCCGGGTTCATCTTTTCCGGGAAGGGGTGCTCCATGTCCGGGTGGAAGCCTCAGCCTACCTGGATCGCTACCGTTACAGCCTTAAACAGTGGGTTAAGCAGTTTGAAATTGAGCTGCAGGCTCCGGTGGTGGAAAAAATCGAACTGCGGCTGGGGCCGGTTGACCAAAAACTGAAATCAGAATCCTGAAAAACGGCCCGAAAGCGAGCAGAGGGCAGGATCTCACCTACCCTCTCCCATATCACTTATCCCATGCTAGTGTTTTGAACGATCAAAATTGTCCAAAATAGACGGTAAATTTTGTCCAAGAATTGACGAAAAGCTTGTCCAAGTCTACATGAGTCCGCCACCATTCATCGGCCTTATTTGCTGGTGAAGGTTAGCGATTTTTTGCCAACACCAGCAGATGGGTCTAAAAAAATTTTTGCTTTCGTCTAAGTAGCTTCGCCGGGGTTTTAAACCAATTCAAACTCAACAATAAGCCGGCACCTCAACCTTTTTTTCCATAAAAGTAAAATCTTTAAAAATTTCGCCTCCTTATCAGCATGGCAGGCTGTCGGACAAGTTTTTCAATTTAATTTTACTCGTGAAGCCTGATTGGACAAATTTTCCGTCAATTTCTGGACAAATCGGCCCGTCTACTGACAAAACACACCGTCCACAACAGGACTGTTAAGAATCATTGCTCAGATCTGGGAAAATGGTCCGTCTGACGGTCGATGTTTTGGATAATTCGATAGTTAGGCAAAAAACTGAGGTCGTTTCCTGGAACTGCGGTAACGGCAAAGCGAGCGACCGCTTCGGTTGGTCTGTTTTCCAAAATTTTATTTTTGTCTGATTGACCGTACTGTACTCCCTGCACACGCGTCACAAACTACAGCGTATACAGGGAAAATGTCAATAGCCCATCGAAATCTCGAAATTTTTTTAAACCTGTGAAACATTTAAACATACATGATCTGCTGCCATGGCGCTTTTACTTCCCGCCCGCCAACAGAATCAGCAAAATGAGTAATTCAGGTTTCCCTAATTGCAGATCTGACAGTTATTGGTGTCGCAGCTCAGAAGACCCGACTCCTGAACCGGCCCCCCGTCTTTCCAGAATGGCGAGAGATCCCGAAGCTTAATAACCACTTCCGGGAAAATCCGGAGGGCCTCTGTCACCTCTTCATCGGTGTTGGTGGTGGCCAGAGATAAGCGGATTGAGCCGTGAGCGGCGGTAAAAGGCACTCCCATGGCCCTTAAGACGTGGGAAGGTTCCAATGAGCCTGAGGTGCAGGCCGAGCCTGAAGAAGCGCAGATTCCGGCATGGGAGAGATGAAAAAGAATTGATTCGCCCTCAATGTACTCAAAACTTATGTTGGTCGTGTTGGGCAGACGGCAGAGCCTGCTGCCGTTAACCATGGTGTAGGGGATCTTAAGCAGCCCATCTTCCAGACGGTCTCTTAAGGCTTTCACCCGGGTATTTTCCTCGGGCAGACGCTCACCGGCCAGTTTGGCCGCCATGCCCAGACCTATAATGTAAGGAACGTTTTCCGTGCCGCCGCGGCGGCCGCCTTCCTGATGGCCTCCGATCATAAAGGGGGCGAATTTCAGCCCTTTGCGGACATAAAGAGCCCCTATGCCTTTGGGCGCGTGAATCTTATGTCCGGCTAAAGACAGCATGTCAATTTTCGTTTCTTTAAGATTAATGGGGATTTTACCGACCGCCTGAACTGCGTCCGTGTGAAAGACAATTCCCTTTTCCGAACAGAGCCGGGCAATTTCCTCAACCGGAAAAAGGACCCCTGTCTCGTTATTGGCCCACAGAAGCGTGACCAGAGCCGTATCCGGGGTTAAGGCGTTTTTAAGACCCTCCATGTCTAAAAGGCCTTCCCGGTCCACTCCCACTTCGGTAATCCGGTAGCCTTGGCGCTTTAAAAAAGCGGCGTTATTAATGACAGCCGAGTGTTCGACCCGGGAGGATACCAGGTGACGGCGATCGGGCTGGGTCCTTAAGGCCGACCACATAGCCGTGTTGTCGCTCTCGGTGCCGCAGGATGTGTAGATAATTTCCCCCGGCTCGCAGCCTAAAAGATCGGCCAGTTGCTTCCGGGCCTCCCTTAAAGCCGCCGCCACTTCCCCGCCCTTGTGGTGCATACTGGAGGGGTTGCCGTAACGGCCCTGGAAATAAGGCAGCATCGCTTCCAGAACCTGGGGATCCACATCGGTGGTGGCATTGTTATCAAAATAAATCGTCTTCATGAATAAACCATAGGGGCCGGACAGCCGACCGGAAAAAATGCCTCAGGACCAAAAAATTCTTTTACTGTAAGGCCGCCTGAGACCAACAGGCCAGGCGGCGGCCAAAATCCATATCCGGCGGCAGGATTTAATCCGGTTAAGGCTCGGGCCGGTACTCCTTGACGGTGATCTCCGGATCGACCAGAGTCCTGAGCCTTTCGGTCACAAAATCGGCCAGAGTCCTTTTGGAAGACGGACAGCCGGCGCACGAGCCTTTTAAGGTCACAAAGACCTCCGGCCCGTCCACGTCCACCAGTTCAATATCCCCGCCGTCGCGCATCAGAGCCGGGGCAATCTGGGTGGCTATGGCTTCTTCTATGAGCTTAATCCTTTTCAAAGCCGTCATCCGGCCGGAAGCCTTGCCGTTACCGGGCGAGGACTGGCCGTTCCCAGGGGATTTAGACTGATTTTGGTGAAGGATGCGGGCTAAGATATCGGCCAGTTTCGGCAGACACTTGCCGCAGCCGCCGCCTGCCTTGGTGAACTGGGTCACTTCTTCCGCTGTAGTCAGGCGGTTAGTCTTAATGACCCGTTCTATTTCTTTGTCCGTGACCCCGAAGCATTCGCAGACAATCGTGCCTTCCGCAGCCTTGGGGGCTATGCCCCGGTAATTGGCCACAGCCGCTTCCAAAGCCTCCTGACCCATGACCGAGCAGTGCATCTTCTCCCGGGGCAGTCCGCCCAAAAAATCGGCGATATCCTGATTGGTGAGGGTCAGGGCCTGATCAACTGTCCGGCCCTTAATCATCTCGGTCAGGGCCGAAGAGGAAGCTATGGCGCTGGCGCAGCCGAACGTCTGGAACTTAGCGTCCTCAATAATATCCTTATCCCGGTCGACCTGGATGGTCAGCCTTAAGGCATCACCGCAGGAAAGGGAACCGACCTGGCCTTCCCCGTCAATCCGGGCCACGACCCCCACATTACGGGGGCGTTCAAAATGTTCCATGACTTGATCTGTATATTCCCACATGATCTGTTACTCTCCCGGGTATCCGCCCTGGCGGCGGTCACCCTGCCAAAATTTCCCTGGCCGCCGAATTGTTTGACTAAAAGGCCTGTTCCTTTCGGAACACGAAAGACCCTGTCAAAGTCTATAGCCTATAGTAAGTTTAAGGTCAAGAATTATCAAGCTCTTTGGCGGCCATTTTCCGGGACTTAGGTGAAAAAAATTATTCTCCCAAGCCAGAACTATCTATTATTGGCATATTATTCTAAATTACTAAAGTTTAAGTTACTAAATTTTTTTCTCCCTCCCCTTTCTTATGATAGCCTGTTTCAGCTTAACAAGGGGACCTTCCGGCCCCCTTGTTAATAAGTTCAAGCCGAACTTTTCACTTTCTCATTGCTCTTAAGCCGTTGGCGACCACTATCATACAGACCCCAATGTCGGCGATAATGGCCATCCACATATAGGTTACCCCCAACATGGTCAGGGTCAGAAAAGAGAGCTTGACCCCGAAGACCACTATAAAATTCTGGACCACAATCTGCCAGACCGCCCGGGTCAGACGGACAAAGGCCGGAATTTTATTTAATTTGTCGTCCATAATAGCCACCTGAGCCGTCTCGATGGCCACATCCGTCCCAGCCGCCGCCATGGCCAGGCCGATATCGGCCAGAGCCAGAGCCGGAGCATCGTTAATACCGTCTCCGGCCATTCCGACTACTCCGTCTTTTTTAAGTTCAGCTATGACCGCAGCCTTTTCTTCCGGCAGAAGTTCGGCGTAGTAATCATCCACCCCGGCCTCAAGAGCTACAGCCCTGGCCACGGCCTCGTTATCTCCGGTCAGCATGACGGTCTTTAAGCCCTGCTCCTTCATATCCCGAATGGCCAGTAAGCTGTCTTCCTTTAAAGTGTCAGCCACAGCCATTAATGCCAGAAGTTTGGGTCCCTCAAAAAGCAGCACCACACTCTGGCCGCCTTTAGTCAGCTCCGTATTTAATTTTTGGGCCTCGTCCGTCGGCCATTGCCCTTCTGCCAGAAACTTCGAACTGCCAAGAAAATACTCCCGGCCCTCAATAGTTCCGCCAATCCCTTTGCCCGGATAAGCCATGAGATTTTTAACTTCCAAAAGCTTTTCCCGGTCCCGGTATGATTGAAAAACCGCTTTTGAAACCGGATGATCCGACCTGGCGGCCAGTGAGGCGGCTATTTTGGCCGCCCAATCAGGGTCAACATCGGCCAAAGGCGAAAAAGCAGTCTGCCTGGGCCGACCGGTCGTAATGGTACCAGTTTTATCCAGGGCTATGATCTTAAGTTTCCGGCCCTGTTCCAAGACGGCTCCTCCTTTAATGATCAGCCCTTTTCTGGCGGCGGCGGCCAGACCGCACAGAATAGTCACGGGCACGGAAATAACCAGAGCACAGGGACAGGAAATAACCAGTAAAACCAAAGCTTTATATGCCCAAGCCCCCCATGGCTGACCGTAAAACAGAGGCGGAATTAAGGCCACTAAAGCAGCCAGTCCGAAGACAGACGGCGTATAATAGGCGGCAAAACGGTCCACCAGTCTCTGGACCGGGGCCTTCTGAGCTTCGGTGGCTTCCACAAACGAGGCCACTTTAGCCAGGGTGGAGTCTTTGAACAGAGCTGTGGTCTCATATTCAATGGAACCAGGACCGTTGATGGTCCCGGCAAAAACCATATCCCCTGGATTTTTGTCCACCGGGATGCTTTCGCCGGTCACCGGAGCCTGATCTACGGCTGTGTAGCCGGAGACAACCCGGCCGTCCAGGGGCAGTTTTTCGCCGGGTCTTAACTGGATTATAGTGCCCACCGGCACTTCCTCAGCCTGAATCTGGCGCCATTGACCATCTTGAGTGCGGATGGTGGCCTTATCCGGAGCCAGAGCCAAAAGGCCGGCAATGGCCGCTCTGGCCTGACTTAAACTGCGGTCCTCTAAAGCCTCAGCCAGGGAGAACAGAGCTAAAACCATTGCCCCTTCAGCCACTTCGCCTATTACCACCGCACCGGTCACGGCTAAACTCATGAGGGCGTTCATGTCCAGCCTTAAGTGCCTGAAAGAGACTAAGCCTTCCTTGTAGACCTCGAAACCGGTAATAATAAATGAAAAAGCCGAAAGTCCCCAGATAACGTAGCGCGAGACCTCATTCCAGTGAAGACCCTCAGCCAGAAAAGCCAGAAGCGTAGCGACAATGAGCCTTTTCCAGGGCGTGGGACGGTTTTCCGGTTTATCTTCGTCGGCCATTATTTCGGCCGGCAGATTTTCCTCTTTAAAGGCCGCGATCAGAGGTTCCTGACTTTTTAAAGAGTGGCCCACGGTTACGACCCGCTCGTTTAAGTTAAAATCAAGGCTTTTTACCTCAAAGATTTTCCCCAGCCGGTCTTGAAGGCGGTTAACCTCCATGTTGCAGCACAGACCGGGCACATGAAAGCGGACAGTTTGAGCGGCCGGAGAGAGATCCTGACTAAGGCCGGCTTGGGCAATCGAACCGGTCGGCTCGGGAGCCTCTAAAGGAGAGGGCTGAAGGTTTTCTTTTTTCAGGACCGATTCCAGAGAATCCCGGCTATCAGCGGACAGAGTAACGGTTAAAGTCTTCCGGACCGGATCAAGGTCCAGAATGTCAACACCTGGTAAATAGGCCAGACGGCCTTTTAAGTCCTCGGCCTCCTTCTGGCAGCAGAGACCGGACAACAGGTAAGCGATCGTCAGCCGGTCCTGCTCCGGACCCGGACCTTGTGGCGCCGGGTCGTCGTCTCCCTCGTCGGCCGAAGCCTGACCTCCTTTTTCCCGCTCCTCGGGGCCGAAAGATTCCGGACACCCGACCAGACCTGTCTGGACCTGATGGTGGTGATGACCATGGTCGCGGTCATGGACAATACCGCAAATGGGACAGTATTGATTCATAAATCACTCCTTACGACAAATTTGGGTTTGACCCATTAGTTGACAATTATAGACTCTATAGCTACTATAGAGTCAAGGTTTTTTTACTTTTTTTTTAGGGGAGAGAAAAAAATCGTGACTACTGATAAAAAAGAATTCATCAGAATCGGAGAACTGGCCAATATGGTCGGGGTTCAGGTGGTGACGATCCGCTATTACGAAAAAGAGGGTTTACTGGAAAAACCAGTCCGCTCACCTAACGGCTACCGCACTTACCGCCGGGCCGACGTCGATCGCCTGCGCTTTGTCCGCCACTGCCGGGAGCACGGCATGCCCATAGAGGATATCAAGTTCCTTTTAAAACTGAGGGAAGCCCCGGAAAGGGACTGTCTGGAAGTCAACACTTTGGTAGATGACCTGATTAAAAAACTGGAAGAGCAGCTGACCTCTCTCCAATCCTTAAAAAGCCGTCTGGTGGAACTCAGGGGCAAATGCCCCCACTCCACCTCCATTGCCGACTGCGGCATTTTAAAAGGCTTGGACGGTTCCACCTGCCGGGCCTTCAAAACATCCGAAAACCAGGCCGGCGCCCCGGAACGGTAAAATCCGACGACTGGCGGCAAAAATAATTCTATCTTTCCGCTTACTTAATTGTATGGTAATTTTTTATTTTAAACATTTTATTTTATATATTATAATATTTGATATATTGAACCCAACCAAAAGGGACAGCCTATCCAAAAGCCTTTTTTCGAAAATTCGATTTTATAGCTAATTGATATAATTGCCTTTTTTGAGCTCGACTCCTGAAAACAGGGAGTTCTTACTTAGTCATAAAAAGGGCCGACTGGCCTTAAGTCTCCATCTGTCCATCTGTCCATCTGTCCAGTTTTTTTCCCAAAAGTTTTCCGGCAAAAAATATATTTCCGGAAGATTAAATATTTTTCAGGCCGATCCTAATAAAAGTACGGCTTTTGACCCATTTTCCAGATTCGGATAGTTGTTCAGGTGGTTGTTCTGCCGGTGACCGGAGATACAGCTGAGGCCAGACTGGAAAGCGTGGGCCTTTATGTGGGCTGGTCGGACCAAAAATTGATGGTTGAAGATGTGGGCATCAACGGCAGCCTGGAAACTTTGGGCGTTAGCATAGAAGATCCCACAGAAGTATTAGGCGTGGAAATCCCTCAGCCCAGACCGTCAAAATGGCTCTTCAGCCTGCCCGGCCTTGTCATTCTGGCGCTGGTCGCTGCTGTCCAGCTGAAACGGAAAAGAAGAGAGTCGCCTCAGATATCGTCCCTGGACGGCTGAAAGAGGGCTTAAATCAAACCAAAAATATGGAGAAACTTCAGGCGGTCATAAGGAGTACCAATCTTTTCCGCCAACAGTTTATTCATCCTATGCTCCATACTCCACATAGCTGCTGTGGCGATCTCGACCGCAAAATCGTCACAGTCAATTCCGTAAAAATGTTCAGCGATTACTTGCAGATCATGAGCCGGATCGAAAGGCTGACCGGCATAATGCTTCATTTTTATTATTTCAATCTCCAAAAGACGAAATTCACGGTAAGCAATGACTAGAAAATTACCGCACCCGCAGGCAGGATCCAGAAACTTGAGATGGCTTAATTTTTGCCTAAATTACCCTCCAAATTAGCGTATACAAGAATCCAGCGATGCGGCAATATCTGCAACGGCGTTGAAGTGGGAAAGAATATCTTTCTGTTGCCTGGTTAAAGCTTTTGTGAATCTACAACTTTCACCGGTGTGAACGACAATGATGCTTTCCAACTTGTTGAGTGACTTTTTTAGTGATGTTGAATCAAATTGATGTATTTTTTGAGTTTGCCAAGCATGTATTACCCCGGCGGATAATTTTGATAAATTATAAACACCGTACCATTTAAGGATATCGTGGAATTAAAACTTTTTTATCCTTACCACAAACAGATAATAGATATTGCATTATTTTTATTGCATAATATATGCATGAAAACAATTGAACCTGCCAACACAACAAAAACGTATCCGCAGATGATCAGAGACCGGGTGATTAACCTCCATCGTCGAAATTTCCCGGCACTCATCATCGCTTTCATGCTACTTGTAAGCGTTCCTACTGTCTGCCGCTGGGTTGAGCGGTATGAACTCGCCGGAGAAGAAGGGCTGGCGGCCAAAAAACGCGGCAGACCTGTCGGGACTGGAAGGAAGCTCTCACCTGGACAGGAAGAAGACATTAAAAAATGTCTTTTGAACAGCGAACCAACTAAATTTGAACTAAACCATTCCGGTTGGTCA